>CBRAFL010000152.1:0-12605 GCA_967755055.1 uncultured bacterium
GGGACCGTCAGTCGTCTGTTTGTTGGGAAGTGGAGTAAATGATATAGCTTGGTTGAGTGTCGAGATGACCAAGGTGCCGGAGGCGGAGCCGCTATAGACGGAATCAGAGACCGTTGCCACGACTGTATAACTGCCGGCGGCGGTCGGAGCGGTGGCGCTCCCGTTGTATGTAATATTGATTGTGAGTCCGCTCGGGACAGCGGTTGCGGTGGCGGACTTAGGAGAGCCGTCGTAAATGTGGTTGAGATTCCCGAGAGTGACCGCGGCGGTGGATTGGATGATGTCGGCGGTAGCGGTCGGTTGGATGAGCGTGTAGTTGCCCGCACTTGTACCCGAAATCGTGAGACCTGAAATCGTCACCGCTTTGCCGGAGCCCACGGTCGCGTCGGCGAATGAAGCGCTGGCGCCCGAGGTGACGAGAGTCACGGAGTCGCCGCTGACGACTCCGCTCAGAGCGGCGTTTGTGGTGTTGAGAGTGGCGGAGACGGTACCATCGAACGGTTTATTGTTCGCGGTAATTCCTGTGACGCTGAGTGCCTTTGACGTGATGTCCGCCGTTAGTGTCGGCAAAGCCAGCAGGTAATTTCCGGCGGCGGAACCGGAGAGCGAAAGGCCCGTGATTGTGATGGTTTTGCTGGTGCCGACCACTGCGGTCGCAAACGTTCCAGTGGGAGTGCCCGTGGTCGAAACCGCGGCGCTGTCAGCTGGGAAAACTCCGGTGAGCATTGCTGTGCCGGAGATCGTAGCGGAGGCGGTGCCGTCGTATGATTTATTATTCGCGGTGATTCCACTTACGGTTAGCGAGTTTGCCGTAATGTCCGCCGTCAGCGTCGGCAATGACAGTAGGTAATTTCCTGCGGCGGAACCCGTGAGCGAAAGACCCGTGACTGTGACCGTCTTATTGCCGCCCACCATCGCGGTAGCAAACGTTCCGTCAGCAGTGCCTGCGATCGAAACGTTGGCGGTGTCTCCGGGGAGAAGTCCAGTCAGTGTTGCGGTGCCTGAGATCGTAGCGGGGATGGTGCTGTCGTATGGCTTATTACTCGCAGTGATTCCGGTGACGGTTAAGGCCTTTGCCGTAATGTTTGCCGTCAGTGTCGGCAAAGATAGTAAGTAGTTTCCTGCGGCGGAACCAGCGAGCGAAAGGCCCGTGAGTGTGACCGTTTTGCCGGTGCCCACCGGCGCAGTGGCAAACGCTCCAGTGGCAGTGCCCGCGATCGAAACATTGGAGGTGTCGGCGGGGAGAACGCCGGTCAGCGTTGCGGTGCCTGAGATCGTAGCGGCGATGGTGCCGTCGTATGGCTTATTACTCGCAGCGATTCCGGTGACGGTTAAGGCCTTGGCCGTAATGTCCGCCGTCAGTGTCGGCAAAGATAGTAAGTAGTTTCCTGCGGCAGAACCAGTGAGCGAAAGGCCCGTGACTGTAACCGGTTTCCCGCCACTCACCACCGCAGTCGCAAACGTTCCAGTGGCAGTACCCGTGAGCGAAACCGTGGCGGTGTCGGCGGGGAGAACGCCGGTCAGCGTTGCGGTGCCGGAGATCGTGGCGGTTGTGGCGCTGTCGTATGGTTTATTATTCGCGGTGATTCCTGTGATGGTTAACGCATTGGCCGAAATATCTGCGATGAGTGTAGGCGAAGGCAGTAGGTAATTCCCCGCGGCGGAACCCGTGAGCGAGAGGCCTGTGATTGTGATCGTTTTGCCGGTGCCCGCCGCTGCGGTGGCAAACGCTCCGGCGGCAGTGCCCGCGATCGAAACATTTGAGGAGTCGGCGGGGAGAACTCCGCTCAGCGCTGCGGTGCCGGAGATCGTGGCGGCGGTTGTGCCGTCGTAGGGCTTATCGTTCGCAGTGATTCCTGTGACGGCTAACGCCTTTGCTGTAATGCCCGCCGTTAGTGTAGGCGAAGACAATATATAATTTCCCACGGCGGAACCGGTGAGCGAAAGGCCCGAGACAGTGACTGTTTTGCCGGTGCCCACCGACGCAGTGGCAAACGTTCCAGCGGCAGTGCCTGTGATCGAAACCGTGGAGCTGTCGGCCGGGAGAACTCCAGTCAACGTCGCGGTACCGGAAATTGTGGCGGTGGTCGTGCCGTCGTAGACTTTGTCCGCGGCGAGACCTGTGGCGGTGACGGTCTTCGGAGAAATCGTGAGAGTGAGGGTGGCGGTACGGCTGCCATTTGCATTCGTTGCACCGATGGTCACGGGGAATGTGCCGGTCTGCGTCGGAGTTCCGCTGATGATGCCGGAGGCCGTGTCGACGCTGAGGCCCGTAGGCAGCGTTCCGGTTACGCTGTAGCTGGTGGGCGAAAAGCTGGCTTGGATCGGATAGCTGAGACTGGTGCCATAGGTTCCGGTGGTGGTGGCGTCATTGATATTCGGGGCGCTGGAGGCGGCGACGGTCGCCTCAAACGCGGCGAAAGCATCGTTGCTGATGCTCATGTAGAACGTGAACGTGGTGCTCTGTCCGGCAGCGAGAGTCCCCACATCCACTGTGATCGCGACACGGGTGTCTAAGGTTGCCGTGCTGCCCTTTGCCTGGGCTGTATCATAGATGCCGGATTGATAGACGGTCTGTGAGTTGTGGGCGACATAAGCGGTATAGCTAACGCGCGCCCGGCTGTCAGTCGTGTAGAGAATGAAATTCGTGACGATCGGGGTTGTCGTGGATGCGTTCAGGACGGCCTTTCCGTCACCTGCGGCGAACGTGTTCAAGATCGTGTTGATGGTCGTGTAATTTCCGCCAACGTCTTTGACGTTGTCAGGATCAACGACCCAGGCGTAGCGCACATTATTCATCGGGCCGGAACCCTGGTTGGTGAAAGTGACGTTCATTCGAAAAAACTTATCGTTCACGTCAAACGAGACGGTCTGCTGGATCTGGAGCGGGCTGCTTGTAGCTCCGCTCGGAGTAAAGGTGGAGGTCGCGGTCGCGGACAACGTGTTGCCGGAGGATGTATCTGCGACGGTGGTGGGAATGTTCTCACCGGGTGGGTTTGAGTTGGTGGCCGTGTAGGCGGTGCTGCCGATTTTATAGCCGATGCCCCAAGCCACATACGGCGTACCGGGCAGAAAATAATCAAAGCTCTGCGTCGTGCCGACACCGAAGCCGTCGAGATCAATATTCATGCCGATGTTGGTCCGAGCAGTGGTGCCGGTAAAACCAGCAGGCTTGGCATTCACGCTGCCGAACGTGCCAGCGGTGTTGAGACCGATCTCGATGAAATTACCGCCGAGAAAAACATCGTTTTGTCCGCCCGTGGTAACGGCTGCGTGATGGGCTCCGGGCGCGACCGCAAAAGCCGCGCCGGCAAATGCGGCAACCGCAAACCATGTCGTGAGGATGCGAAACGAAAGCGAGGGGTAGGATGGGCGGTGCATGAACAGGAGGCGAAAAACACCCGTTACTTTCGATCCACCGGAGTTTTATTTAAAACGTGATAAATTTGCGATTAGGGTGTGTCCTGAAATCGGCATAGGTAAACAGTCGCCGGGGAGGCTTGCGGCATGCTCCAACACCGCGGACGCGATCGATCGGGGTTCGGCTTCCGACCTCGAGGAGGCGCAGAAAAGAAAAACAGAGCGGGTCGGAGACCGCGCCTTACTTTACTGAAAGACGAGAGCCCTGCGGGCTGAGATCGGACTTCGTCTCAGCGATGGTTGGGACCGACTAGGTGCTGCTCTGCTCGAGCGGAAGATCGTGCAGCTTCACGCCGGGGTTTTTGTCGATGAAGTAGCGCATCGTCCATTCGTTCGGGAAGAGCCCAACCGCCTGGCCAAGTTTATCGGTGCCGAACGCCACGCCTGTTGCGACGATGAATTGCGATGGGTCAGGTAATTTTGCGGTTGGGTCAGCTGGCGCCATCCACTTCATCACCGTCCAAGGCGAAGGATCGAGCCGCGACGCAGCGCCATATTCGCTCTCGAGGCGGAACTGCACGACTTCAAATTGCAGTGCGCCGACCGCCGCGAGCAGCGTGGCGGTCGTCATGCCGGCGCGAAGCGTGATCGATTGCACGACGCCTTCTTGCAACAGCTGCTCCAACCCGGCGCGGAATTTTTTCGCGTCTGACGAATTCGGGTTGCTGATGAAGGTGAAAACTTCCGGTGGAAAGCGGGGGATTTCGTCGTACAGGATTGTTTTTTCCTCGGTGAGCGTGTCGCCGATGTGAAATTCGCTGTGACCAACCAATCCGATGACGTCACCCGGCCAGGCTTCGTCGACGGTCTCGCGTTCCTGACCGAAGAGCTTGTGCGAAGAGGATAGGCGCATCGTTTTTCCGGTGCGGGGATGAGTGACCATCATGTCGCGTTCGAATTTGCCGGAGCAGATGCGGACAAACGCGATGCGATCGCGATGCTTCGGATCCATGTTCGCCTGGATCTTGAAAACGAACGCAGAGAATTTTGGATACGTCACCGGAACGACGCGCTTCTCGCCGTCGGTCGCGCCGACGGCGGATGACGCATCGGCGCGTAGCGGGCCGCCGACGGTGACGGTGGATTTGCGCGGCGCAGGCGGGACGGAATCTTTCAGAAAACCGTCGAGCAAAAGCTGGATACCGAAATTATTTACGGCGCTGCCGAAATAAACCGGTGTCTGTTGTCCCGCTTGCACGGCGGCCAAATCGAAGGGATGTCCTGCGCCATCGAGCATCTCGAGCTGCTCCTTGACCTGGCCGTACGTGTAGTCGTCGAGACGATCCCGCACGAGGGGATCTTCGAGGGAGGTGACATTAACAGGTGCCTGATATTTTCCGCCCGGAACGCGTTCGAACAAATGGACCTGGTGACTCCGGCGATCGAATACGCCGCGAAATGACGGTCCGTTTCCGAGCGGCCAAATGACGGGTGACGATTGGAGCCCGAGCACCTGTTCAAGCTCGTCGAGGAGCTCAAGGGCGTTGCGCGTCGGGCGATCGCACTTGTTCATGAACGTGAAAATAGGCACGCCCCGGCGGCGACAGACCTCGAACAGTTTGCGGGTTTGCGCCTCAACGCCTTTCGCGGCGTCGATCACCATCAAGGCAGCATCAACGGCGGTGAGAACACGGTAGGTGTCCTCGGAAAAATCCTTGTGGCCGGGAGTGTCGAGCAGGTTGACTGCGTAGCCGGTGTAATCGAATTGCAGGACCGTCGAACTGATCGAAATGCCGCGCTGCTTTTCCAGTTCCATCCAGTCAGACGCGGTGGCGCGCTGGTTTTTCCGAGCGGTGACGGCGCCGGCGAGATGGATGGCGTTGCCGTAGAGGAGAAATTTCTCGGTGAGCGTGGTTTTGCCCGCATCGGGGTGCGAGATGATCGCGAAGGTGCGACGGCGGGCGATTTCTTGGGCGGGAGACATCGAGTGAACGGCAAAAATGCAGGACGAAAAGGCGGAAGGGTCAGTGAAACGGGGAAGCGGTCGTGGAGAAAGGATATTTTCGCCACGGGCGTCTTCCGTTGCTAAAAAAAGGAACCGGCTGATCAGAAAGCGTTTGGCAAACGCGCGAAATTTTCGCACTAAGAAATCGTGCGAAAATTCATCAAGTTCCTCGCTTATACGGTGGTTGGGCTCGTGGCGGCAGTCGCCTCTGCAGTTGCGGTAGTTTACTGGAAGTCGGGCGTGTTGTTAAAAGAAACTCACGTCGTGCGCGTCGCGCCCGAAGTGATACCGACAGATTCGGCTGCGATCGCTCGCGGAAAACATTTCGCGGAAAGTCGCGGGTGTTTTGAATGTCATGGCAAGGATTTGGGCGGTGGGAAAGTGATCGATGATCCGGCGATGGGCCGGTTGTACGGTGCGAACATCACGCGCGGGCGCGGTGGACTGCCGGCCGATTTTAGCGACGAGGATTTTCTCCGGGCGATCCGCCACGGTGTGGCGAAGGATGGGCGTGGACTATTTCTGATGCCTTCGACGGAGTTCGCGCATTTGAGCGAGAATGACATGGGCGATTTGATCGCATTTCTGAAATCAGTGCCACCGGTTGATCGCGAATCCGTGCCGGTGAAAGTGGGTCCAGTCGCACGTGCGTTGCTCCTTGCTGGGAAGATCAAGATCGCGGCAACCGAGATCGATCACGCGAACCTCAAGCCGGACGTGGTGACGCCCGGCATCACCGTGGAGTACGGCCGGTATGTGTCAGTCGCTTGCATAGGATGCCACTCGAGCAATTTCTCTGGCGGGAAAATCGACATCGGTCCGCCTGACTGGCCGCCAGCGGCGAATCTTACGCCGCACAGTTCAGGTCATTTAAGCAAGTGGGCGGAGAAAGATTTTGTGGCGGTGATACGGACCGGGACGAGGCCGGACGGAACATCGACCAATTTGGTGATGCCACGTGGATTCGGACAGATGAACGACGTGGAGTTGAAAGCGATCTGGGCGTTTTTACAGACGCTTGCTCCGCTGCCCACAGGCACGCGCTGAAGCGAATCGAGACCGCTGCTAAGCGAGAGGCAGTGTTGCAATTTCGCGACATTGCCGCGCTCGCAGCAGCGAGAATCTGCGGGCGGACGCGATGGTGAAGAGATGTAAGGATTCCGCTAATTCAGTCTTTTCCTCAAAAGTGTGATCGCTTTTTGCCGATAATAATTACCCTATTCTCGTGCTTTCCCCGATGCCCCTTTACCTCCTTTTCGCCTGCTTGGTTTACGCCTTCTGCCTGCTCAAGGTGCTCTTTGCCGCCATGGATGCACCGATCGGATACGAAGATCGCAAAGGTTTTCATTACGGAATGGAAACGCTGCGATTCGAATCCGATAACTGAGCTTTAGTTCGTCTGGTTTTCCGAGTACGTCTCGGAACTTTCAGTACAGAAGTTGTTTTGCCGGACCGTTGTCCCGCGTGGAATCGTTTCGTTTTCGCCAATGGCTTTCGCTGATTCGCGTGCGGGCATCGCAACGAAAGATTTGAAGCGCAATCGTACCGGGCACCGCGCTGAAGCAGCTCAAGGTGAAGATTTTTCCTCGCAGCGCGTGACAATCCCTGAAGGTTTGCGGCGTGTCTGTTCTCCCCACGCTCAAACTTAGACCCAATGCAAAGCCGCGTGTTCTCGCGGGACACCCGTGGGTCTTTGCCAATGAAGTGGAGGCGCTGTTGCCGGTGGAGCACGACGGCAGCGTTGTGGAATGCCGGGATCGGACAGGCAGGTTTATTGGCACGGGGATCTACAACTCGAAGTCACAGATCGTGTGGCGGCGCCTCAGTCGCGATCGAGTTGCCTTGGATGAAGCTTACTTGAAGGCGGCGATCACTGGCGCGATTGCGCGTCGGCAAATTGCGGATACGAATCCTTCCGCCAGTGGCGAAACGCGCCGCCTGGTGTGGTCGGAGTCCGATGATCTACCGGGCGTTGTGGTGGATCAATTTGGCGATGTGTTGGTGGTGCAACTACAGTCGCTGGCGATGGAACAGCGGTCCGCACTCATCAGCGACGTGCTCGCGAGTGTGTTGAAACCGTCGGAAATTATTTTTCGAAATGATGCTCCGATCCGCCGTCTCGAAGGACTGTCGTCGGAAGTGCACACGCGCTCCGGCAAAGCATGGGAAGCGCGCTGGGTAACGATTGACGGCTTCGACTACTGGCTCGATTTGCAGAGCGGGCAGAAGACAGGGTTTTATCTCGATCAACGCGCCCAACATACGACGGTGGCGAAGTTCTGCGCGGGTAAGCGCGTGCTCGATGCGTTTTGTAATCAAGGGCCGTTTGCGCTGCATGCGGCGCGCGCTGGTGCCGTCAAAGTGCTTGGACTCGACAGTGCGGAAGATGCGGTTGCGGCGGCGCGTCGAAACGCCGAGAGGAATAAGGTTTCAGCGGAGTTTCAGGTCGTGAATGTTTTCGACTGGCTCAACGATCCCGTTCGCAACACGGAGGCGCTGTGGGATGTGATCATTCTGGATCCTCCTCCGTTTGCGAAGTCGAAGAGCGCTCTGGAAGGTGCGCTCCGAGGCTACAAAGATATCAACTTGCGCGCGATGCAGCGCCTCACGCCAGGCGGATTGTTGGCCACGTACACGTGCTCGCATCACATGCACGATGCGGAACTCCGTGGTGTACTGGCGGAGGCCGCAGCGGACGCGAAGCGCAAAGTGCGGATCGTGGAGTTCTGCCATCAACCAGCGGATCATCCGGTTCTGGTGACGATGCCCGAGAGCGAATATCTAAGGGGCTATATCGTTCGGGTCGAGTGACGTGAACGAGCCAGGAGCGTTGCGGTTTAGGTAGGGCGGGTCCGCGGGCCCGCTAAAAAAACGGACGACACGGAGGTCGTCCCTCCGCTCCGAATTGTCGATCCTTTCGCGAGAGAGACTTGCGGCCAGCCGAATCAGTGCAGCGACTTTTCCAACTCGCGCCGCATCTCTCTCATCGAATCCAACGTCTTTTGAAGCTCTTCTTTTTCTTCCTTCGTCGTGGCTTGGGCAATTGCTTCGATCATGTCGCGCTCTTCTTCCATCATGCTGACGCGTTCCTTTGCGATGGTTGAGCGGTCCGTGCTTGATTGACCGCCGAAGATCGCGAGCGCCGATGAAACCTTTGGACCGTTCAGTGTTTCGTCCAACGGCGTCGGCTTCGTGTTTTTCTTTTCTCGCGCGATTTCCTCGTTCTGTTTGTCGAGTTGGCGGTCGAGTTCGGTGATCCGGCCTTTCTTAACTTCGACCTTGGGCAAAACTTTGGCCGCTTCCGGAGTTGCGGCTGCTTGCGCGGCTTCCGTGGCGGGCTTTGCGTCTGCCGCGGGCGCTTTTGCCGAACCATCAGGAGCGACTGGCGCCCCGATCGCGGCAACGGGAGTATTGCCCTTTTGCGCGGGCGTGGCGGTGGAGGACGAGGACGCGGAGGCAGCCTCGAAGGCTTTCTTTCGCGCGTGTTCGGCGAGCCGGGCTTGGATTTCTTCCTTGGTCGCCTGCTTCTTCGGAGTCTCCTTCGGAGCTTCATCGGCTGCGGAGGCCGTGACACCGATCAAACCCATGCAGAAGAGAGCTGTAAGGTGGCGAGCATTCATGGTGAACGTGGGGAAACGTAGCTGGAGGGACATGACTGTCGAGGTGGATTGAGAAGAAGCCAAGAGACGGACGTGTTCTGCAGCCGAGTGTTCCCCGTTCACGAAAAAGGGCCGGTCGAAAGACCGGCCCCGAGAACATCCAAATCGCTGGAAAAGACTTACAGGCCCTTCATCTTGCCGCCGTAAATCGCGCTCGCGCCGAGCTCTTCTTCAATGCGCAGGAGCTGATTGTATTTCGCAACGCGATCGGTCCGGCAGAGCGACCCGGTCTTGATCTGGCCCGCGTTCGTGGCGACCGCGATGTCGGCGATCGTGACGTCTTCCGTTTCGCCGGAGCGATGGCTGATGACGGCGGTGTAGGAGGCTTCCTTCGCCATCTCGACGGCGTCGAACGTCTCGGTGAGCGAGCCGATCTGATTCACTTTCACGAGGATGGAGTTGGCGGTGCCGGTCTCGATGCCTTTCTTGAGGAACGAGGTGTTGGTGACGAAGAGATCGTCGCCCACGAGTTGGACGTTATCACCGATGGCGTCGGTCAACTTTTTCCACGTCGTCCAGTCGCCTTCCGCACAACCGTCTTCGATCGAAATGATCGGATACTTGGCCGTCAGCTTGCGGTAGAACTCGACCATCTCGTCACCCGACAAAATCGCTCCGGAGGATTTTTTGAAAACGTAGCTCTTCTTCTCCTTCACGTAGAATTCAGACGCGGCGACGTCGAGGGCGAGGTTGATGTCTTTGCCGAGTTTGTAGCCCGCGTTCTTGACGGCGAGCGCGATGACATCGAGGGCTGCCTCGGTGGACTCGAGTTTCGGAGCGAAACCGCCTTCGTCGCCGACGGCGGTGGCGAGACCCTTGTCCTTCAGAACTTTCTTCAACGAGTGAAACACTTCGCAGCCCATGCGCAGCGCTTCGGAGAAGCTCTTTGCGCCGGTTGGCATGATCATGAACTCTTGAAAATCGATGGGCGCGTCGGAGTGCGCGCCGCCGTTCATGATGTTCATCATGGGAACGGGGAGGACTTTCGCGTTCGGGCCACCGAGGTATTTGTAGAGTGGCTGGCCGACGGCTGCGGCTGCGGCTTTGGCAGTGGCCATTGAGACGCCGAGAATGGCGTTGGCGCCGAGCTTCGATTTGGTGGTGGTACCATCGAGTTTGATCATCGCGCGGTCCACGCCGATTTGGTCCAACGCATCGAAGCCGATTAGCGCGGGCGCGATTTTGGACTTCACGTTGCCCACGGCCTTGAGTGTTCCCTTGCCGCCGTAGCGAGCCTTGTCGCCATCGCGGAGTTCGATCGCCTCGTGCTCGCCGGTGGAGGCGCCGGACGGAACGGCAGCGCGGCCGAAGGCGCCGCAGGCAAGTTTAACGTCGACCTCGACCGTGGGATTACCGCGGGAGTCGATGATTTCGCGGGCAGTGATGGCAGTGATGTTGGTGCTCATGAAAAATTGGAAACGCTCACGTGTGGCGGTTTGGGTGGGACGGCGCAAGTCTCGCCTGTGTCTTGAGCAGGAAACGAGCTGGAAAGGCCAAAATGTGGTGCGGAATCGCGAGCGTCTGCTGTGATCGCAGAAGTTTTTTAGCTGTGGGAGGGGTTTTACGCCCCGACTGAGTTCAGAAGCCGAACGTCGGGGCGTGAAGCCGCTCCCACAGTTTCCGAGCCAGTGCGCTCTCGAGCTAGGCCGATCAGAGCCGTCCGAGAAATCTCGCGAGTAGATGAGTCGTTTTCGACCGGTATCGTTGTGGCAGCTGGAGAGCAAAGCCGCGTGTGATCGCCGTTCGACGGACGCTCATGCCGAGATGATTGGCGACGTTGAGTGTCTCCTCATTGAGCAGCGTGTCGGATATCTGGTCCAAATGGCCGTTCTGTGCCGCGAGATGGAGAGCCGTATCGCCGCTTTCATTGCGCGTCAGCAGCAGAGACGCGGTCAACCGATCGTAGGGGATTTTTGAAAGTTCACCCATTTTAGCCGCTGCGTGAATGACGGCGTAACCAGTCTTGGTCATCAGTTTTAAATGCTCGGGCGTGAGGAGCGCGATCGGAACTTGTGCGAGGTGTCCGGAAATCGCGGCGACGTGGAGTACGGTTTCGTCGGAAAGCGTTGTTTGCAGGAACGTGTCCTTCGTGAGGAGGCTAGGTGGCACCTGATTTAGGTGGCCGTTGAAGGCGGCCACGTGAAAAACCGTTTCTCCGCCGAAATTACGCTGCAGAAAATTGCCGAGGGTAAGAAAGTGTTTCGGAAACCGATCGAGCATTCCCGTTTCGGCGGCTTCGTGCAGGAGCGTATTTCCAAGATGGGTTTTGCTAACGATCGTCGCGGGAGTGAGCAATGACTCAGGAATTTGACCGAGGTGTCCGTTCGCCGCGGCGACGTGAAATACGGTGTATCCAGAATTGCTGGCGAGGTTGAGAAAGATTTCGGAGAGGAAAACGGGCGGCAATGTCGCGAGTTGTCCGCTTTCGGCGGCGTGGTGGAGCGGGGTGTAACCGGCGTCATTCCGCAGCGTGAGATTTTCGGCCGTAAACGCCGATGCGGGGAGTCGTTCCAATCCACCATAACGCGCGATGGCGTGGAACGGAGTGTTTCCGGACGCGTTCCGACTTCGTAATTGCTCGTTCGAAAACACCTCGGCCGGGACCGAAGACAGCGTGCCGCGGCGCGCTGCGTGGTGCAGATCGAAAGTTTTCATATCGTAAATGGGTGTCACCTCCGTCCTATCGGCCAAATTTACAAAAGCCGAAGCATGAACCTGTGTAGCCGGCATTTCCGTTTGCCAAGGAAAGGCGTGATCCCACGATCCGGGGATGAAGTCTGTCGATTCATTGAGAACCTCCGTGATGAAAAACGCGGTGCTGCTGATCGACGACGAAAAGCCTGTGTTGGACGTGTTTTCTGCAGCGCTAGCTCCTGATTTTGAGGTTGTGACCGCAAGTTCTGTGCGCGAAGGCGATCAAATCCTGCAAACCAAAACGTTCAAGGTCGTTGTTGCGGACCACTTGATGCCGGGTGGCAATGGAATGAATTTTCTGGTGCGAGCGCGTGAAGAATATCCGCACATGCAACGCGTGTTGGTGACCGGCTACATGAAACCGGAGTTGCTGATGAGGAGCGTCAACGAAGCGGCGCTGTTCCGTTATTTGCTCAAACCCGTTTCGCTACCGGAATTCATCAAGGTCGTGCATGAGGCGGCCAAAGCGCACGACGCGAGTGTGGCGGGACAGTAAGTGGTCATAGGCAAGCGTAGCGGCAGGCGTCCCTGCCTGCCGGGGATTGGTGATCGGCTCCCGCCGACGCGGACTGCGTCGGCAAATGGATCAGCAGGCACGGAGGCCTGCCGCTACACGCTGAAGTTTCGCGCGTAGGTACGGCGCGGTCGGGCTTTGCTTCACCTTTAGCAAACCAGCGAGATCGCCTTGGTACATGAGTTCTCCACCGTCCGGACCGCCCACGGGTCCGAGTTCGATGATGTAGTCGGCTTCGGCGAGCAGATCCAAGTGATGCTCGATCACGACGACGCTGTGGCCTTGATCCACGAGCGAATGGAGCACGCGTATCAGTTTTTCACAGTCGCTTAAAAGTATACCAAACGAGGGCGCATCGAGCAGGTAGAGAATT
>CBRAFL010000153.1:0-12578 GCA_967755055.1 uncultured bacterium
GGTCGCATGCAGGAGATTCTGGCGATCGTTCATGATGCGCGAAAATTCGGTCGCCTCGTTGATTGCCCGATCTACGCATCCGGACTCGGAATGGATCTCGCCGATTATTTCGACGAAATCACGCGCAAGACCAAGTCGCTGCAATTCAATCGCGGCATCATCAAGGATCTGAAGCTCAAGCCGACTCCGCGGAAACTGAACCCCGGCGAAGATCCGCAGCAGAACGCACTCTACATCGTCAGCTCCGGCATGATGGTGGAACGCACGCCGAGTTACACGCTCGCTTCCGGCATGCTCGGTCACGCGCGCAACACGATCGGCTTTGTCGGTTATTGCGATCCGGATACGCCGGGAGGTCAGCTGCTCGCCGCGAAAGCGGGCGATCAATTTCTTTTCAAGGCCGCCAACGTGAAGACGAAGATCAAAGCGCACGTCGATCGCTTCGAACTCAGTGGTCACGCCGATCGCGAAGAGCTGTTGGAATTCGCGGTGCAGACCGGAGCGCGCAGCATTGTCCTCACTCACGGCGATCCCCCCGCACGGGCGTGGTTTGCCCAGGCGCTCGCGACCCAATTGCCGGACGCGAAAGTTTTCGATCCAGTACCGCTGCAGGTCTATCAGGTGTGAGCGGCGGTGAGCGTAGCGCAGGCCTCCGTGCCTGCAGTTTTTCAGTATGCCGGGACTGTGCGAACTTCGGACCAGCAGGCACGGAGGCCTGCGCTACATTCGGAATCGCCCCTGGCGCCGCTCAGACTCGAAGCAACTGCCGCAGCCGCGCACAGACGGCGGCATTTCCCGCGATGTAGAAAATGCGGCGCATCTTCAGGTCGAATTCGCGTAGTGGGAACTGTTCACCATTCAGAAATTCCACGTTGCCACCGCCGGCCAGACAGAGCGGCACTGCGGCGGCAATGTCCCAAATTTTCACGTTGTGATCCACCGTACCGCCGAGAATTCCGACGGCGACGTACGCCAGGTGCAACGTGCTGCTGCCAAGCCCGCGAATCTTGAAGTTCTCCACCAAAATCGAAGCGTGAGCCGCAAACGTTTTGTCGTACGGGCTGTGAAAGCCCAATAGCATCTGGGCGTTCGGCGGCTCGGGTCTCACTCGCACCGCGCGCTCGCCATCGAAGAGCCCGAGGCCTGGCCCGCCGTGAATCAATGTCCGGCGCGCGAGATCGTAAACCACGCCGTAGACCGGCCGCCCTTCTTCGAACAATCCCAACGAAATCGCGCAGTGCGCAATTCCCAGCGCGTAATTGTTGGTGCCGTCGATCGGATCAAGTATCCACGCAAAACGCCGCGTCAATGGAATGGCTGATTCTGCATTCGTCAGCTCCTCGCTGAAATAATCGTCGTCAGGAAATTGCGCGGACAGCTCGCGCACAATTCCTTCTGAAATCGCGATGTCGACCGGCGTCACCCGAGTTCCGTCCGACTTCCAATTGCTCGTGGCCCGTCCGAAGTCGCGGTGGAACAGCTCGGTCTGCGCCATGACCGCACGCTTGGCGGCTTCAATTCGGGAAAGAGTTTCGGAAGGCTTCGACATCACAGCCCGCGACTGGACGGAAATCCGGGCCATTGACGAATCTAAAATTGAGTTTGGTCGGATGTGCGCGTCTTGAATTCGTCAGTAGTAGCGCGGGCTTCCAGCCTGCATTCCGCCAAAAGAGGAAGCAGGCAAGAGGCCTGCGCTACTTGGTCCGCCCTTGTCGGCAACTCGCAGACGCGCTTTTGATTCAACGCGAACCTCGCGGCCACGGTTCCCCACTCTACTCGTAGTCGTAAAGCTTCGGATCACGTGTCGGCGCCGTCCGCCGAACTCGAAAGCGATGCTTCGGCTCCCGTGGATCACTCGCGCCTGCCTCTTTGCCACCCGCACCCGCGCCGTAAGGATCATCCGCATCTCCAGCATCGCCTCCTCCCATCTGTTCTTCGAGCGCTTCCGGATCGGTTCCTTCCTCGAGCTTGCGAACAACCTCCTCCATCTCGCCATCAATTTTTTCGCCCGTAAGATCTGACATTCGACGCATCATCCGCGCCATCGCGCGAGGGTCGTTCTCGTCCACACTAGCAAACTCTCGCTCCATCGCGCCCATCGCTGCCTCCATTCGCGTGTCGTCAACCGAGTCCCCTGCTCCTGCGCCAGCCGCGTCCGCTGGCGCTGTGTCCGACGACTTGCCTCCACTCGTCACAGCAAACGACGAGAGCATCTTTTGCATCCGAAATTTCGAATTCTGCGGGCACTTCGGCATCGTTTGTCCCTGCGCGATCGTCTTGGCGTAAAATTGATAGACCGTGTGATTGTCCGGGCAGTAGTACTCGTAAATAGGCATGGCGAACGTGGAGTTAGTGGAGCTCCGTCTTCTTGGCAAGTTGGTGTCCGTGCTGCACGATGGTCGCGCCACCGCGCTGGTTAATTTGATCCAACACGCCGGCCAGTCGGCGGCGTTTTTCGTCGGTCTGCGCAAACATTTCCAGCTGAACCGCACCCTGTTCCACTCCGGAAAACTTCACGCTCACCAATCGCAACGGTCGCCGCTTTGTCCACGCCGCCCGCAGCAGCGGCTCAACCAGCGGATAAAACGGCGCCTCCAAATCGCTCGCGATCTTAAGACTCCGTCCGTGGGACTCCTGCGAAAAATCCGGATAGCGAATTTTAATCGTCATCGTTCGTACGCGTTTTCCGTCCTCCCGAATTTTCGGCAGCAACTCGTCGATCATCCGTTTCGCTACGCGGACGATTTCCGCGAACTCACTCACGTTCTCGAAAAACGTCTCCTGCTGGGAATAACTTTTCGCATCCTCGTGCTCCGTCTCAACCGGGCGATCGTCGATTCCGCGCGCACAATCCACCATGTCGCGCCAGCCATCGCCGAAGATTGACTGCAATTTGCTGTCACTGCACGCGACCAAATCCCGCACGAGTTTAAGTCCATGTTGCCCGACGAGCACCGCTTCAGTTTTGGTCCCGACTCCCGGCAATTTTCCGATCGGCAGCGGTGCGAGAAAATCCTCCTCCGTTCCAGCAGGCACCGTTACAAAACCTCTCGGCTTGCGCAGCTTCGAAGCGATTTGCGCAACGAGCTTGTTCGTCGCAATGCCGAACGAAGCTGTGATTTGCAGCTCCTGATTTATTTTCTCCTGCAACGCTCGCACCGCTCTTTCGATCGCCTCGATCGTCTTCAACCCGCACGGCTCGAGATCGAGATAGCCTTCGTCGATCGAGTTCCGCTGCACCACGGGCGTGAGTGTTTCGCAGAGTTCAAACATCTGCCGTGAGACTCGACTGTAGAGTCCCGACGTGTGGGGCAACATGATCAGGTCGGGGCAGACCTTGAGTGCTCGAGCCGTAGGCATCGGCGTATAAACTCCGCACGCTCGCGCCTCGTAGCTCGCCGACGAAATGATTCCGCGTTCACGCCCACCGACTGCGCATTTCGTTCCGCGCAATTCCGGCTTCAACACCAGTTCGCACGATACGAAAAACGCGTCGGCATCCAGATGAACGATGTTCGGCAGCTTCACGCCGACCAGTCTGTGAGCCGCCGAAGAAAAGCAGAGCAGAATTTTCTGCTCTGCGAAGCGAACGACGATCGAATTTCAGCGAAGCGCCAGCCGATGTTGCGACATCGCCAGTTCAGCGAGCGGTTCCAGGCGCAGGCTGCCCGAGACGATGACAAGATGTTTATCATCACACACCGCGACACACACGCGTTCAGCCGAACTCGAAATTTCTTTCGCGGGTAAATAGACGAGGACAACCGAATTGTGATCCTGGACTCCCACCACGCGCGTCCAACCGCGACGGTCCATGACTTTGTCGGCCATCGAAAACATCTGCGCGCGTTCGCTTGAATTCACTTTTCCGTCCAACTCATAAACGCCGACGCTGGCGTTTCTCACTCCGCGCAATGCCAGTCGCGCCTCCGCTGGAATTCGGTCAACGACGCTCAGTCCCGCGCGCACCGTTGCTAAAAAAACTGGGCCGACCGTTATCTGGATTCGCATGTGCGGAGGAACTGCGAGTGCGGACAACAGCTGATCGCGCAAGGTCGCGGCGTCTCGATTCAGCGTGACGAAATTGTACACGACCAGAGCTGTCGCTGCGAAACAAAGACCAGCTCCGGCGAGCAACCACCGCCAGATCCGACGAGGACGAACGGCGCGAGGAGAAAGATCGGTGGTGCTCATAATAATCCGAGATTTGTGAATGCGAATGGATGGAGCGGCTACGTTAGCTGGCCTTACGATTATTGAGTTTCACCGACAGATGAGACAGCGGCTCGATGTTCAGCCGCTTGCCGATCGTCGCGAGCTGCTCCGGCTTGATGTTGCCGACCAAGTTCACAAAAACCACTTCGCGTTTGTTGGTGTCGATCACCGTGACAACGAGACCGTCGATGCTGTCATCGGCTGCCATTTTAACGAATACGGTGACGTCCTCGGCCTTGCCGGATTCCTTCACCGTAACCATCTGCGTCCAGCCCTGTGCTTCGAGTTCGCGACGGACGTCCCCCACCCGGTTGGTGGTTTCTACGCGCGTGCTCTCATCGTAGCCAACGACGTTGACGCGAACGTGTTGAATCGTGCGAATCAGGGCAGCGATTTCGGGCTCATCTTTATCAACGAACACCGAGGCGAATTTAAGCAGCGGCGCCTGGAGATTAACCTCCACAAATTGACAACCATCGGCGGCTTTGAATTTCCCGATGTCAACATAGCCCGGAGCGGCGGCGTGACCGCTGAGCGCGGTGATTGAAAGAGCGAAGAGTGCGAACGAGGAACGGACGAACGATTTCATGGGAAGCTTTTGTTTGAGGTTGTTAGAAGAACATCCTCAGCACACGTCTCGCGTTCTCGAAGTTGCAGCGCGCCGAATATTTTTTGCGGGTCGGACGACGCTTCGACATTGCGCGAACTGTCGCTGCTCCTCAGCGTGATCCCTCATGGGACGTCAATGGCTCCACGCAAAACGCGCCATCGTGAACCTTAAAAAGGGTCAGGTGGTCGGAAAACTAGTTAAAGAAATCACGGTCGCTGCAAAACTCGGCGGGCCTGATCCAGCGGGAAACGCGCGTTTGTTCGCCGTGCTCGAGAAAGCCAAGAAAGCGAGCGTGACCCGCGACGCGATCGAACGAGCAATCGCCAAAGGGGCCGGCATCGGCGGCGAAAAAAATTCAATGGAGCACGTCGTGTTCGAAGGTTACGCGCCACACAAGGTGCCTGTAATCGTGGAGATCTACACCGATAACCACCAACGCACAGCCTCCGAAATGCGAGTGATGTTCAAGAAAGGCGTCCTCGGAATGGCCGGTAGTAATAAGTTTCTTTTCGATCACGTGGGCATTGTCGAAGCCCACCACGCCGATCTTTCTGTCGATCTCGAAGCGGTGGCGATCGAGGCCGGGGCGAACGATTTCGAAGCGCTCACTCACGAGCAAAACGATGATGTTCCGGAAGGACGCACCGGCGCGCGCTTCATCACCGAGCGAACTGCGGTTCACGCCGTATCAACGTGGCTGGCCAAAAACGGCTGGACCGTGATCACCAGTGAAATCGGTTACCTGGCGAAAACATTTCCCGAGTTGGACGACGCAAGTCGGGCCGAAGTCGGTGAGTTCCTCCAAGAGATCGAGGACCACGATGACGTGCAGCGCGTGTGGGCTGCGGTGAAGTAATCCGGGCTTTAGTCACGTAGCCCTGCGCGTGAGCGCAGGGACGGACAAACCCGGCTCCCGAATCAAAGCGTAGGTGGCGCGCTCGCCACGCAACGTTTCGGCCGTGGCAGACGTTGCGCGCGAGCGCGCAACCTACACCTACTCAATGTTCCTGTTCACGCGAAGCACGGCCCTGGCCCTGGCTCCGGCCGTTACCTTCGTTCGATCCCGAACGTGATGATCCGTGATCACTTTGAGCCGCCCGAGCGGGGGCTTGCTCCACCCGCGCCGGTGCGGGCGCGGCGGCGGGTTGTTGGGCGATTCTCTCCGGCTGGCGAAACTCACGTTGCTGCGGCATGGAGCGCACCGTGGGAGCGGGTGCGATTGCCGGAGCCGGCGGCTGGTGATTCACGATCGGAGCCGGTTGAACGTGTGCAGTCGCTGGAGCCGCCGCCGGTTGAGCAATCCGGTCAGGCCGATATTCGTGCGTCCGGGGACCCGTTCGCAACGATGGCGATCTTTCGGTTACGTTCGCGCTCGGAACAGGCTGTGACGAAACAACCGGCGCTGGTCTCGCCGCTTCAGGCGCGGGCCTGACCCGTCGGGTTAAATTCTGGTTCGCTGGCTGCATACGCTGCTCGCCGTCAGTCGCGACCTGCGGCGCGTTTGGCTGCACCGCTGGCTGCCACCGCCGTACCGTGGGTTGGGTTGAAACGGTACCGCGATCCTGCCGTTGTTCGTGATCGGAAATGCGTCCGTCCCTCGCCGGCCGATCCGCTCGATCCGACGGAGAGCGTTGATGTTGTCCGGTACCACCAGCATGTGAGGTATCCACTGTGATCGCGGGCGCAGGCTGACGGTTCACGATCGTTCCGGCGGCGGGATTGGAAGCGGCACCAGGCCGCGGACCTGAAAGTGCTCCAGGATGGTTTGAATTTATCTGCGTGCTACCCGCGCGATCGCTACCGCGATGATCACCCGATCGACGTTCGCCGCCCGCAAAATGCTCGGTACCGCCTCTTCTGTGGTCTCGATCAAAACGCGGAGCACCCGGCAACGGCGTCGGCCGCGCGACTTCATGCGTCCAACGATTCACGTCGCGATGCGGAGGGCGTGGGCGGCCGGGCAGCGGCGCCCATGGACGCCAGTACGGATCGTGCGCAACATAACCCGGCCGGCCGGGATACGACCGATAGCGCCAATCACGATGCTCGCGCCAGTGTTCGTGCCGGTGGTTGTCGACCCAGATGGTGCAACCGCGCCAATCAAGATCATACGCGAGCCATGATCCGACACCGAAACCGATGCCAAAGGTCAGCCACGGATCGGTGGAATAGTAGACCGGCCGTTCGATGTAGATAATTTCAGGATCGTACCGCGGGACATAAATCACATCCGCCTGCGCGGGGATGATCCGGATGTAATTATCTTCAACGATCACTTCTTGCTGCGATGTTGTAACGAGCACGCCATTCGCACGAGCTTGAGCGCGCACCCGCTGTACCGCCGCCATCACCTCTTGCGGTTGATCAAGGTACGCCTCTCCTAAGCGCTGCGTCCACGAGAGATTCTCGTCCATCCATTTCACGACCTCGGGATAATGCGCGAGTCCTTTGACGCTGTCATCCCACGGCTGAGTATCGATTTGATTGGCGGTACCGCCGACATTGAGAAACCGCGCCGCGAGTACGATATCGGAACTCGATGCTGACGCTGGCAGAATCAGCGCGATGAGGGCGTCGGGATAAAGCGCGATGGGGGCAACCAATTCTTCCAGCGGAGTTGCCGTAACGGTCGTCGTCACAGCGGCCGACGACTCGGCAGCGACGACCGGCACTTGAGCGATCACCGACGAGGCGGTGATCGAAGTCGCACAAAGCAATGCAGTGAGACCGGGTAACAGACAGGGGTGAGGTTTCATCTGAATGGAGGTTAAAAAGACCTATTCGCCCCATTGTGAGCTGACGCTAAAGGGGCGTGCCGCAGAATCTGTGTGAATTCGCAGAGGACACAACAACCCTGCGGTAGTTTAGAAAAACGATTCCCGAATCCAACCTGAGGAACAACTCCGAAATGTTGTGCCGACCTAGGCGCCGGATGCAACGGCGCCCCGCCATTTCCTAAGCGCCTGGCCTGTCCGGGACCGTTCGCATTTCTCTAAGTCTCCACGTTTGCCCGAGAAAACGACTTCGCCGCCATCGCGCCCGCCGCCCGGTCCCAGATCGATCACCCAATCAGCAAGATTGATCACGTCCAGATTGTGCTCGATCACGATGACCGTATTTCCGGCATCGCGCAGCTTGAACAACAAATCCATGAGTTTCTGAATATCGACCCAGTGAAGCCCCGTCGTCGGCTCGTCGAGAATGTAAAGTGTTTGGCCCTGCTGGCGTTTGCTGAGCTCGAGCGAAAGTTTAATGCGCTGCGCCTCACCCCCTGACAGCGTTGTCGATGATTGTCCCAGCGTGAGATAGCCCAGCCCGACCGCATCGAGCGTGGCGAGTTTGTCCATCACGCGCGGAATGTTGCGAAAAAGCACGATCGCTTCGCGTACCGTCATATCAAGTACGTCTGCGATCGACTTGCCGTGAAAAAGAATCTCCAGCGTTTCCCGGTTGAATCGCCGGCCACCGCAGCTCGGGCACGGAGCGTACGCGTCGGCCATGAACTGCATATCCAGTTTGATCACGCCGTCACCCTGACACCGTTCGCACCGGCCGCCGCGAACGTTGAAGGAAAACCGGCTCGCCTTGTAGCCGCGCACTTTCGCGAGCGGCACCTGCGCGAACAGGTCGCGCAAAAGTCCGAGCAGATCGACGTACGTCGCCGGATTCGAACGCGGACTGCGCCCGATCGGCTCCTGGTCAACCTGCACGAGTTTCTCAAAAAACTCCAAATTCTCGATATGCCGATGTTTGCCCGGAATCGTTTTGGCGCCGTTGAGTTTCCGCGCCGCCGCGGCCGCGAGAACATCATTCACCAGGGTACTTTTGCCGGATCCGCTCACCCCCGTCACGCACGTGAGCAGGCCCACCGGAAATTTCGCGTCGACGCCGCGAAGATTGTTCGCGCGTGCCTCGCGCACCGTGAGCCATGCGCCGTCGGGCGCCTTGGTCTTCGCATCTTTCATCACGCCCAGTGTCCGGGCAAGATAGGGCCCCGTCCGCGAAAGTTTCGCCGGCAATCGCGCACAGTCCGCGGGTGTACCCTGAAACAGGATATAGCCGCCTTCGACCCCCGCCTCCGGTCCCAATTCGATTAACTCGTCCGCCAGTCGCAAAGTGTCCTCGTCGTGCTCGACCACGAGCACGGTGTTCCCACGATCCCGCAACGCCACCAATGTCTCCAGCAGCTTCTGGTTATCGTGCGGATGCAGTCCGATGCTCGGTTCGTCCAATACGTAAATCACCCCCATGAGCCCCATGCCCAATTGCGTCGCGAGCCGCACGCGTTGCGCCTCACCGCCCGACAATGTCGCGTAATCTCGATCCAATGTGAGATAGTGCAGCCCTGTTTCCGCGAGAAAATGTAATCGCTGCTCTATGCCTGTGACGACTTCGCGAGCCGCTTCATTTGCGCTGTAAGTCGCCGTCGCTTGTTTGGCGACTTCATGCGCCTCGCCGATATCCAGCGCAATGAACTGCGGAAAAGTTAAGTAGGGCCGGTCTCCGACCGGCTCTTTTCCGTCTTCTCTGTTTGCTGAGGGTAGGTCGGAGACCTGCCCTACTCCTCCTTTCAGATTCAATCGCACCGCGCTACTCCGCGCATTCAACCGCGCTCCGTGACACTCCGGACATTCTCCCGCGATCATGTACGTCGTAAGTCGCGCCTGAAACCCTTCGCTGTCGGTATGTCGCCAACTCTGTTCCAGATCCGCGATCACACCGTCGAACGTCGTCGCCTTCGCCTCGCGCATCCGCCGAAGTTTGAAGGCAAACTGCCTCTCCCCTGCCCCGTGCAAAATCGCGTGACGCGTTTCCTCAGGCAGATCTTTCCACGGCGTTTCCGGATCGAATGGCAGTTGTTCCGCCAGCTGTTTCAGCAACGCGTTGTGTTTGATGATCAGATTTTTTCCACCAATCCTCCACGGCTTGATCGCGCCTTCGCGCACACTTTTATTCGGGTCCGCTACGATCAGCTCCGGCACAAAACGCAGTTTCCGCCCCAACCCACCGCACGTAGGACACGCGCCTTCGTTGTGGTTAAACGAAAAATGCCGCGGTGTCAGTTTTTCGAATACATCACCGCACACCTCGCACGAGAGCGACTGACTCAGCGACACTTCGCGCCACGGCGCGTCGGATGTTTTCTGCGCCAACACCGTCGCACGGTCTTTCCCTTCCCGAAAAGCGAGCTCGAGTGAATCGGCCAGCCGGCTCCGCTGATCGGCCACCGCGACCAGGCGATCAATCACGAGTTCAACCACGATCTCCTTCGTTCCTGAGCCGATCAGTTTTGGCTCATCCAGATTCTTGATTTCTCCATCGAGTCGCACCCGCTGAAACCCCCGCTGGCGAATCCTTGGCAACTCGTCGCGCAGCACACTGGGCTTCGCGCGCATGTACGGTGACAACAACACGACGCGCTCGCCCGCGCATTCCGTCAACACGCGCTGCACATTGTCATCGAGCGAACGCTGCACCACCCGTCCGCCGTCCTTGGGACAACGTTGCTCCCCGCAGAGCGCCCAAAGCAGTTGCGCGTAGTCCGCGATTTCCGTCGCCGTGGCGATCGTACTGCGCGGCCCGCCTGCCCCCGTGCGCTGTTCGATCGCGAGGACCGGCGAGAGGCCGTGAATGAAATCGACGTCCGGCCGTCTGAGTTGTTCGAGCACCTGCCGCGCCTGCGTCGACAGGCTTTCCATGTATTTGCGGTAGCCCTCAGCGTAGATGGTATCGAATGCGAGTGACGACTTCCCTGACCCGCTCGGGCCGGTCAAGACCACGAGCTTTCCGCGCGGCAAGCGCAACTCGAGATTCTTCAAGTTGTGCTCTCTCGCACCTTTGATGTGGATATGGGTGGCGGCCTGCATGGGTGGAACGCGCACGTTACCCAAATCCCCCTCGGGTCAAAGCGGTAACTTTATATTCAACGGGGTCATCGTTCCTCCCTCCGGCGCTTTTATCAGCTTAGGTGCTATTCGAATGGAGGGACGACCTCCGTGTCGTCCTTGATCGGTGAGCGTCACATCGAGCCCCAAGCGTGACTCCGCATTCCTGCGCGGACGGGCGTCAGAGGTGATGATTCTTCACTGCAAAACCGATCCGCCGGTGTCGCAAATCCAGATTCCTGTCGGACTTGGTTACAAAAAACAGCTAAGGCCTTCTCACCGCCGGCGCTTCACTGAAATTTTAAGTGCCTCCTCACAAAGACATAGCATTCCAGAATAGATCAAACGCTCACGGGGCACGCGGCATGCTAAGTTTCAGCGCGTCCAACAACCTACAACCCAACGATCCCCATGCTCACTCTCTCCACTCTTATTTTGGCAACCACAGCGGCGGTCCCTGATTCCGGTGTGACCGGCCTTTTCATCGGTGGCAGTGTCCTCGCACTTGGCCTGATCGCGCGGTTCATCAAGAATCGGAAGAGCTAAAGCGGCGCTTCCGCTCCTCGCCTCCACCGTCATTAGGTACTCCAGAACACTCCGGCTCCTATGCTCGCATTTTCCACTCTTATTTCAGCAATCGCCATCGACACCCCCAGTGTCCCTGATTCCGGTGTGACTGGTCTTCTGCTCGGTGGCAGCGTCCTCGCTCTCGGCTTGATCGCTCGGTTCATCAAGAACCGGAAAAACTAAAGTCGCGCTTCTCTCCCCCTCGAAGCCGTCTGAGCGCATGCTCAGACGGCTTTTTTTTCGCAGTAGGGCAAGGTCTCCGACCTGCCCAAAGTAGCGGCAGGCCTCCGTGCCTGCTGTTTCGATTTCCGAATTTCGAATTTCGATTTTCGATCTCGATCTCTGAATACAATAGGCACGGAGGCCTGCCACTACGCACTGAGATACGACGCCAGGTTGTCTCAGTTCGCCCCCTTCAATTCGATGCTATGCCGCTGCAACGTAATCCCCAATTCCCGCTCATAGTTTGCGAACGCCCGCCGCTGATCAGCCAACGCACGCGAGAGATTAGTCTCAATCGAAGTCAAATTCGTCTGAAGGTTGAGCACGACAAACGTCGACGTCGTGCCGACCTGTAATTTCTTCAACTCACCCGCGAGCGCCTGGCTCGCGAGTTCGAAAGCGGTCCGCGTTGCTCCCACCCGCTGGCGCGTCGTTTCAATCTGTCCCGCAGCGGCCGTGACGCTCAACGCGATATCCTGTGCGAGGCGCTCGATGTCCGCCTCCGCCTGCTGCATCTCAAGCCGCGCCGCGCGCGCACGTCCCCGCCCTTCGGAAAACGTCAGCGGCACGCTCACCACCACGCCCGCGGAAAAGGATCGGTGGTCCTCATCCGAAACCATCCGACGACTCCCGGAAAAATCGCGATCAAGCCCGCTGTAGCCGTAGCTCCCCACGAAATCGACCCGCGGCAGGAGCTGATTGCGGGCAAACGAATGGTTCGCGCGCCGTTTCACGACTCCAAGCCGGGCACCCTGATAATCGGGTCGCAGATCATACGCCGTTTTCAAATCCTCCGCCGGCTTCACGCTGAGATCAGACGGCTGCGGCAAATCGACGACCAGCAGCGGACCTGTTAATGAAAACGTTTCTTCGCCGATCAGTTGACGAAGGGCGTTGTCGCTATCGCGCAGAGCCCGCTCGGCGAAAAGAATCCCTTCTCCTCGCTGCGCCGCCTGTGCGCGAGCCTGAAGCACGTCGCTCTCGGATATTGAACCCGCTTTAAAACGCCGCTCGTTGCTTACGACCAAACTAGCGACCAGATCGCGCGCCCGCCGGGCGATGCGCAGGTTTTCATTGGC
>CBRAFL010000154.1:0-12557 GCA_967755055.1 uncultured bacterium
GTGCATCGAGCAGGACGGCGCTCGTCAATGCGGGATTAAAAATGCTGACGGCGTCGGGTACACCGCGCCCGGCAGCGATCTCCTGCTGTGCGGCCGAGTTGCTTGCTGCCGTTCCCAAATTCCAGCCGGGAGACGCGAACTGCGTGCTCAAGAGCAGGTCCTCCTGTCCGAGCGCGACGGAAAATCCGAAATCGCGGCGCACGGGTTCGGTCCAAATGATCTGCCAGTTCGGTCGCCAGCGGGCCAAACGCTGTCCGCCGGGCGCCGGCAACGGTTCATCTGTGAGCTTCTGCGCATCGGAGCGCAGCCAGGTCTGATACGTGACGCGGCGGCGGCTCGATTCAAACGCAGACCGGCGGACGAGGTTGATCGTCCCGCCGAGCGAGTTCGCGCTGTCGGAAGGCAACGGTAGTTTGCGAACCTCCGCGCTCGCGATGTCGGCGGTCGACACGAGGCTGACGTCGAACCGGCGCGACGGGCGTTCCGCATCGCGGTCCCCGTGCATATTGGCCAGCGGCAGACCGTCGAAAAGAATTTCGGTGTTGTCCGCTCCGAGTCCATGAACGCTGTAGCGAAAGAAGCCGGGTGCCACCGGTTCGACGTCGACTCCTGGAAGGTACTTGAGGAACTCGCCCGGATTGCTGTCGACCAGCGGACCAAACTCGGTCGTTGAGACGACACTGGTGATATTGGTCGCAGAGAGCTGCACGTTCATGGCCACGACCCTGTCGTTGGTCATTCGCGCGGCTTCGACGGTGACGGGATCGAGCCGTGGCGTTTCCATCGAGTCCGTCGCTATTTTCTCGATACGCTTCGTGGGCGGCGCGAGGGATTCTTCCGCCGCAGGTGCATCGAGGAGGAGCGCGGAGATCGCGAACGCCAGCAGTCCGACCCTCTGCAGCGCATACCCGGTCTTCATTGCTAACGAGGAAGTGACGAGACGGGATCGTCTGGCGGGTCCGGTTGCAGGGCGGCCCATGCTTCGGCCTGCCTCATTACTTCCAGGAAGCGCGGATCATTTCGCATCGAGGCATACATTAACGAATCGCGGAGGTCGTAGCCCCAACTTATTCCATCGGCCATGGTCCGTCGCAGGATCTCGATTGCGGCGTCGGGTTGCCCGAGTGCGACGTAGAGCGCAGGCATGCGTTGGACAAGTCCGGCCGAGCGGCGATTGGGGAGCCGTTGTTCCACTTCACGTCGCCATTCATCGAGTCGGGCGAGCGCCGATTGGCGGAGGTCGAGGACGATTTCCGTCCTGATCAAGTCCGAGCACAACCGGTCGGAGCGCATGGAAAACGGATCGCTGTGGTCGTCCTCTGCGAATTTTTTTCGGGCGGCGGGGAGTGCTGCAGTGGCGAGCTCGCGCGCACGGTCCATCAGTCCTGCTTCGGCGAACACCCACGCGGCCAGGGGCGGATTTGTGTTTTCGAGTAGTTTCGCCGCTTCTTCTCCGCGACCCAGCTCCGCCAACAGGCGGGCGCGCATCTCGATTGCTTCGGGCTGATTCGGTGGCGCCCTTTCCGCGAGCCGCAAAGCGGCTTCCGCGCCGCGCCATTTTTCTCGAAGCGAAACGCGTTCAATGAACACGGGTCCGCTCCGCTCCGGACCGGCCTGCTCGATGTTCTGTTGGAACAGCCGATCGGCCTCGGCAAAATCTCCAAGATAAGTCAGCGCGAGGGCTACGACGCCGAGCCGCTCGATATTCTCGGGATTACGCGCGATCGCTTCTCGCGCGAGCGGGAGCAGGCTGCGCGACTCGCCGGTAAACCAGGAAAGGAGGAAGCGCGTCATCAGTGTCTCTGCGTTTGGCCCGCCCAATTCTTCCGCGCGGCCCAGATTGCGCAGGCCTTCGCCGGGGTCATTCTGCCCGACACCGCGGATAAAGCCACGCACGGTCCACGCGAGAGCAAGATCGGGCTGCAGCGCCAGCGCACGGTCCACCGTCGGGAGCGCAGATTCCGGCGAAGTTCCACGGGCATTTCGAAAACCCTCGATGCGATGCCGCGCCTCCGCAAGTCGGGCCCACGCCACTGCAAAATTGGGATCGAGCGCGACGGCTCGCTCGAAGTGCTTCGCCACATCAGCGGGTTTGGCGACTCCGCGCGCCTGCAGCGTCCGGCCGCGTAGAAACGCATCGTAGGCCTCGAGGTTTTTTGTCGAGGCCGTGACGGCGGGCACCGTCACGTGACCCAAAATTTTTTGCGCGACGGCCCGGGCCACGTCATTCTCCAGCGCAAACACGTCGCTCGCCTCTCGCTCGAACGTGCCGACGCTCTCGCTCGCGCCATCGCCCGCGCGCGTGAGGCGCACCTGGAGGCGAACTCGTGTCCCCACGCGCTGCAGCGTGCCTTCGATCAGTTGTGCGACGCGGAGCGTCTTCGCGATCTCGATGCTCGAAAGTTTCCGATCCTGGAACGAGAACGACGATCGGCTTCCCGTGACGTGCAGGTCGCGCTCGCGTTCAAGTGCGTGCAGGATTTCATCGCTGATCCCGTCGGAAAAATATTCCTGCGCAGCATCGCTGCTCGCATTGGCGAACGGCAGCACGGCCACCGAATAGGGCGAAACTCCCGCCACAATCGGCGCGGGAGGCAGGACGAGATGCGTTTTCCAAAACCACGCGCCACAGCCAAGCATGACGACGATTCCGGCCGCGGCGGTGACGCGCAGCAGGAAAGCGTTGAGTCGACGCGTGCGCAGCGAGACACCGGAGTTCAGTGCCGTCAGATCCGCGAGAATCGCCGCGCCATCGAGGTAACGCTGAGCTGGTGCCGGCCCGCAGGCGCGCAGGATAATTTCGTTCAACTCGAGGAGCGCGGTGCGATCAGGAAAGCGCGCGAGATCGGTGGGAAGTTTCGGGAATTCCTGTCGGTCATGACCGGTCGAAAGTTCGTAGAGCATCTTGGCCAGCGCGAAGACGTCGGCGCTTGGCGCGCCCGGACCCTCAGGCGGCACATAGCCTTCGGTGCCCACGAAGGTGTGGGCATTCGCCGCGGCCGCGACGAGACCGACGTCACCGAGTTTCGGCACTCCCGAGACGAGGATGATGTTCGATGGTTTGACGTCGCGATGCACCAACCCGCGTCGGTGGAGGCTTGCGAGCACGCGGGCAACTTCGACGCCGAGGCGCGCGCATTCGTCCGCCGGGATGCGCCCGCGCCGCGTGCGCATTTCGGCGAGCGTGAGCGGCACGTACTTGGCGGGATCGATGAGCCGGCCTCGCTCGGCGTCGTCGGCCAACTCCATCACATAATAAAAGAATCCCGCCGCATCGTTGCGCCCCACGTGGAGCAGCGCCATTTGCGACGATTCGCCGAGGGAGACATCCGCGAATTCCTTCAGCCCGCGAAACTCGCGCTCGAACGGCTCGGCATTGGTGAAGCGCTCGCGCCACACGACTTTGATCGCACGCCACGCGCCGGTGACGCTGCGCGCGAGCCACACGTCCCCATAGCTGCCGCGTCCGACAACACGCACCAGCTCATAGTCCGGAATGCTCGGCGTTGAGGCCGCAACATTCCCGGCCTGACCCGGATCGGGACCACCAAGCAGCCTGTCGGAATTAGCCACGGTATGTCCTCATCATGATTAAAATGCGATCCCGCCGGCGAGGATATCCTCCCAACAGGCTGCTAAGGCAGCGCTGCGCGCTGCGACTCAGAGATCAAGACTTCTTCCGGCATGAAGTGCCATTTAGGAGTTTGTTGGGAGGCAGCGGTCGCCTGGAATGGAATGTCTCCGCGACTCGTACGCTTATCGGTCCAAAGTCCGACAAACTCCTGTGCGCTGGACATCGCGGCTTCATTTAGTTGTTCGCAGAGTGGAGTGGGCAAGCCAGCGGAAAAGCAGGAGGGCTGCCACGGTGCGCGGTTAGTGCCCGAGCTGCTTCTGCAATTTCTCCACCTCGGCCTTCAGTTGTTTCTTGAGCCGATGGCCGATTACGTAGACGGACGCCGGGCTGACGCGCAGCTCTTTCGTCACGCGAAGGAGCGGCCAGTTTTGCAGCACGTAGAGATCGAAGACTTGGAAATGAAGCGGCTTCACCTGCCGGGCGAGACGCTCTGCGGCGGCCGCGAGCAGATGCTGCTGCCATTCGCGGTCCCACTCGTCCTCATCGGTGGGAGGAGCAGGCACGTTTTCAATGAGCGAGGCATGGATGCTGGCGTCGTCGTGCGGCTCGTTGGTGGACGGCGGGAATTCCTGCCGGCTTTTAAATTTATCCGCGATGCGCCAGTGCGTGAGCTTCATCAGCCATCCGCGAAATGAGCCGCGCTCGGGATCGGTGTCGAAATCGCGAATGGTTTCGGCGACGCGCTTGAACACGTCCTGCGCCACGTCCTCGGCATCGGCATGCGAGAGCCCCGCACGGCGTGCGCGCCCATAGATCAGCCGCCGATACAGTCGGTGAAATTCCTCCCAGCTCGCCGAATCGTTCCACTCGCGCACGCGAAACAACAAGCTCGGGCGCGTGAGCAGTGACGTGCCAGGATGTGGACGCGGATGATTCATTGCCGGCCACACGGCAGTGGCTGGCGGAATCTTACAAAAAAATGGATCTCCGCCCAGATGTTTCCCGTACGAACAGGGGAGGCGGTCGGTATGAACGAGAATTGAATAACGGCGTGTGGTGTGGCTCTCCATCGGACGCATTCGCTACAAGGAGCTCCGGGGATAGCTGAAATAGCCGGCGCTGTCGTTTGCGCTTCGTCGCGAGCGCAAGTCAGCAATTCTGATGTGAGAATGGTTGTTTTTTTGCGCAACAGGGCTCAGTGGGCGCACTTTGCGTCACCCCTCGAAGACCGCGTCTGGGACCTCGTTCGGCGGTCTCCGAATTACTCCAACCCGAGAAGCGAATTAGGCTGTGCAAATTTTCGGCTCATCCTCGAGCACACGCCGCGCGCGATGCCGAAGCCACCCATGGTCGCTGATCCGCTCCTGCCCGGGTGTTTATCGGCGCCCAGTCCATTTCCGGCTAAGTATAAAGATCCCCTGAACCCCCAACATGATAAATTCATATAAACAAACTGTTCGGTGCATGTGTTTAGTAATTGCATTCGGCCTTTCGCACTTAGCGGCGTACGCCGGAGTCGTCACCCAAAACCTCGGGCCGGGCGCAACCGCGTGGCCAGCTACCCCGATTATCAAAACGCTCACCAATCCGAGTGTGGAGGCAACCGTCCCAGAATCTTTCAGCAGCTGCACCAGCTATGGACAAACCTTCACGATTCCCGCCGGCGGAAATAACTACACGCTTCAAACTATCTACTTATACGCCGGCGACGGAACGGGTACGAGTCCGAGTGCGACCGTCACGCTGAACCTTTATGATCTCGGCGGGCAAACCGCACCGAATCCAAACCCCTATGTCGCGGGGCAAAATAAATTTGGATCGGGAAGTGGGCTGAGCATCACCTACGTCCCGCAGAGCGCGGGGCTGCTCAAACTGGACTTCACGAGTACCGATCAGGTGCAACTGCTCAACGGGCACATGTACGTCTTCGAACTTCAGGGTATCAGTGGCACGACACCCATTCAGTGGTATCGAGCCGGCGCTGATACCTATGCCAGCGGTGCCGCGTATCGAGACCGGAGCTGGATCAACGGCAACAACGCGCGTGACTTCGCTCTCGCGGTCTACGGGGTCATCAACACCGACCCGATCCCGGGCACGTCATCCACCATCAACGCTTCGAGTATCAAGCAACAGATCGATGGCTTCGGGGCTGGGGTGGTGTTCATGACGAAGGGAACGGATCCCATTTCAACCAGTGATGCCGACAAGCTTTTCGGCACCGCGTCGGGGCAGCTTGGCCTCACTCTCCTTCGCGTCCGCATTGCTCCCACTCAGACTACGAGTGCGTGGTCAAACTCGCTGGCTGATGCCCAGAAGGCCTACGCTCGCGGAGCGAAGATCGTGGCGTGCCCCTGGTCTCCGCCGCCGGAATGGAAAAGTAACAACAATATTGTGGGTGGTTATCTGCTGCCTCAAAATTACGGTGCCTATAGAGACTGGCTCAACGTGTTTGCAGCCTATTTTGCAACCAGGGCAGCACCGCTGGCGGCAATCTCCGTGCAGAACGAGCCCGATATCACGGTGACTTACGAGTCCTGTAGTTGGACGCCTGAGCAGCTGAGAGTATTTACCCGCGACTATGCCGGAACGATCACCGTGCCCTTCATGATGCCCGAGTCGTTCACGTACGATCTTTCGATTTCTGATCCGACGCTTAACGATCCCGCAGCGGCAGCTAACGTGGATTTCATCGGCTGCCATCTTTACGGCTCCGCCGTGAAAAATTATCCGTTGGCTCTCCAAATGGGCACACGGATCTGGATGACGGAGTTTTTGATTAACGATCAAACGATCGGATCCGCGGTCTCCACCGGGAAGCAAATCAGCGACTGCCTTTCGGTCGGCAATATGAGTGCCTATATCTGGTGGAAAACTCTCTCGAATGAGAATGGGCTTCTGAATAATAGAGGGATTATTCAAAAGCGCGGCTACGTGATGGCCCAGTTCAGCCGCTTTGTGAGACCAGGCGACGTGCGAGTCGACGCGACGAATGATGGTAGTCTTGGAGTCACGGCGTTTAAGAACCCCACCACCGGAGCTTTTGAAATCGTGGTCGCGAACGATTCCACGCTGACCGTCACGCACACGTTCAACCTGCAGGGTGTGACGGTCACGTCGCTGACGCCTTGGGTCACGTCGAGCACTGACTCGCTCGCCCAGAAAACTCCAATCACCGTGACCAACGGATCGTTCACCTACACAGTCGCGCCGACCTCCGTCGTCACTTTCGTGAAGTAAGGAGAGATGGCACGGTCGCTCGCTTGCGCTTGTCTGGTGGAAGAAATGAACGTCCCCCGGATTGTCATCACGAGAGGGCAAACCAAGCGCAGCGCCTGTATATTAGAAGAAATGAACTTCTCCCCGAATTGTCATCACGAGCAGGAGCGAAGCGACGCGGTGATCCATCTACCGTTCTCCGTGGATTGCCGCAGTCGGCAAGCCTCCTTCGCAATGACAACAGTGTGTTCATTAAAAGGCCCGAGCGACGTGGTGATCCATCGAATTTCAGATGGATCGCCGCGCCTTGCTCCCCGAGGCTCGCGATGACAAACTCGGGCGGGGAGTTAGCAGCGGACCTCAGCGGGCGTGGCTAACACCGCGGCGGGTTGCAGAAACTGCCGTCATGATCCCGAAAAGAATCATTGAACGGCTCACCGCGGAGGATGCGCCTACCACAGAACGCAACGGCTCAGCTTTCATGATGCTGGGGCGCCAAACTAAAACGGCCCACCCCTTGCGAGATAGGCCGGTGATTGTTCCAAAACCGTTCGCTGCATCTATTTTATTTCGGTGACAATTACGGTGAACGGCTTTTTGCCGACGTTGGTGGTTTTGTGCGTTACAGGCGGCGACCAGATTCCCTGACCCGCTTTTATTTCCACAACGGTGGTTTCTTTGTCTTTTATTTCCACCTGCATCTTCACATCGGTAACCGCGTAACCCGTGTACTGCGGATGCGAGTGCCAGTCAGCCACAGCGCCGGGGGCAAAAGTTACTTCCGAAACGTTAACATGTTCGTTGTCGATAATGACTCTCTTGGTAACGCCGGGCCACGGTTCTTTTTTGTCCTGCGCCCTGGCGGTTTGTACAAATACGAACGCGGTAAGCGTGAGTACTGACAGCATCAGAAGAATTACTCTTTTCATTTTTCGGCTAGGTTTAGTTTTTGCCTACTCTATTCGGTTTTCGGCGACCCCGTTTGTTTTTAGAGGATAATCACTCCAACTGGGTAAATGCGATGTTTTGATTTTTGAGCCGAGCGGCCGCCGTTGTGGGAGGTCGTACTACGCTCACGCGTTTATTTGAAAATTATGAGCGGCCAACAACCCACGATCTAGAGCCAGCGGCGCACGCTTGAGCAATATTGGTCATAAGCCTCGCCAAACACTTCTCGCATCCGCGCCTCCTCAAACGGTATCACGATCGTTCGGACGAGGGTTATCGGAATCAGTAATAAGATCAAAACCAATAACTGAGAAAAAATCGCAGCCACCCCAATATAAGCCAATATAAGACTCACGTACATGGGGTTTCGGGTGAATTGGTAAGGTCCCCATGTCACTAACTTCGATGCAGCGGAGAAAGGGACAATGGTCGTGCGCGCCGCGAGAAATGTACCGACGCTGTACAGCGCGAGCAATATCGCACACCCCACCAATCCCATCCCGACCTCGCGAAGGATCTGTACGGCAGGTACAGTCAGTCGCACGAGGCGTTGCAGACCGGCGCCGGCAACCCAGGCCACCACAAACAAGAGCGGCGGCGGAATCCGCATTAAGGGAGGAATCCGCTTTGATGTGTTCATGATCTATAAATTGTTGCCCAACGTTATATAGGTGGAGCCACACGCGTTCGCTCTGTTGGCCTTTGGGGTTTGGAGCTCGCGCAAGTTTTTAGAGAGGGCAGGATCGGATTGCCGCATCCACTCCCCGAGATCCACGCAGCGCGCTCCTTTAACTCAAGCCCCAATGTCGCGAATGTGGTTCTGAGCCGGGGGGCAGCTGCATCGATCAGTCGAACTTAACCGCAGATATCGCAGATGGACGCAGATCAATTCCCTGTGCTGAAAAATCCAAGCACACATCGGACGTGTCAGTCGACGGTGAGTCGTTGAGCCAACGAAGATTCATCATCTCGACCGCGACGCAGAGTTTCTGATCGGGAAACTCAGAGGGAGGAGACCGCTAATGGGATCTGCAATGGGCAGATCCTTATATCACCCCTGCGGCTGATTGTGACCGCTGCGCCCAAAGGGCACCCGCAACGGTCACCCCATCGCTGCGCTTCGGGGCTGCACCGGGTGCGACCATCTCCGCGCTGTCGCGCTCCGTCGCCTTCGGCGTAGGTGGGTGGGGTCCGCTGATCGCGGCCAGCGATTAGCAGGCCCCATTTCTTATTCTGGAGCCGATCAGGCGGAAGGGTACCTAGGATCTGCCCATTGGCCGATCCCATTAGCGGTTTCTTCCTCCGAGTATTTCGAAGACACTCCATAGCGGTGCTTTGTCCGCGCTCCAGGTGCGAAGTGATTCGCTTATCACCTTGGACGGCTCGATGCTCCGCGAACATGCGCTCGATCCCTGCTGCCCGACGCGGTGACCGCCACGGAAAAACCGGAAAGACGGCCCGCCGGCCGCGCACGAAGATCGGCGCGACGCTTGATAGCACGGCCATTTTTTATGCTTGGTATCGGCTCGGACTACCCACTCAACTGGGCGACCTGTGGACGACACCGACGGCGACATTGCTCCGTTCGCTGAGCAGCGCGATCGAGCAGGGGATTGTCCCAGCTCCCGACCCTATAGCTCCGTTATCACTGAGGGTCCGAATTGAACGCCTCAAAAACGATCATGCGCGGAAGCATCGCAAGCCATGCCGGAGCATCACGGCGCAATGGCGCGATTTGCTCGCGACGTTGCCCGCTCAACTCAGGCCGGCGCAACGCCGCCTGCCCACTGCCGCCGTCGCGCGGTTGCGAACAGACGATCCGCGGCTGCGCGAACGCATCGAGGAATTCGCCGCGTTCCGAGGTCACGCCGTTGTCCTCGCGCGCACGATGCGGCTGGCGTCATTGACCGGGCGCCATCTGCCCCTCATCGCGGCGCTGCAGAGGCGACTCGCTAAAATGGCTGAGAGCGAAGGATCGCTTCGCCCGCTGGTTGAGTTGAGACCGGACGAATGGCTCGATCTCGTTTACGCGCACGGCACACCCGATGGATCGACGATCACACCGGCCGCCTATGCCGACGTGCTTGCGCACCGCGTGGAGGATCTGCACCCAGGCGACGCTCTGCTCGTGCAGTTCAGTCAGCGCCGACGGCTTTCGCGGCATCCTGCGCTCCGCGAAGTGGCGATCTTTCTGAGCGACAATCCCGGCGTGGATATTCTGACCGGGGACCTGAACAGCATTCTGCGGAAGGCTAACCCTCGTCGTCGATCAGCGCGTCGAGAGGAAGAGCTCGTCACTGGCTTGCGCTCAATCCAACGCCTAAACGCGATGCATGCGAGTTGGGAGGAAGCGGCCGCGCTGTTGGAAAATGATCTCTACTCACCGGCGCAACTGCTCGCGGCCGGCGTGCACGAAGTCACGCGGAGGCTCAAAGGCCAGCTTCCGTTGCAACGCGTCACGCACCTGTGCCGGCAAGCCGCGTTGGTCCTGGCTGGATCACACCAACGCCTCGGTTAGCCCGTTTTTTCAAGCGACTTCCGAATCCAAGTCGGATCTCGCCGACAATCTAACACGCGAAATACGACGGCCTCTCCCGCAATCATGCGATAATAGACCGCGAATGGAAATCGCTTCGCGAGCAGCCGGTGAAAGCCAAATTGGATGAGGTGAATGCCCGCATAGAGAACCAGCGAATCGATCTCTGAAAACAGGCTATCAAAAAAATAGCCGCCGACACCTTCTGCTCGTTTGTCGTAGAAACGACGACCAGCCGCCAGATCCTCCAACGCAGACCGGAGAACTCTGACCTTCATTCGAACTGCTTCCGCAATTCCTTCTTCGCCTCTTCCCAGTCCAAAACCTCAATCCTACCGGCGGCAAAATCGGCTTCGGTTTTGCGTAGCTCCCCTTCGTGCCACGCCGGGCTCGCAAACGCTTCGTCATCGGACGCCAGATCGCTCCACAACGCTTCGATAATCTTCAACTTCTCGTCAGACGGAAGCTTGTGGAGTTCAGCGATGCTCATGGTCGGTAATGCTAGCCGGATCGGCCTTCGCGGCAAGAGGCTTTCTCGGCCAACGGGGCCGCGAGGCGTCGTGGGTTTCCAAGGCGAAGCCGACAAGACCGGGCGCGGAGCGAGCCGGATCAAAGCGGCGAGCTCACGAACAGGAACGGACTATGAGGCCGGTGCTCGCGGCCGGCGTGCACGAAGTCACGAGGAGGCTCAAAGGCCAACTTTCGTTGCAACGCGTCTCGCACCTGTGCCGGGAAGCCGCGTTGGTCCTGGCTGGATCACACCAACGCCACTCCAAAAATTCTGCCATCGGCGAATCCGTATGAGCGGCGTACAAAAACGCCCAGCCTGCGGGTGACGGAGACCGCGGCGCTCACCATCGCGTTGAAGGAATCGTTCTGCGTTACGGTCGACTGTGGGGGGCCGACACGTGGACGGAAAAGCCTGGGGAGGCTCCCACCGTGCACGTCGATGCTGCGGCCTGCGCCGCGCGGCATTGCTCGCCGTCACGCGCGGGGCCGCCGGCATCTACAACGTAGCCGAAGGGGATGATGTCGTTGATACCTCGAAGGCACGCTGCGAGCTGGGGTTCGATCCGAATTTCCGACTGCCGGCCGCCTGCAGGATTAAGTGGCGGGCTGACAGCAGTACAAAGTGCAAAGTTTGACCCTTAATGCGGCCCGCCTATCCCGGCAAATCATGCGGCTGCGGTTCGAAGATACCGAACGCCGCAGACCGCTGAATAAACGAGTTTTGCGCCTTATCTAAGCGCCATTTCCGCCTGACCCGATGCTTCCCTCTTCGTGCAACGGGGATCGGAGGCGCAGAAGCGCTGATCAATAGGCCAGTTGACAGCGTGCGGGCGCTTTGACTCATTGGCCGCGCGTTTTGAGGCGCATCCGGGTCCGCGGAAAGAGCTGAGCTCACTCACACTTCTCAGGCAGATCATCAACCTTGATGCCGCCTGCATGCGGACCTCAGGCCACGGCAAAAAGGTTATCATGTCCAAATCACTCCCCTCGCGGCCGAGTCTCGAGCAGCTCAAGACTCAGGCCAAGGAACTCCTCAAAGCGCTGAAATCCGGCGAACCCGCCGCTCTAAAACGCTTTCAAGAAAAGCATCCGCAAGGATCGGCCATCGAGAAGCACGCGCGCGATGCGTCGTGGTCGTTGTCCGACGCGCAACTCGTCATCGCACGCGAATATGACGCCGCGAGCTGGCCCAAACTCCGGGAGCGCGTGGCGGCGATCCTGGTGGCTTCGGGCGATCCGATGGATCTTCTGCGACAGGCATTCGCGGAGGATGATGCGACGCTGCTTCGCCAGTTGCTGGAACGTCATCCCGTGCTGAAGGCGCGGATCGACGAACCAGTCGAAGCGTTCAACTCGCCCGTGATCACGCAGGTGCGCAGTCGGGAAATGCTCAATGTCCTGCTCGACGCCGGCGCCAACCTCAACGTGCGCAGCAAGTGGTGGGCAGGCGGTTTCGCTTTGCTCGACACCGCCGAGCCGGACCTCGCAAATTACGCTATCGAACGCGGCGCCGAGGTAACGGTGCACGCTGCAGCCCGTCTGGGCATGACCGAAAAACTGCGCGAACTTCTTTCCGCAAATCCGAAGCTCGTCCACGCACGGGGCGGCGACGGCCAGACGCCGCTCCATTTCGCGAGCACGATTGCCGTGGAGCCCGACACGCGGCAGGAATACCGGCTTGCGATGACGCCCGCGGCCGACGTGACCTACCCCGACAAGAACAATACCGCTCAGGTACGGATCTCGGTGAAGCCCGAGGACGCCGCGATT
>CBRAFL010000155.1:0-12504 GCA_967755055.1 uncultured bacterium
GAGCGTGAGCGAGTGGATGACTGGATAACCCGCGCAGCGATTATCTGCGTCGCGATCGCGATCGTAATCGTGCTCGTGATTCTCCGCCAACAGGAGAGCCCCGATCACGAGCAAGAGCACGATCAAGAGTACGAAGATCTCCGCCAATACCCGTCGCGACCCGGCCCGGCCTAGCGACGCCAATCACGGAATTCCCCGCTCCGTCGTAGCCCGCCGCGGGAGCGGCGGGATCCCTGCCCTCCCGGGCAGGGCTACAACTCAAGGGCCACACCTCACGGCGCCTTCGCCGGTGGCGCCGCTGAATCTGGCTTCGCTTCCGGTGCAGCAGCTGGCGCTGCCGCCTCCGGCGGTTTCGCGGCCGCAGCTTGTTTCGCCATATCCGCAATATCCGATGCCGGCAGCACGACGAAACCTGTCCGGCGCCCGTTCGCGAAATGTTGGAGCGTGATGCCCAGGATGCGCCCTTTCAAATCGAACATTGGTGAGCCCAACGCCTGATCCGTCATCAGGAAAATGCGCCGCGGCTTCTCCACAATTCCGAGAACTTCGCTCTCCCGCACGAGCGGAACCCGTTGCAAAACCTTCGGCGCGCGCGTCACGAAGAAATAATTGTTCAGCACCGTCCCTTCTGCCGCTTCGTCGAGATTCACGTGAGCGAACTCACGTTTCACCGCATCCGCCGGCAGATCCGGCGCCATGAACGCGAGATCGAGATCCACATCCTTCAGCACAAATCGCGCAGGCACTTCGGTTCCGTCAGCGAGCCGCAACTTTACTTCTTTGAAATCCGCGCCGAGCAGTTCGAGCCTCGACGCACCAGGTTGGCTTGCGCGCATCGCTTCGAACGCAATTTGAGGATCAACCTCCGCGAGAGAGGTGACGGTCAGGCCGGTTGAGGAAATCACCGTCCCGTTCACATCGACCTTCTGCTCGCGCGGCGGCATCTCGCGATCTCCTGCTTTCACCTTCAAGGTGACCACGAGTTCCACGCCGATAATGGTGTCCGCATAGCGCTTCACCAAAGCCCGGCCCGCCGTAGCGTCAGCCTCGGTCGCGGCCGATGCTGGCGAGATCGTTAACGCCGCCGTGCCGAACGCCGCAACAAACAGAATTCCGCGGGCAACGTAGCGGCTGGCGTCCCTGCCTGCCGCCATCGATTCCCGCAGGCGGGGACGCCTGCCGCTACCTGGAGAACAAATCCGACCGACACCGTACAACGAGGAGCGAAAGCGTTTCATGATTTTGATTTGGCGGGTTTCAGGTTGATTTCGACAAAGAGTGTCTGGCCGCTGCGTTTCACAAGCAACACCCACCAAGCCCGGCCACTTTTCGTGGCCTGCTCTCGCGCCTGTTTCAATTCCGCCACGCTGTTCACCAGCGAGCCGCCTGCGTTCTCGATCACGTCGTCGCTACGCAATCCCGCCAGAGCGGCCCAGCCAGCGGGCACTGCACTTTCCACCAACACACCGCGCGCGTCGATTGCCAGCTGCAGCCGCACGCGATCATCGAACGCGAGATCGTGCGCCGAAAATTCCAAATCGGTATCTTCCCACCACGGCATTTCCGCCGCTGGCATCGGCTGCTGCTCAAGCGTCACGTTCAAATCCATTTTCTTCCCGTCGCGCCAAAGCGAAAACACCGCAACCGCATTGGCCTTATACTGGCGTATCTGCCGCGCCAACACGTCCGTATCTTCCTGCCGTCGCGCTGCGACGACGGCTCCGTCCAACGCCAGCACCACATCACCGACGAGGAGCCCCGCCTCCGCCGCCTTGGTCCCCGGATAAATTCGCGTCAGCCGCGCTCCGCCTTCCGCCTGAATCCCCAGCCGCGCACCGAGCTTCGTCGTCAACGGCTGCGATGCCGCACCGAGCCATGCCTTCCGCGCCTGCTGCGTCACGTTGTGATCACTCGTTTCGCGCAGCTCGACGACCGAGTTCAAGACCGCTCCGTTCCGTCTCACGCTCGCGAGCACGGTGTGCGTTTTGTTCGTGGCATGCGCCATCAATTCTTCCGTCAAGGTATGCAGTTCCGCCACCGTCTTCACCGGCTTGCCATCGACCGCGATGAGCACGTCCTCTCGACGCAAAATCGGTTCCGCTTGTCCGCACGGTCCCGCCGGTCGCACGTTTTCCAACCACACGCCTTGCGTATCCGGCAAACGTTCTTCGCGCGCAAGATTCTGCGTCAAGTCGCGCACCACCGCGCCCCAACCGCGCAGTTCCACGTCGTCCGCTTGCGCCGGCTCGCGCGGCTCCAGCTTCAACGACGCGCTCTGTTTCTTTCCCTCGCGCATAAATTCCACGACGAATTCATTTCCCGGCAGCCGTCCCGTCTCGAGCCGGTTGAAATGCGCGACCGCTTTTTCCTCGGCGCCTTCGATCACGTGTCCATCGCACGCCACGATTAGATCCCCAGGCAGCAACCCCGCTTTCGCGCCCGGCGAACCGGCGGCCACATCTCCCACGATCACGCCCGCACCTGTGCCATCAGCTTCCAATCGCGGCTGTACCGTCAGACCCGACCAGCCGCGCGTCACCTTCCCTTGTTTGATCAACTGCTCCGAAATCGCATGCGCCAGATTGCCGGGAATCGCTCCGCTGAGATTGAACACGCCGAGTTCGTTGATGCCGACAATTTCGCCGCGATCATTGACGAGCGGCCCGCCGCTGTTGCCGCCAAAAATTCGCGCGTCGTGCAAAATCCAGCGCACCAGCGTCCCCACATTCTCACCACGCAAAATCATTTTCCCCGCCGTCTGCTCCGGGAGCACGAGCGAGGGATTCGACACGATGCCGCGCGTCACCGATTGCGCCAAAAATCCGGGGCTGCCGAGCGCGAACACCGCGTCGCCCGCGAGCAGTTTGTCCGAGTCGCCAAACGACGCGACCACGAGCGGACCCGCGTCTTTGCTGCGTTGCGACAAATCCAATTCCAACACCGCCAAATCCGTCAAAGCATCCTGCCCCACCCGCTTCGCGTCAACGTGTGATCCGTCGAACAGGTAACAGCGAAAATAGTCACCGTCTTCCGTGACGTGGCAGTTCGTCACGACATGGCCTTGGGCAGAAATGATCACGCCGCTACCGCCCGTCCATTGTTTCGTGAGCCGTCCGTCACTCGGTCTCAGGCGGATGGCTTCGATGCGAACGATCGAAGGGAAAACCCGTTTCAGCATCGGATCCTCTGTCGGCGTCGCCGCGCTTGGTGCAGGCGCCGCCGGCTTGGCCGCGCTGAGCGAGGCACCGAGTGCAACGAGAGCCATACCACCAACGACCCAACGACACGCGCTCAAACGAAACGGAAATTTCATAGGGGGAACTCTCGGAGACAGGCAAACTCGCCGCGTGAAGCAAGCGGCAAAGCACTGGCGTATCAGGAAAGCCATGCCGGATCCTCGTAGGTGGCGCGCTCGCCGCGCAACGAATCCTCAATCTGCAGCTTCCCTGTAGCGGCAGGCCTCCGCGCCTGTCCGTGGTTCGAAGATCGAGAATCGGAGTTCGGGTTCGTAGATCCTGATTGTAGCCGCACCGGTTACGGTGCGGTCCGCGCACTCACGCGGGCGGCTACGAAGACCAGAACGGACAGGCACGGAGGCCTGCCGCTACACGGAAAAAAATCCTCGAGCCGTAGCGCGGCGAGCGCGCTACCTACCCGCTTTTCGCCATCGCGACGTACTTCGCGATGATTCCATCGAACGATCCGTTCGTGAAAAAAGCCACAACGCGCGGCCGGCGGCCTGCAACAATACGAGTATTCTCGATCAACTTTTCGAGCAGCAACGCATTCGTCGGCGCGCTGTGGGCCTGCACACCTAACGCGCCCAAGTGTTGCGCGACGGAAACTGTATCGAAGCGATCACCGATCCCAAGTTTTTCGGCGCGATTCACCGGACCGAGATAAACTTCGTCCGCCAGCGCGAGCGCTCTCATGAAACCCGCCTCCATCACTTTCGACCGCGCCGTGTTGCTCCGCGGTTCGAACACCGCGGTCAACGTCGTCCCAGGATATTTTGCGCGAAACGAATGCAGCGTCTCCGCCAGAGCCGTCGGGTGATGTCCGAAATCTTCGATCACCGTGAGCACGGGCGTGCCGAGCAGAATTTCCTGCCGCCGTTTAACCCCACGAAACCGCGCGAGCGAATCCAGCTTCAACATCGTCGGGTTCGGCCCGGGTAGGGCGAGGCGTCCCGCCGTGCCGTGATTTCCTGGTGCGTCCGATGACGGCTCGTCGGGACGACTCGCCCTACCTCCAGCTTCCGACCAAAGCGCGAGGCCCGCCGCCGTGGCAGCCATCGCGGCGTTCCGCGCATTGAACAATCCCGGCTGACTCCACGTTACCTCGCCCCAGCGCGCGCCTCGCCAGCTCAGCACAAATTTCGCGCCCGTCGGCGATTCAGAAAAATCGGAAATTCTCACGTCGTTTCCCTCTCCCGTCCCGACTCGGACCACCTGTGTCCACGGCAACGGCCCGAGTGCGCGGATGTTTTGATCGTCGCCGTTGAGCACCACGAAACCGTTGCGCGGCACGATTCGCGTCAGGTGCGAAAACGTCCGCTGCACATCGGCGAGATCGCGAAAAATATCCGCGTGATCGAACTCGAGATTATTCAACACCGCGACGTGCGGTGCGTAATGGATGAACTTACTCCGCTTGTCGAAAAACGCGCTGTCGTATTCGTCACCTTCGATGACAAACGGATCGGCCGCGTTTCCGAGATGGTTTCCAACCGGAGGATCAAGCGGCACGCCGCCGATCAAAAATCCGGGATCGCGCCCATTTTCCCGCAGGAGAAACGCCGTCAGCGACGTCGTCGTGGTTTTCCCATGAGTCCCGCAAATCACCAAATTCCGCCGCTGCTTCAAAACGAGGTCGTACAAAATCGCCGGCAACGATGTGAACGGAATCGCGCGGGTTTCCAGCAGCCACTCGAGTTCAACATTGCCGCGTGACATCGCATTGCCGATGACAACCAGATCCGGCGCCAGATTCGCCAGTCGCGCCGCATCGTAGCCGTTGTGCAGCGTGATTCCGGCGTCGGCCAAAACGGTGCTCATCGGCGGATAGATTCCTTCATCCGATCCGAGAATTTCGTGGCCCGACGCACGCGCGAGCAACGCCGCGTTCCCCATCGCCGTCCCACAGATGCCCATGAAGTAAACTTTCATGATTGGAGCAGTGGTTTCCATTTCGCAGCCACGGAAAACCTAATGGGAAAATCCGATCTGGCGAACAGGGTTGGGATGCGTGAACTCACACCCGATAACGAGGCACGAAAGCCGGATGAGTCGAATGGAATTTATCGCGGCGGCTGCTTGATTCGGCTAGTGCGTAACGTAGCTGCGAGCGTAAGCAAGTGGAGGATCGCTGTAGGTCGCGCGCTCGCCGCGCTACGGCTCGAGGATTGTTTTCCGGAGTAGCGGCAGGCCTCCGTGCCTGTCCGTTCTGGTCTTCGTAGCCGCACGCGTGAGCGACTGGCTTATCAGGAAACCACCGACTCAGAATCCTTAACCGGCCGCTTCTTCCAGTAATTTGCGAGGATCGAACCGGAGATATTCATCCACGGGCTGAAGATCGCCGCGGCGAGTCCCACTGTGGAAAGTTTGCCCATCGCGCCAGCGAGGCCCGAGGCCATGCCGCCATTTTGCAGGCCGACCTCGAACGCCACTGAACGCGCCGAGTTTTTGTCGAGCCCCGCGCCACGACTTAACCAGTAGCCGAAAAAGTAGCCGGCGGCGTTATGAATCACCGAAGCGACAAACAGCAGCGCCCCGATTTGCAGCAAATTATCGCGGCCGGCGGCGGTTGTTACCGTAGTGAAATAGATGATGCCCGCCATCGAACCGACCGGCATCCAGTGATCGAGTCGCGGCAGCCAACGCGTGCACGCGTGATAAACGAGACCGACAATCGTTGCCCCAAAAAGGAAACCAACCAGCGCCAGCCATTCGAGTGAGCCCGCCGTCAACCCGCTTCCGAGCCACGCCCAGCCTCCAAATGCGAGAAAACCAAACCACACCACTCCGACACCTGCAATCGTCAGGACGATCCGCCAGCCCCGCGGCGAAGCGCGTTTCAAATAATCGTGCAGCAAGGCGGCGCCAATCGGGACGATTACGATCTTAATAATCTCCATCATCAGGTGAACGAACTTCACCTCCACCAATGTGCCCGCGAGTAACTTCATCAACAGCGGCGTCATGAATGGCGCGATGAGGGTCGTGATCGCAGTGACCGTAACGGAGAGGACGAGATTCGCACCGGCGAGATACGCCATGACATTGGATGCGAGTCCGCTCGAGCAGGAGCCGATGAGAATAATGCCCGCGGCGATTTCCGGGGGAAAATCAAAAATCTTTGTCAGCCCAAAACCGACCAGTGGCATCACTGAAAAATGACAGATGATGCCAACCAGCACGCCGCGCGGTGTTTTCACCACGCCGCGAAAATCCTCCAGGCTCATCTGCGTGCCCATGCCGAACATCACCAGCTGCACGACGAGAAGGATGAGCCATTTGTTACGCAGATCGAAATCGCCCCAATGCAGCAGAGCCGACGGGTAAAGCATGCCCGCCGTTACCGCGGCGAGGATCCACATCGTGAACTGATAGCCCTTCAGTGCAGGAACCGAGCCCAGTCCAATCGCAAGCGCCACGACGGCGGTGACGGCCGACGGCTGCCAGAGCGCAGGGTTGCTCGTGGACAAACCATAAATCACGCCAAGCAAAGCAAGGCCGGCGAAGAGAAGGCACCCTTTGCGGAGGAGCATCATTGAATGGATTTAACCGCAAAGAACGCAGAGAGCACAAAGGATCGGAGCGTCAGTTTCTCTGTGCTCTTTGCGTTCTTTGCGGTTAAATAAAATCCGCAAGCCCGGCTTTGTGTCTCCCTCTCTCGGTGGTAAAATTTCATCCGATCACAGTCGCAACGTAATCAATCGCAATCGAAGGACTCGCGAGAATCGGTACACGACGGTCCGACTCAGACAGCGAATCGACCACGCGAGCCATCGACGCTTGCGCAAGCACGATAACATCGACCTCGCCTGACAACTCACGCAGCGCGGCGCCAACGAGCGAATCATGCTTCGCGGTATCACCGGCCATGAGCGCCTCGAATGCACCTTCGCAGAGACGCGACGTGAGTTCGATAGACTTTCCAGCCAGCGCGGCGCGGCGACGCACTAAATCTGCCGTTGGAAGAAGCGTGGTCGGCAGTGTCGCAATCACGCCGATACGCCGGCCAATCTGCACCGCCTGGTCCGCCATCGGCTGATCAACCCGAAGAACCGGCACCGCAGAAAACGGCGCCGACGCTTCGACCGCGGGACCAATCGAGGAGCACGTCACCAAAATGTAATCGGCGCCGCCGGCTTCCGCGGAAGTAATATAGGATTCGACGCGCCGCGCGATGTCGGCTGTGAGACTTCCGCGAGCGCCGATGGCGCGAACGAGACTGTCATCAACAATGTTGAAAGTCTCGACCTGCGGCAGCTTTGCCTTGCAGAGCTGCGCGAAAACCGGGACGAGCGTCGCGGAGGTATGAACGAGAGCGAGGATTTTCTTTTTCATGAGGAAGGGTGCACCGCAAGGCGCGGCGGCGGGCAGGGATTAACCACAAAGAACGCAAAGATCGCAGAGGAACTGATCCTCCGGGGCTTTGCGCTCTCTGCGTTCTTTGCGGTTAAATTCAGTTTCATAGCCATTTCGTCGTGCTCCCTGTGGTTCAGAACGATTAGAGTTTCCCACGTGCGACGGCGCCGAAGTAATCCTCCGCGCCGACCTGTCCGCCCTTGAAATTTATCTCAATCCCATCAGCCGGAGAGCCGGGCGCGTGCGCCCGACACAGCGGCGCGCCCGGCGCGAGCGGCGCGATCATTTCCACGGCCTCAATGCCGAGCGCGCGCGCCGCGTAGCTCGAAGTGTCACCGCCCGCAACGACGACACGCTTCACGCCCGTTCGCGCAATCGCTTCGCGAGCGAGTCTTCCCAGCGCGGTGCCAAGCTCGATGGGTGGACACAAGTCGCGCCCCACCTCTCCTCGACTCGTGTAAACCACTACGTTGCGTCCACTCGTGAGTGCCGCGATCGCAGTTGACGTTGCAGCCCTGAAATCGCCCCCAGGATCAAAAGCCACACCAGTGAACCCATTCGCGAGTGCCCAACTGATTTGCCCGGCCGTCACCGGCGAACAACTACCTGAAACCACGAGTAAAGGATTTGCTCCGCCGGGATGAGGCCATGCACTCATCGCCTCATAGGCAGGGCGAGTCTCCGACCCTCCCACTGCCGTCCAGTGGGCTCCTAGAGCCATCTCCACGGCCGAAGAGCCCACCGAAAAAAGTGGAGCCTCGCGACTCGCGTGCGCGTCGAGCAACGCGCCGAGTCTCGCGAGTTGATCCACCGAGAGCACATCGAACAACACGACATCGGGAGAGCCTGCAAGAAGCTCGTCAAGCGCCGCACGCGCTTCGACCGCAGGCAATGCGACGTGGAGAATATCGAACAACGCCACGTCTTTTGTCGTTTGCCGTGCCAGATGTTGACGCAGATCGCTCTCATCGGCCGGCGTAATCGGGTGGCGGCTCATCGATGGATGGCGGTCGAGGCGATAGATCTCACCCGTGCTGCCAATGCCCATGCGCGCGAAAAGATTTCCGAAAATGCAATAGCGTCCCAGCGCCGGCGCTCCGACCAAAAGCGGCACGAAACGCGCCCGAAAAATCTCCGTTCCGATCTCAATCGCGCGACCGATGCTGCCGACCATTGGCGACGAATCGAAGGTCGAGCAGACTTTGTAGTGCACGTGCGGTGCGCCCAAAGCACGGAGCGCCACGAAGGCAGGTCGCAGTTCCAACTCCATCGCAACGGGTGTCATCGAACGGGTGAGTCCGGCCACTCCGATTGCCTGCAAATCCGGATAACGCGCGAGTTTCTCCATCGAGGGCGGCTCGATGAAAAGCGCCGCCTTCATTCCCGCCCGCGTGAGAAACTCCAGCGCGTCCGTGGACCCGGTGAAGTCGTCGCCATAGTAGGCGAGGCGCAATCGGTGCGAGACACTCATGTGGGTCATCAGAGGTAGGGCGGGTTATCCCTAACCCGCCGGATTGGAGTTGAACGCACTCGCCAGCTCGGCGCGAATCGAACCAGCGCATTAGAGATAACACGCCCTACCCTGCTCACGAGTTGTCGCGCATCGTCTTTCATTTTGCGCTGCCGAACTTCGTGACGGACTTCACGAGTTCGGGATATTTTCGCACCGCCTGCTCAACCGTCAGGCCCTCAACCGCAGCATCCCACCATGTCCGTAATGCGAATACACCAGCGCCGGGACCATCCGGATGCGCCATGATGCCACCACCGGCCATGTACAGGAGATCAGTCGTTCGCGTGCGGCGCCACGTCTCGGGCGCCTGTCCACCCCACTGGCCGGAAGAGACCACCGGCAACACCGGCAAAAAATTGTGCAGCGGCTCACGACAGGCCGCGATCGAGCGGACCACCGAATCGTCGGACTCCCAAAATTTATTCGCGATACCATTGACGTGAAGCTGATCAACGCCGGCGAGTCGCCAGATTTTCTGATACGCCGGAAATTCAATGCCGAGCAGCGGATGGCGGCTGAGCATGCCCCAGCCGTTGCGGTGGCCGTGAATCGCGAGCCGGCCGGCATCGCAGATTTTTTTCACGGCGGATAAACCAACACTGTTGAGGCTGATCATCGCACCGGTTCCGCCTGCACTGACGATCTTCGCATAATGCCGCTGCATCAGATCGAGTTCGTCGCTAATATTGAACGCGTACATCGCTTTTCTGCCGGTGCGATCCGCGAGCATATTGATTACCCGCATGATCGCATCGACCCGCTGATCGAACGGCGAATGCGGCGGATCCGCCATGAGTTCGTCGTCCTTGATAAAATCAATGCCGGCTTCGATCAGCGTTTTCACCATCGCGGCAGTCTGCGCCGGGGTGAGTCCAATACTCGGTTTGATGATGGTGCCGATAAGCGGCCGTCCGACCACACCAGTGAGTCGACGCGTTCCGGTGACGCCAAATCTCGGACCGCGAAAATGCACTGCGAACTCCGCAGGCACATCGAAATCGAGCAGCTTCAATCCGGAAAACTGCGCGAGTTCGTAGAGATTACCCTGAATGGTGGAGATGAGTGCGGGCAGATTGTGGCCGAAATTTTCGATCGACCACGACACGACCACTTCAGCACGACGATACTTCTCCGCCGGCGCGCGACCGGTCGGCAGCGAGGGTTCACTGACGGATTCGAGCTCCGTAATTTTTTCAACGCGCGCGGCGAAGCGTTCCTTCAACTCTTCGGTCTCTCCCGGCACCGCAACAAACGTCCCGGACGATTGCTCTCCTGCGAGCGACGCTGCGGCGCGTACGGGATCGCCGGGAGTTTCGATGAGATAAATGGCGGTGACGCGCGGCATGGTGGCGGATATGATTTAACCGCAAAGAACGCAAAGAGCGCAGAGATCGATCCTCCGATCCTTTGTGCTCTCTGCGTTCTTTGTGGTTACATTCAGTTGCATGGCTTCGTCGGTTGTAGCTCTGCCGTAGTTAATTTCTGCGGAACGTGCTGCGAAATTCGTACGTGCCGGCCGGAGCCTCGCATCGGGCGAAACGATTTTCCCGGCCGAGAAGCGGAAGTCCGTCGGTTGTCACCGACGTGTCCGGCTCGCTGGGAATGTAAACGCGCGCGGCGCAATTCGCCGGAACACGAATGGTCCACGTGAGTTGATCGCCGTTCGCCTTCCAGTGACTCTCGATTTCGCCGTGCATCGTACGATAAGTCGCGCGCGCAAAATCAAGGCCGGCTCCGACGAAGGGACGGAGGAGAAACTGCTGAAAGCCGGGCTCCTCTGAATCCCCCTCGATCCCAGCAACGTGCCGGAACAACCACTCGCCGACGGAGCCGAGCGAGTAGTGGTTAAACGAATTCATCTGCGGATTGAAAAAACCGTCCTGATGCGTCCAGCCGTTCCAGCGCTCCCAAATCGTCGTCGCACCATGCAGCACCGGATAAAGCCACGAGGGATAAGTTTCCTGCAGCAACAGCCGGTATGCAACGTCGGCGTGACCTGACAGGGTGAGCGTCGGGTTGAGATGGCTGATGCCGATGAAACCGGTGCTCAGATGCCAGTCGAGACCGCGAATATCTTTAACCAGCCGGTCCGCAGCGCGCTCGCGAACATCCGCCGGAAATAGATCGAACGCGAGCGCGAGAAGATAAGCGGTCTGCGTCTCGACCGTGAGCTTTCCATTGGCACGCACGAATTTTTTCTGAAAAGCCGCGCGGACTCGTTCGAACATCGCCTGAAAGCGCTCGGCCTCCTCGTCACGATCAAGTTCGAGCGCCATCCGCGCCATCTTCGCAGCGTCGTCGGCCCAGTAGGCCGTCGCGAGCAGATCCTTCATCGGCGAATGCGTGCGAAACGTCGTGTCGGTGGGAATGCAAAGCCAGTCGCCGTAGTTGTTGCGAAGGTCGTAAGTGCGAAGTCCGTCGGGATTCGTTCGCTCGAGATAATCGAGCCACGCCGTCATCGCACGCCAGTGACGTTCGATGATTCGGCGATCTCCATACACGCGCCAGATCGTCCAAGGCACAATGATACCGGCATCCGCCCAGCCCGCAGCGCCGCAGAGATCGTCGAGCCCGACAAAATTTTTGCTTTCAGGAATCCGCGGCGCCACATCGGGAAAAACACCGTCCGCAGTCTGGGCGTCCTCGACGTCCGTCATCCACTTCGAGAAAAACGCCGCGACGTCGCGATTGTAGGATGCGGTGCGGAGAAAAACCTGTGCGTCACCCGTCCACCCGAGACGTTCATCGCGCTGGGGACAATCCGTCGGCACCGAAATAAAATTATCGCGCTGCGACCACGCGCCATTGAGCCAGAGACGATTCACGCCGGCGTGCGAACATTCGAAGTGGCCCGTCGGCGGCGTCGCGGAATGAATGACGCAGCCGGTAATCGTTCCCGAGGACGGCGTGCCGGGAAACCCGGTGAGTTCGACATATTGGAAGCCGTGAAACGTGAAATGCGGCTCGAACGTTTCCTCGCCGCCGCCGCGTGCGATGTAGGCGTCGGTGGCCTTCGCGCGTCGCAGATTATCGGTGTAAAGCGTGCCGTCGGGATTCAACCGTTCGCCGTGGCGAAGCGTGAGTCGCGTGCCGGCGGGTACTTCGGCGAGCCGGAGGCGGACCCAACCGGAAATGTTCTGGCCGAGATCGTAGATGAAAACGCCGGGCGAGATTTCGTTAACGGAAATCGGCGTGATCGTCTCGGCGATGCGAACGGGCTCCGAGCGTTGCGCCACCAGCGGAACAGCGGGAGCGGCAACTTCGCGGGCTTGGAGCCAGACCAACACACCCCGCCCTTCCGCCTTCGCCGAGCCTACGGCGGACACGTCGGGCACCCCTCTTGCTAGAGGGGACTTCGGCTGCCAGAGATTGAGGTCCCCTCTAGCAAGAGGGGTGGCG
>CBRAFL010000156.1:0-12431 GCA_967755055.1 uncultured bacterium
TCAAGCAGCCGAAGTCCCCTCTTGAGAGGGGTGCCCGAAGGGCGGGGTGTGTGATTTGGCCGTGTGCGATCTCAATCCGTTCACCCCACGATCAAACTCTCGCCCGTCATCTCCGCCGGCTTCGGCAGACCCATCAATTGCAGCACCGTCGGCGCCACGTCCGCGAGTCGGCCGCCTGATCGCATTTTCGTTCCGGTCGCGGAAAAGCCTTCGCCGACAACAAACAGTTCCACGAGGTTGAGCGTGTGCGAAGTGTGCGGGCAATTGTGTTCCGGATCCCACATCTGCTCACAATTTCCGTGATCCGCGAGGATCACCGCGCGACCTTTCACTTGCTCCAGCGCAGCGAGCAACTCTCCCACTCCGCGATCCGTCGCCTCCACCGCCTTGATCGCTGCATCGAGCGCGCCCGTGTGACCGACCATGTCAGGGTTGGCAAAATTCACCACAATCAAGCCGTACTTGCCTGAAAGAATCGCTTCCTTCGCCACGCGCGCGACGTCGGGCTCCGACATCTCTGGCTGCATGTCGTACGTCGGCACTTTTGGACTCGGCGGGCAGGCGCGATCTTCGCCGGCAAACGGCTCCTTGCGGTAGTTGTTAAAGAAAAACGTCACGTGCGGATTTTTCTCCGTCTCCGCGCAACGAAATTGCGGAATACCCGCGTTCGCGACGACTTCGCCTAAAATGCCTTTCAACTTCGCTGGCTTCGGCGAAATCACGCTCACCGGCAGGCCCGCTTCATACTCCGTCATGGTCGCATAAACGAGATCCAGTTTTGGGCCCCGATCAAAATCCTTGAACCCATCGATCACAAAAGCACGGGTCAGTTCGCGCGGCCGGTCTCCGCGATAATTGTAGAACAAAACCGCATCGCCATTTCCGATCGTCGCGAGCGGTTTTCCGTCGGGTCCAACGATCCACGTCGCGGCAACAAACTCATCGCCGTTCTGCGTCGAGCTCAGCGGGGCGTCGTAATAATGCTGAATCGCCGCCTCGGCGCTGGTCGCCGTCGCCATCGCTTTCCGACCGGTAAGCATATCGTAAGCTTGCTGCACGCGCTCCCAACGATTGTCGCGGTCCATCGCCCAGAACCGTCCGCACACCGTCGCAATTTTCCCCACACCGATTTCGCGACACTTCGCATCCACCTGTTTCACGTAACCCACGCCGCTCTGCGGAGGCGTGTCACGGCCGTCGGTAAACGCGTGAATGAAAACCTGCGTGATGCCGTCTTCCTTGGCCTGCCGCAAAATTCCATAGAGGTGCTCGAGCATGCCGTGAACGCCGGCATCGCTGACGATTCCCATCAGGTGAAGCTTGGAGCCGCGGGTCTTCACACGGTCAACGGCAGCCCGCCAAACCGGATTCGTCGCGAGTTGTTTTTCAGAAAACAGTTTATTCAGTCGCACCAATTCCTGGTCCACAATTCGGCCGGCGCCGATGTTTTCGTGCCCCACTTCACTGTTCCCCATCACGCCTGCAGGCAACCCGACATCCAGGCCGCTCGCCGCGATCAACGTGTGCGGATACACCGCGTGCAATCGATCGTCACAAGGTTTGTGCGCGAGATAAACGGCGTTGAATGCATTGTGCTCGGGATGGGGATTTTTGCCCCAACCATCACGGATCACGAGGAGAACGGGTTTTCGGGAAGTGCTCATGGGAAAATCAGGAGAACACGCATGACACGCCGACGCGCAGATAAAAGGCAAAACTCACTGCATGGTTTACTCGTTCCCGATCAATTTCTGCACTATTGTGACGAAGTTGGCAGCAACACTGCTAATCCCAACGCGCGATGACACTCATCATCCGAGATCAGCTGGTAAATCCGCCGACGTGGTTTAGCTCATTCCGCGATCTTACGCTCTACTGTCATATCTTTCTCCATCAAGATGTCGTGATCGAGTCCCAGGATCCCGATCCTTATTTCCGATGGATGCGACCGCGCGGCGGGATGGATTTTATTCAGGATTTTGTTCGCCCGGGATCAGAGGACGGCGTGCATCTCGACGTGGAACACAATTACCCACGCTCGATTATCACCGACCGTATCGCCCCCGAAAACGTCCACCGCCTCATCGCGCAAATCAACGGCTGCCGCGGCCTCGGGTGAGCTGAACTCGGAGCGGATTCGGTTTTTGACAGGCCCGTCGTTCTACGCACGCTTTTGTCATCATGCAGCCTACGCCGAACGATACCGAAAGGCTGACCATCGAGGATTACCGGGCCACTCCGGAGGGGACGCGCTATCAGCTCGTCGACGGAGAACTTTACCGAATGTCTCCTGCCCCAAACTTGTTTCATCAGGAAATTGTCGGAAATGTTTTCATCATCCTGAAGAAACACGCCGATGATAATAGACTTGGCCGCGTGCTTATTGCGCCCTGCGACGTTTATCTCTCCACCCACAACGTCGTGCAGCCTGACGTCCTTTTCGTCGCTGCAGCCAACACTGGCATCCTGGCCCCCGACGGGGTCCGGGGAGCGCCTGATCTCGTGGTCGAGATCATTTCTCTTTCCACGGCTCAACTGGACAAAACCGCCAAACGCAGGGTGTATGCTGGGACGGGCGTGAAGGAACTCTGGCTGATTGATCCTATTCAGCTGCAGATCCACCTTTACGTTTTCGCGCGCGACTCCGCCAAAGCCATTCGCCTCGTCGAGGATGATGAAACTTTTGAGTCCGCGCTCCTCCCTGGACTGACGATCGCCTCAGCTGACGTTTTTAAGCGCTGAGCCGCGCAGCGAGCTCTTCTGATTTCCGCTGAGCCGCGTGCGCGCTCCTCAGCCCTTCGCATCCGCCAGCGCCTCGCGCAGAACCCGCGCGAGGTCTCCCATCTCATACGGTTTCGCCACCACGCCGCAGAATCCGTGTTCGCGGTAATTCGCGAGCACCGGATCACTCGAATAACCGCTCGACACAATCGCCCGCACGTTCGGATCCATCGCGCGCAACTGCGCAACCGCTTCACGCCCGCCCATTCCTCCGGGCACTGTGAGATCCACAATCACCAGGACAAATGGGGAGCCTTCCTCTCGCGCCTCTTGATAGGTCCGCACGACGTCCGCACCGTCCGCGACGCAGACCACCTCGAAGCCAAAACGCCGCAGGAGAAATTTCGCCATCTGCCGAATGGGCTCCTCGTCGTCCATGAATAACACGCGGCCCTTCATCAGGACCGTTTGCGCCGCGTGCTTTGATCCGTCACTCGCCGCCACACGCGCATGCGAGGCAGGCAGCCAAATGTGAAACGTCGTGCCGCTGCCCACCTGCGATTCCACGTCAATCGCCCCGCGGTGCTTGTTTACAATCGAATAAACCGCCGCGAGCCCCAGTCCCGTTCCCATCTGCTTCGTGGTAAAATACGGGTCGAAAATTCGCGGCAAATGCTCCGCCTTGATTCCGATACCTGTGTCGTGGATCGAAATCTGCACGTAATCCCCCGGCGCCAGCGCGAGCCGCGACAGACCGTCCACATGTTCATTCGTCAACGTGATCGTGATCGTGCCGCCCTCGGGCATCGCTTGCACCGCGTTGATGACGAGATTCTGCACCACGCGACCGATTTGTCCTTTATCCGCATCCGCCGGCCATAGATCTTCCGGTGCGACGAACAACGGTTTTACCTTTGAGCCGTGCAAAGTAAACGTCGTGATCTCCCGCACCACGCTGTCCAACTGCACCGCCGCCCGCACCGGCTCGCCTCCTTTGGCGAAGGTTAACAATTGTTGCGTCAGGTCACGCGCTCGCAGCGTCGCTTTTTCCGCCTCTTGCAAGCTGCGCGCTGCATCCGTGCTCGCCTCCAGGTCCAACGCCGCCAGCGCCACGTTGCCGAGCACCACCGTCAGGATGTTATTAAAATCATGCGCGATGCCGCCCGCCAAAATACCCACGGATTCCAATCTCGTCGCTCGAATCAATTGCTGTTCGAGCCGTTCGTGCTCCGTCACATCCCGAAAAACCAGCACGGTACCAATCACCGTACTGCTCGCGGAATGAATCGGCGCACAGCATCCGTCCACCAATCGATCCGCTCCCCCCGCGACCACGAGCTTCGTGCGTGATGGCAGTTCGACAATCAAATCGCCCACCGCGACGCGCGTGACGGGCACTTCGATTTTTTCGCCGGTGCGATCGTTTTCGAAGCGACACAGTTCACTGATCGGACGTCCGATCGCCCTCTCAGCGCTGCATCCCGTCAACGTCGCCGCCGCCGGATTGATGAACTGCACCACGCCTTCAACATCCGTGGTGATGACGCCTTCAACCATCGCGCGAAGGGTCACGGCCAACCGCTCCTTCTCCGCCGCCAGTGCTGCTTCAGCTCGTTTCAACTCAGTGACGTCAACGAACACCATCACCGACTGCTGAAGATCGAGCTGCCCATCCTGCGCTTCCATCCACCAACGCACGTGCATGTCGTGAAGCTGTCCCGCGAAATCACGCATTTCGAATTCCGCCTGGAGCGTGTTGCGCCCCTCCCAAATTGCCAACAGCGCCGCCTTGACCATGTCCATTGCGCCCGCCGTCGAGAGCACACCACGACGTCGGCGAAAATCGCTTTTGGTTTTCGCCCGCAACATCGTCATCGCCGTCGCATTGCAGTCCACGAATCGCATCCGCGCTGCCGCCTGCAACAGCTGCAGCGGCTCCGACTCGAGTTTCGCGACAAGATCCATGACTCCCGACGCGCGCAATTCTGCGAGCCAGGCCCCCACCTCCGTGAAGTCTCCCTCGATGATGGCCATCGGCACATGCTGATAGAGCGTCCGGTAACGCAGCTCGGAAGCGCGCATCGCCTCCTCAGCTTCACGGCGGGCCGTCATGTCCGTAATCACGCCCACCAGCTTCCATTCCCCGGGCCCGAGTCGTGCGATCGAAACCTGCTCGTGCAACCAGAAACCTCGCCCGTCGCGCTGGGCACGAAACTCCTGCTCGTAACCTGCCGAGCCCGACAAAATATTCTTAAGCGCTCGCGCGTCGATTTCGGTGTTGGTCTCCTCGTCCACCACATCGGGCCACTGCAGCCGCGCCGGTTGCCCCGGATCTCGCCCAAAGATTTCGCGATAGAGTCGTGAGCGCGGGACGAACACCATCCATCGCAACTGTCCGGGCGAAACCTCAAACACCCGCGCCTGCCACAACAGACATTCCACCGTCGCCAGCATCTGCTCCACCTGCGCTTCACTGACTTTCCGCGCTTCCTGCGCCTCGCGCTGCGCCGTGATGTCGGTGAGCACGCCGATGAGACGCGACTGCCCCGGCTGGATCTGCAGGATGGTCACGACTTCGTGCAACCAGATTACACGTTCAGAAAGCACCACGCGAAACTCTTGCTCGTACCCGGATGCACGGGCCCGAATCGCCGCTTGTGACCGCTGCTGCATCTCCTGGAACTCAGGCACGTTGAGTTTGCTCCAACGCAAGCGGACCTCCTCGGTGTCTTCGCCAAAGATCCGTCGATAAAGCACCGATCGCGCCGTATAGAACTCCCAGTCCATCGTTCCGTCCGACTGTTCGGTAACAGTCGCTTCCCACACCATGCACTCGGCCAGTTCCAGAATCTGTTTCAACTGCGCCTCAGTCTTTCGTTTCGCTTCCTCCGCCTCATGTCGCGCGGTGATATCTGTGATCACGCCGACCGCTTCCCAGTGATCCGGAGCCACGCGGCTGAATGTTACTTGTTCCGTCACCCAGATATCGCCCTCGGGTTTGGGAATGTGAAACACTTGCTCGTATCCGGACTGGTCATTCAACATCGCGGTCCGCGCCAGCGCCTTCATTTCCGCATCCTCGGGCACACCGATTTTGCTCCATTCGAATCCCAACCCATCGGGATCTCGACCGAAGATCCGCCGGTGAAGATGCGAACGCGGAATGTACAACTGCCACTGCAACTCACCATCCGCGCTCTGCGTGACGTGGCCCTGCCAGATCATGCAATCCACGCGACGAAGCAGTTCTTCCAGTCGCACTTCACTCGCACGCTGCGCCTCCATCGCCTCGCGCCGCTGCGTAATATCAGTGATGACGCCGACCAGTCGCCACTCATCAGAGCTCACCGAAAGAATGCTCACCCGTTCATGCAACCAGAACAGACGGCCCTCTCGAATCGCGCGAAATTGTTGCTCGTAGCCCGCACTTCCCGACAGGACCGCGCGTTCACTGCGCACGTTCATTTCATCCATGTCCGGGATCTCGAACTTATCCCAGAGTCGATCCGCACGGGAGGTCATGTCCGTACCGAGCAATAATCCGCACAAGCGCGAAGCCGGCACATCAAAATGTTTCCAATGCAGCGTGGCTCCATCCCGCACCACCGTCGCCCGCCAAAGCATGCAATCAGCTCGCTCCAAAATTTCCCGCAACGCCCGCTCGCTCGCCTGGCGCGCCTCCTCGGCTTGATGCCGCGTCGTCACATCCGTGACGATTCCCACCAGCTGCCATTCCTTCGGTCCCACCCGCCGAATCGTCGCTTGCTCGTGTAACCAAAAAAACTGTTCGCCCCGATGTCCGCGGATCTCCTGATCGTAATTCCCCGCCCCACTCCTGATGAAACGGTGCGCCCGCATCACCATTTCCTGGTACGTCTCCGGCGTCACAATCTCATTCCACGGCAATACAACCGGTGCGACTGGATCGCGACCGAAAATCTTCCGATAAAGACTCGAGCCCGGCAGTTCCAACTCCCAGTGCAGATCGCCTCTTTCCGTCTCGCTCACCCGCGCATGCCACAGGAGGAAGTCAGCCATATCCATCACTCGCTGCAACTGTGCCTCGCTTGCCCGTTTTGATTCATCCTGAGCCCGCTGCGCCGTGACATCCGTCGCGAGGCCAGTGAGCCGGAATCGGTTCGATCCGAGTGCCGCGATTGAAATGCTTTCGCGTATCCAGAAAATCCGACCCGCTTTCCGCAGTTGAAACTGTTGGTCGTAGCCCGCCGAGCCCTGCCCGAGTGCCACTCGACGGCGCGCCACCAGTTCTTCCCGATCCGGAACATCAAACTCGCTCCACCAATCCACCCCTTGCGGTGCTGACCTGCCTTCGAAAAGTCGCTCCGCCAAAGCCGTGGCCTCGACCGAACACCGGCCCTGCCAGTCCTGACCGATCCGCTCCACGGTGACATCCCACAAAAGACCCTCGGTCGCTTTTAACAACGACGCCTGTCGTTTCGCCTCAGCACCGTTTGAACTCCGCGCCCGCCGGCCCACCAAACCCACCGCCACTCCGACCGCGACGATCAACGCACCCATCGGCCACCAGCCGAGTTCAACCAGCGCGATGGGGTGCGGACTTCCGGCAGACATAATCGTCGGCACGAGAAATAATGCCAATCCGCCAGGCAAAGTTTCGTCGGATGGCCGGATCGGAAATCGATCCCGCTTGCTCGACGAGCAGACGCGCACCGTCATGCGAGTATCACGGATTGGGGAAATCAAGAGAGGTAGAAGCCGGCCAACTTTGGCGACATTACTTTTCACCTTAATCTTGCCAAGTCTTTGTACCGCTCCCGATGCAAGCACGCGTGGCAGATGGAGTCAGAGAAAAATCCGCTCATGCCTAGCCTGTGCACGAGGCTTTACGTCCCGACGAAATCGGCAGCCACTCGTCGGGCGTGGAGCCTCTCCCACAATTTCAAACCCGAACCTCCGATGGTCAGAACCTCGTTTGACATTATCGGTGTTCCCCCGACCAATCTCCGCGATGGCAAAACGCGCGGTCCTCCTCGTCAATCTGGGTTCACCCGACTCCACTTCAGTGGCGGATGTTCGGAACTATCTCCGGGAATTTCTCGGCGACGAACGCGTCCTCGATGTCCCGGCCGCCGCCCGCTGGCTCCTCCTCGAAGGCATTATCCTTCGTACCCGGCCAAAAAAATCCGCGCACGCTTACAAGGAAGTTTGGACGGACCAGGGCTCACCCTTGATCGTCACGTCGCGCAGCGTGCGCGATAAACTTGCCGCGCAGCTGGGCGCGTCCACTCCCGTGTATCTGGCAATGCGTTACGGCCAGCCGTCCATCGCCTCGGTGATCGCCCAACTCGCCGCGGACGGCATCGAAGATGTTCTCCTGTTCCCGCAATATCCGCACTACGCGATGTCTTCCTGGGAGACTGTTGTCGTTAAGGTCTACGAAGAGGCGGCGCGCCTCGCACCACGGCTCCGTATTAGCAGCGTCCAGCCATTTTTCGCCGACGCCGATTACATCGAAGCGTTGTACACCGTGACGGCTCCGTATCTTGCAAAGCCGCACGATCACCTGCTCTTCAGTTATCATGGGATTCCGCAGCGACATTTGCGGAAAGCCGATTCCTCGAAAGCTCATTGCCTCACGGTTGCCGATTGCTGCACCACATGCTCGCCGGTTCACGCCACGTGCTACCGCGCCCAAGTCCTCGCCACCACGCGCGCGCTCGTCGCCCGAGCCGGACTTTCCGCGGAACGATATTCCGTTTCGTTTCAATCGCGTCTCGCCGGCGAACCTTGGCTCACGCCGTTCACCGATTTCGAATTCAAACGGCTGCCCAACGAAGGCAAGAAACGCCTGCTGGTTCTCTGCCCCGCGTTCGTCGCCGACTGTCTCGAAACGCTCGAGGAGATCCGCGGCCAGGGTAAGGAAACATTCGTCAGCGCTGGCGGTGAATCATTCGAGCAAATCCCCTGCTTGAACGATCAACCCGCATATATCAATTTTCTATCCGGCCGCGTGAACCGCTGGCTGGACGAAAAAAATCGTTGAGTGATTCGCTTCCAACTTCCTCGTTAACGCCCGCCCGCCCGGCGGCACCGGATTTTCCCGCTGTCATCCTCGTCCACCAGGCCGGGCGCATCACGCACGCGAACAGCGCCGCGCATGCGCTGTGGCAGGTCGCACCGGGCGCGCTGACGGGCGAATTTTTCTTCAACCTGTTCGCCGCGGAGTCGACTGCCCACACCGGCGAACCCGACCCGGAACTCTGGTATAAGATCCTGCTCAACCTCCTCGACCAGGAGATAACGCTCACCCCGCGACACGGCGGTAACGACTCGTCGGCTTCGCAAGAAAAAAGTCCGCCACCGGTGCGCGTCAGAGTCGAAAAACTTTCTGACATCATCTACCTCGCCACGTTGCATCCGCTGGAAACGCGCGCAGCCACAACGACTCTGACAGAGGCCAGTCTCGAGCCGCTTCGCCATCACGGAGCAGTTGGATTTTCCGAGCTCAACGTGAAGACAGGCAAGGCGACCTATTCGCCTACCTGGAAGAGAATGCTCGGCTACATCGACGAGGAGTTTCCCGACACCATCGAAGCGTGGCGCGATCTGATTCATCCCGACGATTCCGCGGCTGCACCTGACCAGATTGGGAAAAAAACCACCCCCAGTCCCCGCCCCTTCAACGTGGAATTTCGGATGCGACATCGCACCGGCCATTGGCTTTGGGTGCAGTGTGTGGGAGTGCAACTTCTCTCGGACACCGGAAAAGTCGAACGCGTCATCGGCCTGCATCTCGATGTCTCCGAGCGCAAAGAAATCGAAGAAGCGAGCCTCGCCAACGACGAGCGGATGGAGCAGCTCAGCGGCACTGGACTGCTTGGCGCCTTCGACCTGAACTTCGCCACGAAAACATTCTGGTTTTCCCCAGGCTGGAAAACGCTCCTCGGCTATCGCGAGAACGAACTCAGCAACGACCTCGCCACGTTTTCTTCCACTCTGCCTACTGACGAACAAGCGGGCGGAGTCGAAAACTGGATACAGTTGCGAGCGCCCGGTCAAACGACCGTCGTCGGCCCCGAGCTTCTGGTCGGGAAAGACGGACGACGAGTCCCCGTCCTCCTCGGACTGCACCGCACCCTCACGCGGAAACGTGAACTGGCACGCGTGGTCGGTTTCATCTGCGCGGCGCCCGCGACCGGCTCGAGCAGTTCCGTCCCCGCTCTCATGCAGGTGACGTTCGCGGCACTCGCTGAAGGTATTCTCATAACGAATGCCGAGGGAAAAATCCTCACTATTAATCCCGCGGCCTGTCGCTTGCTGCGAGTGAAGGTCGAAGACGTCCGCGACCAGCTTGCCGCGCAAGTCTTCCGGCTCGTTCAGCGCGAAACCGGGCAGCCTTCCGATGATCCGTTCACCCGCGCGCTCTCAGAGACCGAACCGCTTCCACTGATCACCGACGCCGCTCTTCCACCGGGCGCAGCAGGCGAACCGCCGCACCCCATCGTCTGGACGGCCCGCACCTGCCGCGATGCGAACCACCGCCTCGAGGGCGTGATCATTATCTTTCGCGATCCGGCGGAAATCAGTCTGACGCCGGAAGAATTGCTCAAAGCCAATCGACTGGAATCCCTCGGCGTCGTAGCGGGCGGTATCGCGCACGATTTCAACGATCTTCTGACCACGATTCTCGGAGGCGTTTCGTTGGCGAAGGACAATCAAGACCCCTCCGCCCTTGAAGAAAGCGAGAAAGCCTGTCTCTCCGCCCGGGGATTAACGAAACAACTCCTGGCCTTCGCGAAGGGCGGATCAGGCGCGCATTCCGTGATGACGGCCGATGAAGTTCTCCACGCGTCGATTAAACTAGCCGCGGCCGGTTCAGATGCGGAAATCACGGTCGAAGTCGCGGAGGGCACCGAACCCGTTCGCGTGGACCGATTGCAGATCGCGCAGGTTTTTCAAAATCTCATCCTTAACGCGCTGCAAGCCATGCCCGGTCCGCCGCACCGTGCACGCGTCCACTTGCGGGCGGCGAACACCACGTTGGCTGCGGATCAAATCCCTCCGTTGGCGGCTGGCGCGTATGTGGAATTTGAAGTGAGGGATAATGCCAGCGGCGTCGCTCCCGAAAACCAGGAAAAAATCTTCGATCCGTTTTTCACCACGCGCAAACACGGCACGGGCCTCGGCCTTGCCACGGCGTTATCCATCGTTCGCAAACACGGCGGCCAGATCGGAATGGTCTCAACGCCCGGCGAAGGTTCGGCCTTCACGATCTTTCTGCCACGAGCCGACGCACCGCTCCAACCGCAATCGCAGAAAACCCCCTCGTTACGTTTCCGCACCGGCCGTATCCTTTTTATGGATGACGACCCGAAAATCACGGCGCTTACCGGAACAATGCTCCAAAGTCTGGACTACAAGTTCGACGTGACGAAGGATGGCGCCGAGGCGATTCAACTCTACAAACGCTACTTCAACATTGGCCGCCCGTACGATGCCGTGATCCTGGACATCACCGTAGTCGGCGGCATGGGCGGCGAGGAATGTTTCAAGGCACTGCGCGATTTCGACCCGGAAGTACGCGCGATCATTTCCACGGGCTACGAAAACGACGCGATGGCGCGCCGATTCCTCGACGAAGGCTTCAGCGGATTCCTGACCAAGCCCTACCGCATCGCCGATCTCGGAAAAGCGCTGAAAACGGTTTTGACATAATCGCCTTCTAATCGACCACGCTGTGAGGTGATTGGCGCCCGGTAATCGCGGTCTGCGATCAGCGGACCCCACCACCTACTCCGGAGGCGATCAGCCGCCGGGGTGATATGAGGATCTGCCCATTGGCTGATCCCATTAGCGGTTTCCTCCCTCCGAGCATTTCGGAGACAGACCTTGGGTGAGGTTTACCGGCCCTTCATCGAGCCGCCCGAAAATATAACCGGCCGCCTTCAGCTCCGGCAGCAATCGATCGAGAACTTCAGCTGTGGTGTGGCCGCGAACCGCTCCATCGTGAAGAATCAAAATTCCTCCACGCACCGCCAGCCAACGCGAGATGCGAACAAGCCAGTCCGAATCGGAAATCACATGATCCATCGGAAAGACCGTACCCATCACCGCTTGGTAACCTTTGCTTTTGGCGTACACGATTTGCTCTCTTGTACCGAAGTCAGATGCAGGGCGAAAGACCTTCGGTTTGCCCGCGCGCTCCACCAGCGCAGAGCAAGCGTCGAAATCTGATTTAAACTCAGCCGACGAAAGCTTCGAACACGCTCTCGTCGTCTTCAGGTGATTTCCGAGCGAATGTCCCGCCGTCACTATTTCCTCTAACTCTCAGCGAGAGTGCGAATCAGCCCTCTTTTCGTTTTTTGCCATCAGTTCTTTCTCGATATCACCCAACCCAAAACGGCAACGCCGCCAAGTTCGATCTTTTCTAATCGCAGCGCAGCACTCGATACAGTGTTCGCCGGCTTCTCTCTGCAGCCCGACCACGCCGTTATCCAAGCATTCGTAGTCGGACTACCTTGTAGATGATCAAACGTGCCGCAATCCAGTTGCCGGTTGCCTTGCCGCGGGCGTGCTGTTGAATTCCCCACGGACTGTCTGAGCGTTTCCAGGCGGAAAAAATGTCCGCTCACTTCAGACCTCGGCGAACCGTGGCATGAAAATCCTCCATCTTGAAGATCACGCTCAGGACGCTCAACTCGTCGAGGGTTTGCTTCATCTGGCGTGGC
>CBRAFL010000157.1:0-12429 GCA_967755055.1 uncultured bacterium
TCCTTCGAAGTCGGGCGTGATGACCACAACGTAATTGTAAGAACGCATATCGCCGAGCAACCGCATGAAGCAGCGCTCGTTGAATTTCACCATCTCTTTGGCCACCCGCACTGGTCGGAGACTTTTGTCGTCGAGCCAGTCGGAAATAAAAACATCCCCCGGAATTCCCACGATATGCTCTTCCACGAGCGTGGTGCCACTTGTGAGAAAATTCAGCCGGTTGGGTGACAACAGATGTTCGAGCTCCAGTCCATACACGCGTGAAGCATCCGCTTTCTTGATATAGAAATAATCCTGATTGTCGTTGTAGGCGTTAACGATCCGGATCCGAAACGGTGTGGAATTCCCGAAGCTGCAAAAATCCACACGGTCCACATAAAGATGTTCCACCACGGAAAAATCGCCGTCCACTTTCAGCAGCGCGTAGATCCGCTTTAATCCTTCGTACAGCGCCGGCATCTCGTCCGCCCGGTAAATGACGCTGTCCCAAAGGGTGGGTCGACCTTCCGCATCCGTCAGCGGGATCGCTTCATGAAAATCGATCAACTGGGAATAACTGACCGGCAGTTCCCGTTCGCGCCGGTAGTGGGCGAGATACCTTCTCAGGCCGGCATTGATCGGAAATTGCGGTTTTTTTTGAGTGGGCGGCTGTTGGTGCGCGTGCTCGACACCTTCCATGCCCAGACTTTAGGCGCAATGCCGACCAAAGCGAGTCCGTCCGCGGGCGAAGTTAAAACGTTCGCTCGCGTCCGGCGGATCGCTCAGCCCACCGCCGGCAACTCGAACCAAAATACACTGCCACTTTCCGCTGGAAATTCTGCGCCAACCCGTCCTCCGTGAGCTTCCACGAGCTGCTTCACGATGGTCAGGCCGTGCCCGGTGCTTTCTTCGCCCGCCGTCGGACGCGGTGAGAGTCGTCCCGGTTTACGAAAAAGATGATCGCGCTCCTTCAACGGAATGCCGGGACCGGAATCCTGTACTTCCACACGCACCGAGTGGTCCGCCATCCGTATCCGTAATGTCACCTGCCCACCATCGGGCGTGAACTTCAGCGCGTTGCTGATGAAATTCGAAAAGGCCTGATAGGCGAGAGCGGCTTCGCATCGGACGAGCTGAAGCATCTCCGCGCTTTCCAGCGTGAGGCGGATTTTCTTGGTCTCAGCGGCATACTCATGCTGGCGCACCACCGCGGCACCGAGCAGTCCCAAATCGACTCCGCCCGTGTTTTGCGGGCTGGCGGACACCGGACGGATTTCAAGAAACGTATCGATGATTCGACGAATGTGCGCCGCAGACTCTTCGATGTTTTCGAGGAAACGCACCACCTTCGGCGGAATTCCGCTCTGCCTCCGCGCAAGTTCTGTTGCGAGCAGGATCAAAAAAAGTGGATTCCGCAGATCGTGCCCGGCGATCTTCATGAACCGCTGTTTCAATGCGATCTGCTCGTGGAGCTCGCGCTGCAATCGGCGAATCGCCAGATGCGTGCGCACGCGCGCCAGCGCTTCTTCGTGCTCGATCGGTTTTGCGATGTAGTCAACCGCACCGGCCGCAAATGCCTTCACCTTGTCCGAAGATTCAGTGAGCGCCGTCATGAACAGCACCGGAATATCACGTGTCTCTGCGCGAGCTTTGAACCGCCGACACGTTTCGAAACCGTCGAGTCCTGGCATCATCACATCGAGCAGGATGAGGTCGGGCTGTCGTTGCACGGTCTGCGCGAGTGCTTCTTCACCATCCTCCGCGACCATCAGCTGATAGCCAGCAACCCCGAGCGTTTCCACCAGCACGCCTAGATTTGCCGGCGTATCGTCAACAATTAGAATGGTCTCAGACATCGATAAAGATTCAGGTCACAGAAAATTCAGGAGCACCGCGAGAGCTAAGCGGATGCTTCGGGTTTATCCGACAGCTGCCGCATGATAAATTGTCGAATCGCTTTCATTTTAAAGCGCCCAGCGAGGTCGAGGACGCTCTGCGCGAACGGTTCATACTTTGCATCAAGGCGCACCAACGCTTCCGCCCGCGCCCGAATGGCAACTACGTCACCCTTGGCCGCGAGATCGTAAATTGCCATGGCCTCATCTTGCGAAGGCACTTCCATTTTCGCCGAAACGGATGGACGCGTGTCGTCTGAATCAAAATAGCGCCACGTGATTCCAAGTACGCGTTGGATCATTGCCCACAGTTCTTCTTCGCGAAAAGGCTTTGCGAGAAATGCGTCGCAACCCGCCGCAATGCACTCGCTGCGATCCACGTCATAGGCGCTCGCCGACACCGCCACAATCCGCAGCGCCGCGCTCATGGGCCCCGCTCGTAACCGCCGCGTCACTTCCAAGCCGTCGATCCCTGGCAAACGCAGATCGAGCAAAACAAGATCCGGCCGAAAACTCTCCGCTTCGGCCAACCCAGCGACACCATCCGCCGCCTCGGCAATCGCGAAATCCAATTGCGCGAGCATCTCCACCAGCACCGCGCGATTGGTCGCACTATCATCGACAATCAACACGCGGCGACGTGGACCTTCATAACCCGTGGCGCGGCGTCCGGTGACGGCCGCCGAAACCTCCGGCGAAAACAAGCCACTCGCCGTCGGTAAGACCACGTCGAACCAAAACCGACTGCCCCAGCCGGGATTACTCTCCACGTGCAGGCGGCCTTTCATGCGCTCAACCAGACTCCGACTGATCGCCAGGCCCAGTCCCGTGCCCGTGCCGGTGTGCTTTCCGACCTGTGAAAAGGGCTCAAATAATTTTACGACATCTTCCGGGGCTATTCCCGGTCCGCTATCGCTCACGGAAAAACGGATGATTTCCCCGGGCTCGCTCTTCACCGAAAAAACAACTCCGCCATGACTGGTAAACTTCACGGCGTTGGCCACGAGGTTGTACACGATTTGTCGCAGCCGCTGTTCATCTCCCCGCACCCAGCGCGGGAGATTGGACTCGAGGGCCGTCCTCAACAAAATTCCCTTGTCGAACGCACGCGGCACAAACACCCGCTCCACGCCTTCCGCGAACGCGACGAGATCGAAATCCGCGGGATTCAAATCGATTCGTCCCGCCTCGATTTTCGAAAGATCCAGGACGTCGTTGATCAGCGCCAGCAGATGATCCGCTGACTCATGAATCGCCCGGATGCCTTCCTGCTGTTTCTCACCGAGCACGGGATCACGGCGCAAAATCTGGGTGTATCCGAGAATCCCATTCAGCGGTGTGCGCAGTTCGTGACTGACGCTGGCCAGAAAATAACTCTTTGCACGGCTGGCCGCATCCGCGGCTTCTTTAGCGCGCTGCAACGCAGCCGCAGTTTCCCGTCGAAGCGTGACGTCGATCGCCACGCCTTCGAAGTGATCGACTTCGCCGGACGAGTTGCGCACGACTCGAACCGACTCGGAAATCCAGAGCTTCGTACCGTCTCGCCGCAGAATCTCGGATTCAAAGTCAGTGACCTCGTCGCCACTTTGAATGAGAGTAAAAAACTCAGCGCGACGACCCGGTGCGACGTAAATTTGCCGGCCGATATCGTTGATATCAGTCAGGAGTTCCGCGGTGGATGCGTATCCGAGCATACGGGCGAGCGTCGGATTCGCACTGATGAATTTACCCGACGGCGAAGACACATAGAGTCCCTCGAGCGCATTCTCGAAAATTCCACGATACCGTCCCTCCGCGGCTTTGAGTGCGTCCTCGGCCTGCCGGCGTTGGAAAGCAACCGCGGTTTGCTCCGCCACGAAGTTGAGCAAGTGAAGATCGTCTTCGTCAAAGGCGCGCGGATTATTGTAGTCCTGCAGCGCGATCACACCGACGGCTCGCCCACCGAGCATCAGAGGCGCTCCCAACCGCTGAGCCGCCGGTCGGTCGAGCGGATGATAAACCCCACGCGAACTCAACATGCCGGGCAGCTCGCTGGCGTTGGCGATGACCGAGCGGCCGGTGGCGAGGATGTATTCAGTAAATCCATTCGCGAGGGGCCGTGGCGGTGGCGGCGGGACAATCTCGTCGACAAAATAGGGAAACGCCAATTCGCGGCCGTCGGAACTGAGGAGCGCGATGTAGAAATTTCGCGCGGGCATGAGCCCGCCGATGATCCGATGCACTTCGGTAAAGAGCGCGGAAAGGTCACCACCAGCGAGCAGGGCGCGAGAAATTCCGAAAGTCGCATCTCTTACTTGTTCGCGTCGACGGCGCTCGGAGATGTCGATCGCGACGGTCAGCATGCAAGTCGGACCGCCGATTTCCAGCAGGTCTGCATTGAGCAATAGCGAATGGATCTCGCCCGATTTCGCGCGGAAGTTGGCTTCGAAATCCCGCACGCTGCCCATCTGTTGCATGCGCCTCAAAAAATCGTCCCGTTCCGATGGACGTGCCCACAGTCCGAGATCCAAGGTGGACCGACCGATAACTTCCTCTCGCGTAAACCCCGAGCTGCGGAGGAAAGCCGGGTTCACCTCGATAAGTCGGCCATCGGCAACCTGCGCAATGGTCATGAGGGCTGGGCTCGCGTGAAAACTTTTTTCAAAATAGAGCTGCGATTCCCGTCGGCTCGCTTCGCTGATCCGCAACGCCTCACGTACGCGCGCGAGTTCGCCTGCGCTGGCGGGTGAACTCGAAGAGAAGGGCGAATCCGAATGAGGCATCACGCTAATAAAAGCGCTAACCCCATAGATGGGAACAGCCGGCAGGCAACGGTGAATCGAGCTCCGACGCCCTCGTCACGGCACCACCGATGCCATGGCGTGAAGCAGCCCCGCTGTGGTACGGATTGATATGCGCCCTCAGGGTTGATCGTGAGACGCACCGTCGTTCACCGAAAAATCGGATGGCCCGTCGAAACGGACCGACGACGAGATGACCGTCGCGGTGTGCTCAGCGGAAATCCGACTCGGACGAACCGTTTCTTCACACCGCAAGAGAGGTGGTTGATCCACGTAACGAGCAGACACGCCAGCGTTGCGCCGAGCGATGCGGCACAGATGACGCCGGAGATGCCATGGAGGCCAATTTCAGAATTCATAAGCTTTGTTTAAGCGACGGGCGCCGCAGCGCGGGCACCGGCCGTCATTGTGGTGGCAATTAAGGCGTAGGTTTCAGACCACGCTGATTTTACGTCAGAGGTAAATTCCCGGCCCAAGCTTTTTTCCAGCGCCCAAAGGAGAGCGGTGCCCACGGTGGCATAGTGCTCGTCCCGGACTCCATAACCGACGTGGCGGGCGCCGAGCTGCCCGAGCAAGGGCACCAGCGCCTCGATCCGGTCGAGTGATTCGACCGCCACACCGATCATCTGCATGAGTTTTTTTTCCTGCGCTTCCATGTCGTTGTGAAACAGATGGCGCAGTGAAGGATCGAGTTCGAACAGCCGCGCATAGAACAGCGCGGCTGCCTGATCAGCAATCGGAGCCAGTTTACGGAAGGATTCTTTGACGAGCGTGATATCGCGTGAAGTCATGCGTGACTCGAAACAGGCTGCCGAAAGTGACTCAGGCGGCGAGGCGAAGCGACTCACGTGAGCGGCCCGGGACAGGCTGGCTGAGGAGAGGCTTCGAGCGCCGGCCGTAGTCGGTGGTGAAGACGAGGGCCAAACTGGCCACGAAGGAAAGTGACGCGCAAATTTCGGCGCTCACTGGGAATACAAAGGCTGCGGCGTAGGCGACCGCAGAGGAGAGGATCAAGATTGTTTTCATGACGATTGGAATTTGAAGGGTCCATGTTGCCAAAAAATCGCCCGCAGCGGTATGGGCCGGCCGGAGATGGGCCGGTTGACCCAGGCTCCTCCAGCCTTGGCGAGAAGGCGGATATCTCTGGTGGAAATTTGAATGAACGCATCGGGCAGTAAAATCGTGAACCAGACCATGTTGGTCTCTTTACTTCGTGAAAGACGCCGTTCAGCGTTCCCGCCGTGAAGCGCATTCTGGTTATCGATGATGAAGCAAAACTCCGGAAGCAGTTTGCCGCTTTGCTGAGCCTCGAAGGTTTTACGGTGATCGAAGCGCGGAATGGCCGCGAAGGGGTCGAGCTTGCCCGGAAAGAAAACCCGGATCTCGTCGTGTGTGATATCACGATGCCAGAAATGAACGGGCATCGCGTTCTGGAAACGTTGCGCGGAGAACCGCGGACCGCTCACCTGCCGTTTATTTTCCTCACGGGCTGGAGTGAACGTGGTGACGTCCGCACCGGTATGGATCTTGGCGCGGATGACTATTTGGTGAAGCCAGTCGATCCGGTTGAATTCATTTCCTCGGTACAAGCCCGGTTGCGCCGTCATGAAGCATCCGTGCGTCGTCGCGCTTCAGCCGCAGAAGCGACGTCGGCTCAACTGGAATCGCTCGGACTGACGCCCCGCGAAGCGGAAATTCTCCTTTGGGTGGCGCAGGGCAAAACGAATCCGGAGATCGCGACGATTTTGGATATCGGCCTTACAACGGTGAAAAAGCACCTCGAAGCGACCTTCGCCAAACTCGGCGTGGAAAACCGCACGAGCGCAGCTGCGTTGGCGTTGGAAAAATTAGGCAGCAGCTGAGTCACCCTCGTTCCAGCAATGGAACTGGCATCGGTGCAAGCGACCGAAAGTAATATTTCCGCCGGCGCGCCACGGGCCTCAACCGATGAGCAAGCGCGCGCAAAGCGCGATGAGTTTCTCTCGTAATGGTTCGCCGCGCAAAGCGAAAGTACGCTGGTGGCGTTCGTACTCCGCGCGACCTTCGGGCGTTTCGATCGCGATCGGTTCGAAGCCGAGCGAGCTCAAATCATAAGGGCTCGCCCGCATATCGATTTCGCGGATATCACGCGCGAGCTCAAAACAGTCGGCGACCAACTCGGAAGGCGTGAACGGCGCGAGTTTGAACGCCCACTTGTAGAGATCCATATTCGCATGAAGACAGCCGCGTTGCTCGACGCGCTGCGCATCTTCGCGCGCCGGTTGCAGCTTGTTCATGGAGCGCGCCGGCGTCGTGAAAAAACGAAACGCATCAAAATGCGAACAACAGATCGCACTGCGCTCCACGATCCGCGCGAGCTCGTCCGCGGGAAACCGAAGCGGATAGGTATTGTGCCGGACTTCGTCCGGCGTTTGTCGATACACCATCGCCCATTCGTGCAGTCCGTAGCAGCCAAAGAACGCCGGCCGCTCGCTCATCGCAACGAGCAGGTCGCGGAGCCACGCGACGAATTCTTTTCGTTTCGATAGAAGCGCTGCGAGGTCGAGCGCCACGAGCGGCGGGCCGACGTCGAACAAGGGCGGCGGGGGAGTACCGTTCTTGCCTCCGGCGATTTCTCGATAACCCGGGCAGCGCAAAAACTCCCGCGCACCTTCACCCGCGAGCGCCACATCGGGCCCCGGATGCCAACGACGCAACCACGCCGGCCGAAACGCGTAATAGCTGAAAAGAAAATCATAGACCGGATGCTTCTCGCCACGCGACGCGCGCGCTTGATGCGGATCGGTCCACGCGCGCACCCGCATCTCGTGCTCCGAGCGCCGTGAACGCCATTCGGGTTCAAAGAGGACAACCGTGGAAATATCAGGGACAATCGACATCGCGTAAGAAGCGAAATGATCCGCGATCGGCCTTGGTCGCAAGCCAGAGAGCTGCGTGTTTCCCGGCCGCGCACCCTATCGACAAGCACCGCGATTCCCGTGGCCGCGCCGGTTACGGCGCGGTCCGATGCTCCGAGGTTTCCGTAGGTAGCGCGCTCGCCGCGCTACGTTCGGAGTTCGTCCAGAGTTTCGCGGCGAGCGCGCCACCTCACAGCTTTCTACTTAGCCCTCAGCCGCGCGCGGCAACGGCAGCTTTTCCGGAGAGACACCCGCGCGGACTGCAATCGTCGCACACACCTTCGGAACGTACATCCGCGTCTCTGACGGCAACGCGGACGCGATGCTCGCAAACGTCGAGGTCTCGCGTTGTTTCAACAATCGGCTCACGCGTCCCTCGCCCGCATTGTACGCGGCGAAAGCCAGCGGCCAGTCACCAAATTTCTGATGCAGCGAACGCAAATAGCGCGCCGCCGCTCGCGCCGACTTCTCCGCATCGGTTCGTTCGTCCGGCAGGAAGGTACTCAAGCCGAGTCCCTTCGCCGTCTCCGGCATAAACTGAAAGAGCCCCTTCGCCCCCGATGGGCTGCGAGCTTCGGGATTAAGAGTCGATTCTGTTTCGGCAATCCACGCCACTTCTGCCGGCACGCCTTCCGCGACGAACGCCGCGCGCAACGTCGGCATCAACTGGTTTGCCCGACTCGGCAGCGGCCGCGACCGAATCCGTTGCAACCACACTCCGTAGCTCGGCACCAAGGTCTCGGACGAAACGGTCGACCCTCCGGGCTTCGGACTTGGCAATACCACGGGTGGAGCAGCCGAAATTTGTTTGGCCGCTTCCACGTAATCGATCCGTTCCTGCAACCAGTCGGCGTAATCTTCGTAGCCGGGAAGCGCGCGCAGCGCCACCAATGCGCCGCGCGCTTCTTTTTCGTAGGCCGACAGCTCATTGAGATTGTTGCTCTCAAGAGCGTGCTGAAAACGTGCGGCAAATTTATCCCATTCCTCCTTCGAGGGGAACTCGTACTGCTGCTTGATTTCTTCCGGTGCGAATTGTTCGAAGAGCGCTTTGCCCGTCTCGTAAAGTTGATCGACCGACGGCTCATCTGCGGCGCCAGCGCGCGGTATCTGGCCAGCGGTCATCGCCAGCAGCACAAGCGTAGAAAAAAATTTACCGAGCGATTTCGCCATACGTGAGAACAACGTCCTCAGCAAACTCATCTCGTTCCGCAAAGCGAGCGGCTGACCGCCGCCATCGTTCATTTACCCAATGAAGGACCCCTGCATCTCGCCTCACTCTTTCTCGGTTGCTCCTCCAGACGCCAGCGCCGCCGCCACCACCGCTTTGAGTCGCAGCCCGGGCTTTTCTGAAAACGTAATTTCTTCCGCACCGAAATAGCGCTCGCGGTTCCGCACGCCCCAATCGTTTGTCGCGATCCGATACGTACGGTCGGCCACAATTTCCACCGGCCCGTCAGCGTAGTGAAACTCGCCTTGCCGTTCGTCGAACGGCGTATCCGGTCCTTGGTTAGCCTCGCGCATCAACGCCCGCAGCCGCGCCCCATTGATCTCCCCGACCCAGATCGTGCCGTCAAAACGCACGCACGCGTCCAGCGCGACGCGACTCACCGCACCCGCTGGCAATCCGTCACCAAACGTTGTGTTACCAATAAACGCCGCGTCCGCATTCGCTGCCTGCCGCACCGCACGCACAACGTAAGCGGCGGCTTCTGTGCGCGTGAGTTCTTTCGGGCTCACTCCGACCGCCTTCACATCTTCCGCAGTCAGATGTGTTTTTTTTGTTTCGCGAATCAACGCCGCGAGTTCCGCATCGGCAGGATCGCTGTCACGAATCGCCGGTTGTTCAATTTCCCACGACGGACCGTCCTTTTCCAGTTTCAGGCGAATGACCGACAGGTGGCTGCTCCAGGAACCCGAATGAAAATACATCGTGCGCCCCATTCGCATTGTGAACTGCGTGTGATCGTGAGCGCCCGCGAATAACGTTCCGTCCGGCACAAACGGAAACATCCCGCGGTCGAGTCGCAAACCGGCGTGACTCAGCACTACTCTCACCGGCGCTGCCGCCAGTAACTCGGGAAATTTTTCCCGCGCCCAAGTCGCGGGCGCCGCCAGCTCGAGTGTGGGCCGCACTTCGGCGCGATATTGCGCCAGAATATCGGTCGTCACTCCGGCGATCACGATATCCGCTCGACCGAGGCGAAGGCGGGTCGATGCCGGCGCGAACAATTTGCCCGTTGCATGATCCGCCAGATTACCGATGACCGTCACGCCCGTCGCACTCACGCGAGCAATCGTCGCAGGCACGTCGTAGAATTCGGGTTCGTGATTGCCGAGATTCAGAATCGTCGGGACGCGTCGCGCGAGCGCCGCAAACATTGCCAGGTCAACCGCACCCGCACTGCGTCGGGCGACCACGTTGCCCATTTCGAAACTGTCTCCGTCGATCAACACCGCGATCGGCGTATCTGGGTTTTCGGTTTTCAAGCGATCGACCTGCGCGACAAACTGCGCCGTGCGCGCGTACGCCGAGTGCTGATCGCCGACGACCACCAGCAGAGCGTCAGCCTCAGCACCGATGAGAACTCCGCAAGCCGCACTCAACATCACCAACCGACCCAGCAGACGAAAAATCATTACGCCAGATTGGCTTTCGCGATCGATCCGGCAAGCCGCAGCTCAGTCGGCTATCTGTCGCTGTTCCCGAAAAACCCTTCGTCTGTAAGCCCCTGTTGGAAGCGGTATATTGCATCTCCTTGAGTCCGCTTCTTCCATCGCGAGGGCCGCCCACCGTTTCCCGCGTTGACCCAGCGGGCGTGGCGGCTAGTTAAAACCGCTCCGCACGTGAACCGGGTCTACATAAAAACCTACGGCTGCCAGATGAATGAGCGCGACAGCGAAGCCGTCGCGGCGATGTTGCGCGGTCGCGGCTATCGCATTGTCACTCGCGAAGAAGAATGCGATATCCTATTGCTCAACACCTGCTCGGTGCGCGATGCCGCTGAACAAAAAGCGATTGGCAAAGCCGCCAACGTGCAGGCGCGGAAAAAGAAAAACCCGGATTTCGTTTTGGGAATTCTCGGCTGCATGGCGCAAAACCGTGGCGCCACGCTGCTCGATCAACTGCCGGATGTGGATCTCATCATCGGCACCCAGAAATTCCACCAAGTGCCAGGCTACCTCGACAATCTCCGCGCGGCGCGAGACGCCGGAGCACCGATCGGCGAAACAATCGTCGACATCGCAGAGGAAACGAATTCTCAAAACACGATTCGCGATCACGAGCTGACGGAGCATCAAGTCAGCGCCTTCGTTTCGATTCAGCAGGGCTGCAACATGGATTGCGCCTTTTGCATCGTTCCGAAAACGCGCGGCGACGAGCGCTCGCGGCCGATGGACGACATCGTGCGCGAATGTGAGCAACTCGCCGCCCGCGGCGTGAAGGAAGTCACACTCCTCGGTCAGATCGTGACCAGCTACGGCCGTCGCGACTACGTTCACACCGGCGGAATTTCGCCTTTCGTACAGCTGCTCGATCGGGTCCACGCGATCGACGGCATTGAGCGGATTCGTTTCACTTCTCCTCATCCGCGCGGATTCAAGGATGACCTCGTCGCGGCATACGGTCGCCTGCCGAAACTGTGCGGTTACGTTCACCTGCCGATGCAAAGCGGCAGCAATCGCATTCTGCGCGCGATGAACCGACCCTATACGCGCGAGCGTTACAAAGAAATCGTCGACGCGTTACGCGCGGTCCGCGGCGACATGTATTTCTCGACGGACGTGATTGTGGGTTTCCCAGGTGAGACCGACGAAGATTTCGATCAAACGCGCGAGCTCTTCGACACGTGCAATTACGACATGGCGTACGTGTTCAAGTATTCGATTCGCACCGGCACGCCGGCGGCCGCGATGGCCGATCAGGTGCCCGACCACGTGAAAGAAGCGCGCAATGAGACGTTGCTCGACCTGCTCCGCCGAAATTCCGAACGCCGCAACGCGCAGCTCCTCGGCACGGTGGAGGAAGTGCTCGTCGAGGGACCGGACAAGAGCGGCTTGCATTTCACCGGCCGCACGCGCGGCAACCGGGTGTGCATCTTCGACGCCGATTCACGGCTCATCGGTTCGCTCGTGCCGCTGAAAATCACGCGCGTGAGCGTGAGTACGCTATATGGTGAATTGGTGCTGGCGGGGGTGGGTCAGTAAATCGTTCTCGTTCTCGTTCGTCGTTCTCGTTCTCTTACTCCTTTCCCACATGCCTCCTCGATTCGATCACGAAAAGCTCCGCGCTTATCAAGAGGCGCTCCGTTTCGTGGCTTGGGCAGGCCCGATAATCGAGAATCTACCGGCAAAACTTGCGGCGCGCGATCAGCTTGATCGCGCGTCAACGAGCATCGTCCTCAACATCGCCGAAGGGAACGGTAAACGTTCCCGCGTCGATCGCTGCCGATTTCTCGACATTGCGCGCGGCTCAGGTCTCGAGTGTGCCGCTGGGCTGGACGTACTCGTTGCGAGAGAAAAACTCAGGTTTAACGAAATCGAGACCGGCAAGGAAATACTCGTCGGCGTGGTTTCGATGATCACGGGTCTGATTGCACGATTTTCCACAGAAGCTCATGAAGAACCAGCGCGATATCCGGAGGCTGGTGACGAACAAGCGGTAGAGAACGAGAATGATTAAGAGAACGAGAACGATCAGGAAAAATTCACCATGACCCTCTTCCTTGCCACCCTCCTTCCCGGCCTGCTGCTGCTCGTGCTCGGCGCACCGTTGTTGCTCAATCATCAAGGTTTCGTGACGGCGCTGCAGCGCCTGCCACGCTCCACTGCCGCCGCCGTCGTGTTCTTCGGCATCGGTGCCGCGTGGTTTTTGTGGAC
>CBRAFL010000158.1:0-12333 GCA_967755055.1 uncultured bacterium
GCTGGAAAAAACTCCGCACCCACCGGCTCTACTTCGAAGGGGCAAAAGAGCGCGCCGCGGAAATGGGTTATCGCATCGACCATTTCAACCTGGCCGACGACACCATCGGTCCCGCGCGTTGGAGCCGAATCTTCGTTGCCCGTGGAATATCCGGGCTCGTGCTCGCCTCGTTTCAGGATGTGGTGCCGGATCTCCCGCTCGCCTGGCCGGAATTTTCGGCGGTGCGCATCGACACGAATCCGCAGAACCCACATCTCGACACCGTTTCGGCGAACCAAAGCCACCTCGTGCGCATGGCCTTTCGCAAGGCAAACGAGCTCGGCTATCGTCGCATCGGCATCGCGGTGCACGCGCTGTGGGACGAGCGGTTGGGCGACCAGTTCATGGGCGGTTACCTCACGGAACAGATGAAAGTGCCGGCGTCGCGCCGGCTGCCGCCGTTCATCACGCATGACTGGACCGAGCGCGGATTCGCGCGATGGTTCGCGAAAGCCAAGCCGGATGCTTTGCTCGCGATGAACGACGAAGTCGTCCGTGGTTGGTTGAAGCAGCCCGGCCTCGAGTACCGCGAGCCTTTCGGTTTTGTGAGCCTCGACCTGACGGTGCCGGCGGGCCCGATCGCTGGTGCGCGTAAAAACCACCGGCTGCTCGGCGCAATCGCCGTCGATACACTCATCGGCAAGCTTCAGCGTAATGAACGGGGCGTGCCGGAATATCCCAAGCTCACGTTGGTCGAAGCTCAGTGGAACGATGGCCTCAGTCTCGGTCCGGCAAAAAAACGGTGACGCAGCACCAGTCTGTCGGTACGTAAGCACGAGCGCAACCGGCCTTGACGTTCTATTCCCCGGTCGCGAGTCATGCCGACGATGAGCAAGCAATCAGACGAAATCCTTCTCACGATTCCACGCGGCCGCCACCAACTGGCCGCGGTCCATCATCGGGCCAATGGGCCGGCCGTGGTCGTCATGGCACACGGTTTCACCGGGAACAAGGCGGAGGCCGGCCGGCTTTTCGTGAGCACGGCACGCGCCCTCGCTTCATCCGGCATCTCCGCGCTGCGTTTCGACTTCATGGGGTCGGGTGACAGCTCGGGCTCGTTCGAGCAGATGACACCGAAAACCGAGATCGCGGATTTGCACGCGGTGATTGATTGGGCCAGCCGGAGATATCAACGGGTCGGCGTGTTGGGACTAAGCTTCGGTGGCGCCGTTTCCATCTGCACCGTTGAAGCGCGCGAGGCAGGAGAAATTTCGGCCCTCTGCACCTGGTCGAGTGTGCCGAGCTTCAAATTCTGGCGGCCAGCGCCGAGTGGAAGTGACTTGGATCCGGAGAACCCCGAGCGGGTCGGCAAAAAGTTTTTTTCCGATCGGCCACGTCGGGATGTGCCGGAAGCTTATCAACGGCTGACGTTGCCGAAATTTCAGATTCAAGGGGATTCCGACCTGCCGGGCTTTCGCGAAACCTTCGAGGAATTTTTCCCCGCAGCGCGTGAACCGAAGCAGCATCTGATTTTGCCCGGCGCCGATCACGTGTTCACGCGAGTGAGCGATCGTCACCGGGTAATCGCAGAGACGGTCCGCTTTTTCAGGAAATGGTTGCAGACGAAAAGTCGTTCGAAGACGCGCGGGTGAATCGTCTGTGATCCTACGTGTAGGATTCCAGGCCGATTGCCGATTGGTGCGGGAAGCGATGGCTTCGGCTTTCTCCTCGATCACCCCGGCCCACGCGACTGTTTCCCCATGCTAAAAATCGGTGTCATTGGCGCAGGCCATCATAGCTGCACATTTCATCTGCCCGCGCTCGCCCACTATCGCACGCTTCACCCCGGCACGATCGAACTCGTCGTGATTTGCGATCGGGATTTGACCCGAGCCAAGGCCGCGGCTGCGAAGTTTGGCTTTCAACTCACCGGTACCGATCATCGGGAGATCGCGCGTTTGCCGTCGCTCGATGGGTGCCTGATTCTGACTCCGCCTGCCGCCACGCTCGAAGCGACCGGCTATCTTCTGAGAAACGCGGCGATGCCGATGCTGATGGAGAAGCCGCTCGGTGAGAATCTGGCCGAGGCGCGGGCATTTCTCGCCCTACAGTCTGCCAGCCACGCGCGAACGATGGTGAGCATGAACCGCCGCTACGATCCCGGCCTGCGCTCCGCGATCGATTGGATCGGAAAACGCGCCGTCGAATATCTCCACGTCACGATGGCACGGGTGGGGCGTGTCGAACCTGAATTCATGTGGCGGACCGGACTTCATGTCGTCGATGCCGTCGTTGCATTTCTGGGCAATCCCTCCACGTGGAGCATCGATCGTCGAAGTGTCGTCGGCGCCTCTTGGAATTTCATCCGCCTGCGTTGCGGCGAGACGTTGGTTCAGATCGATGTCCTGCCCACCGCTGGGGCGGAGATCGAGCTCTTCGAATTCCATGGCGCAGACTTTTCCGTGGCGGTGCGCACGGGTCAGGTGCCGCAGAACTGTAGCGTGCGCGCATGGCAGGATGGCAAACTCGCGCACGATACTTCACCGGCGGACGGCACTCCCTCGTTCATTGTCGATGGCACCTACGCCGAGACCGAGGCGTTTCTCGCTGCGATTCGAGGAGAGCAGGCATTTTCCCCGACGCCGTCCGACGTTCAGGCGGCCAGTGAGATTTGCGCCGACTTCGAACCCATCGTCCCTGCGGCGGGATAAGATTTTATTCGCACTGTCATGCACACGAACTCGCGTATCCGCTTTCCTAAAACATTCGCGTGGGGCGCCGCCTCCGCCTCCTATCAAATCGAAGGCGCCGCCGCCGAGGGCGGCAAAGACCGCTCGGTCTGGGATATGTTTTGCCGGCGCCCCGGCAAAGTATGGGAAGGCCAGGTCGGCGACGATGCCTGCGATCAGTACCACCGTTTCGCGGAGGATGCCGGGCTCATGCGCGACATCGGACTCAACGCCTATCGTTTCTCCATTTCCTGGCCACGCGTGCTGCCCGACGAAGCGGGCCGGCTGAATAACGCCGGGCTCGACTACTACGATCGGTTGGTCGACGCGCTCCTCGCCGCTGGCGTGACTCCGTGGATCACGCTCTATCACTGGGACCTGCCGCGATCCTTGTATCTGCGCGGCGGTTGGATGAATCGCGAAATCGTCCGCTGGTTTTCGGATTATGCGACCGCCGTGACCGAAAGGCTTTCGGATCGGGTTCAGAACTGGATCACGTTTAATGAGCCTCAGGTATTCGTCGGGCTGGGGCTCGAAACTGGGCGCCACGCTCCGGGGGACAAACTCGGATTGCCCGAGCTGTTGCAGGCCAGCCATCACGTCCTGCTGGCCCATGGGCTGGCCGTGCAGGCGATTCGTGCGGGGGCGAAAACCGCACCGACGATCGGTTGGGCGCCGGTCAGCGCCATCGCGTATCCAGTTTCCAATAGCGAGGGCGATATCGCCGCTGCCCGCCGGGCGATGTTCGAGCATGCCTGCCGGCCGCTGCTCGTGGCGCCGGGCGACGACACTCAGGTCTGGAGCAACACGTGGTGGTCGGATCCGGTGGTGCTGGGAGGCTATCCCGAGGATGCCGTCAAAGCATTTGGCGCGGCGATGCCCCAGATCGCCGGGGGCGATATGGAAACCATCTGCCAGCCACTCGATTTTCTGGGTGGTAACGTCTACCACGGCACGCCGGTGAAACGCGGCGCCAACGGCGAACCTGAACGCGTCCCGCGGCCGATGGGTTACCCGCTGACGTCGTTCAACTGGCCGGTGTGTCCCGAGTGCATCTATTGGGCGCCGAAGTTTCTGCAGGAACGCTACCAGCTCCCGTTCGTCGTGACGGAAAATGGCGTCTCATGCCGCGACTGGATATCGCTCGATGGCGCGGTGCACGATCCTCAGCGCATCGATTTCCACGCCCGCTATCTCGCGGAGTTAGCCCGCGCGATCCGCGATGGCGTGGACGTGCGGGGCTATTTCGCCTGGTCGGTGATGGACAACTTCGAATGGGCAGAGGGCGTGAAGGAGAGATTTGGGCTGATCCATGTGGACTACCGGACCCAGCAGCGGACGATAAAAGACTCGGGTCACTGGTACCGTGAGTTGATCCAGAGCGGCGGCGCCAACCTGCCGGAGCAGGGGGCTTTCTGAAAAGGTTCTGCCGGACAGCATAGAACCAAACTTTGGATACACCTCGCCGCATCGCCATGCCGTCCCCCACTCCGCCGGTCGCCCAACTGACGCACTCCACCGCCGCCGCCGACAGGGTTTCGCTGCGGGAAAAGACCGGCCTCGGCTTTGGACGAGTCGCGGCGGAGGGCTCGCTCGGCGCGCTGCACGTGCTGGTCAATCCGGTTTACAACATGACGCTCGGCTTGAACCCCGTCGCGCTCAGTACGGTGGTGTTCATCCAACGGCTCTGGGACTCGATCCTCGATCCGCTGGCCGGCCAGTTTTCCGACAACTTTCGCTCACGCTGGGGACGACGGCTGCCTTTGCTCGTGGGATCGGTGCTGCCGCTGGCGGTGCTATTCGTCGCGCTTTGGTGGCTTTCGCCCGGGCTCAGCCCCAACGGCCTTTTCTGGCACCTGCTCATCGTGTCGCTCGCATTCTATGTCGCGCATTCTTTTTACGCGATGGCGTTGGGCGGCCTCGTACTGGAGGCGACCGACGATTATCATGAGCGCACGCGGCTGATGTCGTTTACTTTTATCTTCGGCTTCGCGTTCAACATCGCCGGCCAGTGGCTCTTCCCGTTGACGCAGATGATCGCGTTTTCGGGCGGCATGAACGGCCTGCGTGTGGTCACTCTTTGCTGCGCGGCGATCTTTCTCGTGTGCGGGCTCCTGCCGGTTTTTTTGTGCCGCGAGCGCAATTACACCCGCGTCGCCGCGCGTCTGCCGCGGGTTTCATTATGGAAAAGTCTCAAGCAGGCGCGGGAAAACCGGCCGTTCGTGCTGGTGCTGAGCGCGCGCTTCGTGGCGAGCTTCGGCTATAACATCGTCGGGATGCTCTTCCTGTATATGAATATATACTACGTATTCGGTGGTGACTTGAAGGCGGCGGCGTTCGCGCAAGGCATCCTCGGCTCCTCGTTTCACGTCGCCTCGATCGTCGCGGCGTTGTTGGTCTTTCCACCGCTGGCGCGGAAGTGGGGCAAAAAACGTGTGCTGCAAATGGGCGCCGCGGTGTTGATGCTCGGCTCGCTTTCCAAGCTGGTGATTTACCAGGCGGGCCATCCGTGGTGGCAGTTTGTCGTTCTTATCTCGAACGGCGTCGGCAGCTCGGGAATTTTCCTGATGATCAACTCGATGCTCGGTGACATCGCCGATTACGACGAGTGGCGCACCGGACTGCGACGCGAGGCCCTGTTCGTTTCGCTGGTGAATTGGTGCGACAAGGCAGGCAATTCCCTCGGGTCGCTGTTGTGCGGCCTGTTGCTCGTCGCCGTGGGATTCAACGCGAAGCTGGGCGTCCAGTCCTCGCACACGCTTCAGTTGATGAAGTTCTCGTACGTCGTTTTTCCGTTCCTCGGCGCGTTGGCGGCGATCCTGATCACGCAGCGCTACGACCTCGACGAAGCGAAGTCCTACGAAATCAAGCGGGACCTTGCGGATCGCCGGGCGGCCGGGGCACTTCAAGAAGCGAGAGTCGAAGGCACATGAGCACTGTATCAATCACGAAGATATTGGATGTAAGTGCCCGCTCGAGAAATCGAGTCGCGCTCACTGCCTGGCACTATCATTTCGCGCAGGGCGGTAATGTGATCCTTGTGAACATATGCGAGGACCCAGCTGGTGTGGCCCTCAAGGGGGCGCCGGTTCACGCGTGTGAATATTGACGGCCTTGCGGAGCACTCCGGATCCGACGTCAGTTCCTCGCACCTCAGCCAGCCGAGATCCCCGTCGCGCGTTGCTGAATACGCCTGTTTTCAGAGGACAGACCCTCGTCTCGGATAAACTTCAGAACTGATCGAAACCGTCTAACCAAAAACATGTGCCCCAAGAAAACACTCACGGTCGCGTTTAACATCGCCATGCTCGCGCTGGCCCAGGCTCAAACACCGGAGCCCGCCCCGACCTCGGAAATTGTCCAACTTGACCCGTTCGTCGTATCGACGAGTTCGAACGAAGGTTATCTCGCCAAGCAGGCCATGGCCTCGGGGCGCATCGCGCAGAAGCTTGAAGACGTTCCCCAAACCATCGTGGTGGTGAATGAAGCGCTGATTGCCGACATAGCTCCGTCGAACGCCATGGATATCCTGAATCACGTGGGCGGCACGAGCGGTTCGAATGCGGAGCGCTATGGGAGTAGCGTTTACGTGCGCGGATTCGACAGCGGGGTCGCACTACGCAACGGGTTCACGCAGGGGCCGAACAATTTCGCCGGCTTCACTGGGGCGGTGGAGAACTTCGAACAAGTGGAGGTCGTGAAGGGCGCGGCAGGCGTGCTCTACGGCCAGAGCCAGCCAGGTGGCCTCGTGAATTACGTTATGAAGAATCCTCTCTTCAGACCGCAGACAAACCTGACGTTGGGCACGTGGTTCCTGCACAACACCGGAGGGGCGCGAGCCTCGCTCGACGTGACTGGTCCAGTCGGCGCGGATACGCGTTGGTTCAAGGATTCGAATGGCCAACCCACTCTGGCTTATCGAGCGATCATGAGCTATGACGATAAACGCGATTATCACGTCGGCCGGGACCGTTACACGGGGAAGGATTTCTTCGGAAAGTTAACATGGCGCCCGTTCCCGGGCTTCGTGATGCAGGGGGAATTCGAGTACTATAACCTTTTTGGAGTGGATCCGGGACGGCTCTATATTCCCACTACGGAAATCGGCAAGAATCCGCACGCGGTGCGTATGCCAAGCGCCTTCGTGCCCGTAGACTATCAGCAGAATCCCGACGGGGTCAGCGGAGAAAATTTCAGTTACAATCGCTTCGCACAATGGTCGACGCGCTACACGCGCGACTTCGGTCAGTGGGGACGATGGACCGCGCGCGCCGCTTACTCTTGGAACAACTATTACGAACAACGCTCGCGCACGGTTTCTACGCAACCACGTCCGGCCCGGCAATCGGACCTCGGCAGCGTGATCAACTTCAACTCGACGGTCACTCAGGCGGATATCACCGCCGGGCGCTTGTTGGTGCCTTCGCGCTCGGTTGTCTACACATTGTTCGAGCCTGACGACAACACCCGCACGCAGTGGGACTTGACCGGGCAACTCGAAACGGGACCGGTGTCCCACACGGTGCTCGTCGGTGCCGAACTGGATTTGGGCGCTCGCAATAGCAAAGTTCCTTACGGTGGGCACTACCCCAATTTGACGGCGTTCGGACCGGTTGCGGCCAACGGAATGAACCAGCTCGCAATCTGGTTGGATAATCCGAGCCACCAGGCGATCAATGTGAACTGGTATGACATTCAGTCGGCCGCCAATCCCGGAGGCGCGATCGTTGCAACGCCCAACTTCAATGCTGCATCGATCATCGGATCGCCTTCAGGGCGCAAGTTGAGCTTCGATATTCCTGTACTCACTCGGAAACCGGACGCCTACTACTTCTTCGACAACATAGGTCTATTCAAGGAACGACTGCTGCTGACCGCCGGGTACAGGCGGGATACAGTCCGACAGTATGTCGATAACTTCTCCGCCCTATTCGATCAGGGCACTTGGCGATATGGCTTTGTCGCGAAGGTGAAGAACTGGTTGCACATCTACGGCGTGCACAGCGAGTCGTTCATTGCGAATAGTGCGAACGTCTCGGCAGCCTTTGGTTATGCCGTGCCGCCGCAGGAAGGAGAGCAGAATGAGGTGGGGGTCCGCCTATTCTCCCCGGACAAACGTCTCTCGTTACAAGTGGCGGCCTATGATATCCAGACGCGGAACAATGTTGTCACGAACCCGTTTGCTCCCGTCGGAGCGCCACCAGCAACTTTATATACATTTATCGACGGCGTGAACAACCGAGGCTTCGACGTTGACCTTACCTACAGTCTGAACGCTTCGACCCAGGTCATCGCGAGTTTCGCGCACTATGATGCGACGTCGACACCTACGCCGGCGCAACTCGCGAGCACCCCGGGCCTCACTGAGGTACCGCTTACGAATGCCGCGCCGAATCAATTCAAGTTGTGGGCGCGCTACGCCTTGCCAACGCGACTCAATTCGTTTGTGACGCTCGGGTATCGGTGGACCGACGAACGCCCGGGCGGAATCAATGGCGCTCTGCCGATTTACTACATTCCAAGCTACGCCATCGTCGATACTGGATTCGGATGTGAGCTTTATGGCTGGAGACTGCACCTCGCACTTCGCAACGTTTTCGACAAATATGCGTTCCGGACAAGTGTGAATGCCTTTGCGCTTTGGCCCGAATCTCCGCGTACGGCGACGCTCACGGCGAGCCGACGTTTTTGAGCCTGGAAAATATTCACGCTACTATATGCAATTAAGTCAGCTTGCCGTACAGCTCTACACGGTTCGCGATTATTGTCGTACGGCTCGCGAGCTTGCGGCGACCGCGGAAAAAATCCGCGAGATTGGTTTCTCGGCCGTTCAGCTCAGTGGGATCGGTCCAATTCCGGAAGAGGAAATAGTCGCAATCATGTCTGCGGAGGGACTTGCGATCTGTGCCACACACGAGCCACCAGCGGACATTCTGGAGCGCCCTGCAGTGTGTGCCAAACGACTACAGAAGCTTGGATGTCAACTCACCGCCTTTCCCTGGCCGGCACAGGTCGATTTCTCGCATCGCGTAGAAGTGAAGCGCCTGGCTGGTAAACTCGACGCAGCCGGCGCGGTGTTGCGTCAAGAGGGTGTTCGCCTCGCCTATCACAATCATGCGATTGAATTCACGCCGATCGACGGAATGACAGCGCTGGAGTACATCTATTGTGCCACGGCACCGGAGAATGTGGCGGCCGAGCTCGATACCTATTGGCTCCACCGGGGTGGCGGCGATGTAGTCGAATGGTGCCAGCGTATGCGTGGACGCCTGCCATTGATACACCTGAAGGACTACACGACGACGGCCAACAACGAGCCCATATGGTGCGAGGTCGGCGCTGGCGTACTTGACTGGCCGGCGATCATCGCAGCTGCCGACCAAGCGGGCTGTGCATGGTATATCGTCGAACAGGATACCTGTCCGGGCAATCCGTTCACCTCGCTGCAGCAGAGTTTTGATTTCGTCGTTACACGATTGATTGACTGATGGAGCTCGCACGCTCGCGAATCGAAAAATTTGCAGTTCGAAAAATCCGATGAGTAATGCCAATTTTTCAACCGGTCAGCGCATTGTGATCGCCGCACCTCACACCGTACTCGTCGAACCCCAGCTTCTCCCCAATCCAGCGGCCGACGAAGTGGTGGTGCGTACCTCTAAATCTCTCGTCAGTCCCGGAACGGAACTCGCGATGTTTGAAGGCACTCATTCCGCGTTAAACGATCCGGACATTCCTTTTGCGAAATATCCGTTCTATCCAGGCTACGCGGCGATTGGAGAGGTTGTTGCGGCTGGGCACCTCACCGAGCGCCCGAAAGTGGGAGAGATTATCTTCTACTTTGGCCGACACACGAGGTTCCAAGTATTGCGTCCTAGTACGACTTTTTGGGCGAAGTGTCCTGACGACCTGACGAGCGATCAAATCCTGTTGGCTCGTCTCGTGCAAATTGCGGCGACAGCGACATTCGTCTGGCGACGGAAACCTGAGCGCGTGCTGGTCTTGGGGGCAGGACTGATCGGCCTAGTCGCCGCACAGGTTTGTGGCATTCGCGGCGTGCCGCAGGTCCTCATCCATGACATTAACAGTGCTCGCATGGTGTTGGCGGCAAACTGTGGATTGAAAACCACTGTTTCGGCGAGCGGAGGATCGCCTTCGGGTAACTGGCAGGTCGATGGCGAGGCACCGGATTGTATCGTCGAGGCGACGGGCGTGCCGGAACTCATCCCGTCGGCACTGAGGGCGGTTGCGCGGGGAGGGGATGTGGTGCTGCTTGGCTCACCGCGCGGCAAAGTGGCCATCGATGTTTATCGTGACGTGCACCAGAAAGGCGTAGCTCTAATCGGCGCACACGAAACACAGTTGCCGGAAGAACCAACCGCATCGCTTCCTTCTCGCGGGGACGTTGTGAAGATGGCCTGGGATTGGATTCGACAGAGGAAGGTGCGCGTCGATGGTTTAGTATCACATACCATCGTGCCGGAATCCATGCCTGCTACCTACGCGCGAATGGCTCAGAATAAATCTGAGCTTTTGGGAGTGATGTTGGATTGGGATTAGAGTTGTCCTCACAATAAAATACCAGCCCACGCCAAAAAAGTAGGAAACGAGGCTTCATGGTTTCACTGACAGCATCCTACCGCTGGAAAATGGGGAAGGCAGCGAACCGTTACCTGCCAAAACAAGTCTTTGCCGTTTTTTCGCGACGCTAGAACTGAAGTGCGGTGCCACGGTCCCCATTTGCAGGCGGCGACTGCTGGGCCGAGATACGGCAGTCGTATCAAGCGGCCGGTTACACGAGCGATTCGTTGGCCGTAGGCTGCTCCCCGAGTTAGGCCTGAGCATGCTCTTGAGTGGGGTCAGGGCATTTGGGAAATCATTGCCCGGAGTTTCGCCATGAATACGGTCGAATGATCTAAAGATCCTGATTCAACGCGTAGAAGAACGACGGCCTTGTGGGGCTTGTCGGGGGCAAGCCAATATCCGCTGCCGCGTTCGACAGGACTATTAACCCTGCACACTGCTGCCGCCGTCCCTGGCGATTCACTACTCATCCATTCGCGTTCAAAATTTATGGCTCACCTTTCGCATCTCGAGCGGCCTTTGATTCTGCTGGATCCGCATCCGCGTCGTATCGATTTGATTTTCGATCCTCAGACCAGAGCCAGACTGGAAGCCCTCGGCCAGGTTGTATGGCACGACGGCGCGGCGGCGACCGACGCCCACGTCGAGCGGTATTTGCCCGAAGCCGTCGCCATTATCGGCCAACCTGCGCTCCCGCGCGAGCGGCTGGATCGTGCACCCAAGCTTAAGGCGATATTCAATGTCGAAAGTAATTTCCTGCCCAACGTCGATTACGCGGAATGCCATCGTCGTGGCATTCCGGTGCTCTCAACCGCACCGGTTTTCGCACGGCCTGTGGCCGAGATGGCGTTAGGCTTGGCGCTCTCGGCGGCGCGGCGGATTCATCAGGCTGATGCCGCAGTCCGCGCTGGAACGGAGACCCTCTATGGTGAAGGCGACAACCATGATTCCATTCTAATGCACGGCCGCCCACTGGCGGTCGTCGGCTGCGGCAACGTCGGACGCGCTCTGTTGCCTTTGCTCCGTCCGTTTGGCGGAGAGATTCTCGTCTGCGATCCTTGGATTCATCCAAGCGTCCTGCGCGAAATGGGGGTGACGCCCGTTTCACTGGCCGAGTGCTTTGAACGTGCCGCGGTGGTGTTCCTGCTCGCGGCGACGACCACGGAAAACGCGGGGCAGATCGGTCGTGAATATTTCCAACGGATGAAAAAAGGATCCATCGTCGTCCTCGTCAGCCGGGCCGGCATCGTGAATTTCGACGAATTGTTGGATGCTGCGGCCGCGGGGCACATCCGCGCCGCGATTGACGTTTGGCCGGACGAACCGATTCCTCAAATCCATCGCGCCCGCCACACAGCCAACACCGTGCTCCAGGCGCACCGCGCAGGGAATATCCCCGAAATCTGGCCGTGGATGGGACAGATGGTCGTGGATGATCTCGAATTCATTTTACGCGGCTTGCCGGCGCAACGTTGCCAGCGCGCGCAATGGGAAACGGTGGCCAAAGTCAGGAGCAAACCCGTTGCCTAGATCTCAAAATCAGCGTCCCAAAGTAACGCCATTTGATGCTTTCAGATCCTCATCCTTGCCACGCCTCCCATGCCCCTGATCGACAAACCCCTGTCCGAGCTTCTTCAATACAAAGGTCGCAATCCGCGACCGGCCGACTTCGACGCCTACTGGGCGGAAGCTTTGCGCGAACTCGATTCCACCCCTCCGCGTGCTGAATTGCGCCCGGCGACCGATTGTCCCTCCCGGCACGCGGAGTGTTTCGATCTCTGGTTCACCGGAGTGGGGGGCGCGCGCATTTACGCGAAATACCTGCGACCGAAAGGCGCAAGGAATGGCCCTGACAAACATCCGGCGGTGCTGCGGTTTCATGGCTACACGATGAACAGTGGTGGCTGGGCCGAGAAGCTCGCTTGGCCCCTGGAAGGTTTTTGTTATGCGGCGATGGATTGTCGTGGGCAGGGCGGCCGGTCGGAAGACACGGGCGTCGTGCGTGGTACAACCCTGCGCGGCCATGTGATCCGTGGGCTTGACG
>CBRAFL010000159.1:0-12237 GCA_967755055.1 uncultured bacterium
GGCGGTGGGACTTGGACTACATCGAAAGCTGCACTCTTTGCGTGCTTCACTCGAAAATTTATCCACCGTGATGAGAGGCGGCTACAGGTTTATAAAAGGCGAAAAAGATTGGGGGAGATTCTATGAAAAGGTAGTGGGGGATCTACGAGGGTTTCGCATTTCAGATGATGAGGCCTGTCAACTTGCTGACGTTTTCCTTTGTGAGCTGCTGTGGGTTTTTCAAAAACTGGAACGCGGCGAACTTATAGCCGCACAACGTATTCTACATCGGTCTCTATTAGAGACGAACGTTGTGCTTTTGCACGAGAGACGCCAGCGACGTGCTACACCTAGTTTCCAGCAGGCGCGACGCATCGAGCGATTGGCTACGCCGGAAGAGCTCGATTCAGTCCTGCTAAACTCGCGGCTGGATTCAGGCGAATTGTTGGCGGCGGGGTGGCGCTTGCAGGCTGGATTGAGCTTTCTTATGCGAGATCTGTCGCCGAAGTGGAGTATACCGGCACAAATGGACACTCTGCTCGCGCCGTATCGGAAGCCAAAGCTTTGACGTTTGTCGTGAATGTTCGACGCTTTAGATTCACGACTGTGCAGCGAACAACTCCGCGATCACGTCTTCGAGCGGGACGTCTTCGATCGTGATGTCTGCGACGGGGCCGGTGCTGAGTACTTCCTGGGAAACGGCGACCACTTTTTCTCCGGGGACACGCAACGTGAATTTTCCGTCCGGTGCGCGCGTAGTTGAGCCGTGCTGCGATTGCCAGGTATCCGGAAATGCAACGGTGTGGTCGCCTTCGGTGAAGGCCGGAACGAAGGTGATGATCTTCTTCTTCGCGCCACCGGCGTTCTCCAAGCGCGCCAGCGCACCGTCGTAAATCTTCAGCCCTTTGTGAATCACGATCACGCGCTCACAGAGTTCCTTGATGTCCGCCATGTAGTGGCTCGTAAGCAGAATGGTGACGCGATAGCGCCGATTGTAATCGCGTAGAAACTGGCGAACCGCGCGCTGCGAAACCACATCGAGGCCGATCGTGGGCTCGTCGAGAAATAACACTCGCGGCCGATGTAGCAACGCGGCGATCAGCTCCATCTTCATTCGCTCGCCGAGCGAGAGTTCGCGCACCATCACGTTCAGCTTCTTTTCCACATCGAGCAGCTTCACCAGCTCGTCGAGTGTGGTTTTGAACTCTCCCGCTGGTAATCCGTAGATCGCGCGCAAGAGATTGAAAGATTCGATCGCCGGCAAATCCCACCAAAGCTGGTTTTTTTGGCCCAGCACGAGCGCGAAGATCCGGCGATAGGCGTTCTCCCGTTTGGTTGGATCGAATCCCGCAACTCTTGCCGTGCCGCTCGTCGGATAGATGAGTCCCGACAGCATTTTCAGCGTCGTGGTTTTGCCCGCGCCGTTTGGTCCGAGAAATCCCACGAATTCCCCCTCCGCGATGTCGAAGGAAATATCTTTCGCCGCCGCGGTCTCTTCAAACTCGCGTCGAAACAGTCCTTTCACCCCGCCCCAAAAGCCGGGCTGCTTTTTATAGGTGCGGAAAATACGCGTGAGATTGCGGACTTCGATCATCCACTGGAAATTCATGAGCCCGTGGACAAGAGGCCAGCAGAATCAACAATCACGCGCACGTCCGCCGCGCGGCATGGATGGCAAAGCAGACTCGTCGGAGTCGAATCCGGATGGCATCAGTCTATCTGAGGGCAAGCGATTCACGAATTCTAGGATCGCAATGTCGGCGACGCGCTCGCTCCGCAACGTGCTAGGAATTCGCGAATGTTGCGCGGCGAGCGCGCCACCTACACAAACACAGTTGCTCGAGGTCCGCCCTATTTCACGCGACGCCAAGCCGCGTGTAATCGAGCACCGTGTGGCTGATGTAGCCGGCGGAAAGAGCTGCGCGATCGGTGAGCAATCCTGCCGGCGAGAGGTCGTCCCCGAGCCGGAATACGAGTCGATGGGTGCCGTCGTCAGCTGCGGGACCAAAGAGCCCCGGCACGACGACGCGTGCGGGAACCGTCCGTCGCACGGTTGAATCGACATGGCAGGGCAAAGGAAAATTAACGTTGTGTACGAGGAAGCTGCGCGGGGGGGTGGCCGCGACGAGTTCGGGTGCGAGTCGCGCAGCGTGCTGAGCGGATGCTTTTACGATCTTGAGTAACGGCGCGTCCGGCACGCCGCCGGCCTCCTTGAGGCGATCATAGATTTCGGCGGTCAGATCTTGAGAAAACGCGATCGCGGGCAGGCCGTGCAGGGCACCTTCCCACGCGCCGGCAATGGTGCCGCTCGCAATCACGAATCCGAGCGAAGCATTCATGCCCACATTAATGCCGCTGAGAACTCCATCGATCGGTTCCGTCAACACGCCGCGGCTTTCTCGAGCATCGCTGCTGTGCTGGTTGGTCAACAGATGTCCAAGTGCGATGTTAATGCAGTCACTCGGCGTTCCATCGACGATCCAAGTCGGGCAATCCAAGCCGCAATCTGCCGTACAGGCGTGAACGGGACGATTACGGGATTTTGCCGCGCCAATCCAGCTCTGCTCCGTTTTGGGCGCAACGACGGCGAGCTGGTGTCCAGCCGCGCGTAAAGCGCTGACCAGCTCTTTTAGAAACAGGCTGTGGATGCCGTCATCGTTGGTGACCAGAAAATGCACAGAATCATGCGGGCAAGAAGCAACGAAGGGCGCAAGAGGCGAATGCCGGCAAAAAAACCGAAGACGCGGTGTCGAAAATAAATCGCCACTAAATAGCTTTCGATCAACGGCCGGTCCGCATCTGCGCGGCCGGTGCGTTGGCTAGTTGGCCTGATCCAATGGCAGTGTGAGACGAAACGCCGTGCCGCTCGGACCCGTAAACTCAAGCGCGAGAACTGCTCCGATTTGGCGAGCCAATAGCTGGCTGATGGCGAGTCCCAGTCCGGTCCCACCGATCCGCCCCGTTCGACCGGGCTCGAAAAGATGGGCCTGAATCTCGGGTGAGATTCCGTGCCCCTCATCGGTGACGAGGACGGTTGCGTTCAGTCCACCGTTGCGAAATTGCACCGAAACCGTGCGTCCGCTCTGGGTCGCTTCGATCGCGTTTTGCACAAGATTGCTCGTGATCAAGCAAAGCAGTCCGCCGCGATGGCTGTCGAGGTTCGTTCCAAAATCGCCGCTGACGCGCAGATCGATCCCTTTTTTTTCGGCAGTTGGCGTGTTCTGGCGACAAATGGTGTCGGCGAGTTCGCGGGACGTGAGTTCGTAGGTCGCGTGCGTCGCCGCATCGCCGAGCAACGCGACCGTCTCTTGGATCATTGCTCTCATACGTCCCGTGTATCCGGCCGCTGTGTCCCAATCGGTAGTCGTGGCCGCACCGGGATCACGTCCGCTGACCACGGCGTGCAACCCCGCGACCGAGCCCTGCAGATCGTGAATCAAATGTGATGTGATTTGTCCGAGGGCGGATGCTTTAACCGCGAGCGTGAGCTCGAAGTTCGTTCTGGTGAGCCGTCGGTTGCGTTCGGCGATCACACGCTGGGCGCGACGCAATCCAACGTACGCCGCGGTCACCACGAGTGCGACGAGCGCGGCGGCGATTCCGATTGTGGCAGCCGTCTGGCGGTTGATCTGCTGGTCGATCGTCGCGAGCTCCGTCGCAAGGGAACGAGCGTCAATGTAGTAGCGTGCAACGCCGGCAAGGCGGGTCGCGTTTCGATGGTGGAGCGGTATTAAGACTTCAAGTACGGGCGCGGTCCGTTCTCCCGGCGCGATATCTGCAAACGTGCGGTCGAGGCGGAACGACGGATGGTAGCGGCTGATCGGTTTGAGTTGAGTGAGTTCGAGATAATCGTCCACCGGGAGATCGACGAAGAGCAGTGTCGTCGGCACGGCGCGCAGCGGGCTGCCGTCGGCATCAAACACCGCAACGGCCAGCATTCCCGCTTGCTGAGCACTGCGGAGGATTGGACTCAACAACTCGGCATCGCCTTCACTGTCGATTGCACCGCTGTTGGCAGCATCTGCCATTTGTAACAACGCCATCGGATAGAGCACCGCAGCATCCCGTTCGATAATCTTCTGCCGAATCTCATTCCGCAGATCACCGCGAAATCGAATCAGCAAGGCAGCGAAGATCGCCGTCAACACGCCCCCGGTCAGCAAGGATGCTAGCGCGAGCCGCGGGAAGTGGGGTTGAGACATGAGGTTCGAGCGGCGACGTGACCTCGATCAATTCGCGAGCGGCAGATCAAGCTTTTCGAGCGCGGCACCAAAAAGAATTTCGCGTTGCGGGAGGGAGAGTCCCGGTTCCAATGTCGCGGTTTCGTATTCCCGATAGACTTCCCACGCCTCTTGTTTTTGAAACGCGTAGGCGAATTCTCTCAGCAGCTGTTCGATGCTTTTGTTCGCGGATTTACCCGAAAGTACGCTGGCTTCGTGAATGACTTGAGCGCGGATTGCTTCTTTTTCCCGCGCAAGAGCGGAGTACAGTTTGGCTTGGTTTTGGTTGAAGGGTACGAGTCCTTCGATGACCGCTTCTCGTTTTGCCTTTTGGGCCGCCGAGGAACGACGGTTGGGAATAACATCGAGAATGTAGCTGTCGCTCACCCGCGTGTATTCCACGCGATCGTCGGGCAACGCGGTTTTTATTTCTTCCAGCTTCGCGACGAGCATGTTCTGGAGGGCGACTTTCTGAAGATGGTAACTTCGTACCCGCGGCGCAATCGCAGACGGGAGCGGAACCACGGGCGGGCGCGCGGGATTGGGAAACGGCACAAGGTCGCGGCGAATTTCTTCGGCCATGTCTTCGAGCGCAGCGAGCCGCCCGGCTTGTTTTTCGGCGAGAGCTTTGAGCGTGTTGACCCGCTTGTAGTTGAACCAGGCACGGTCCTGCACGTAGAGCGTATCGCGCAGCTCAGTCTTAAGGGCCGCCTTTGCCGTCTTGTAGACGTCGATCTTCGCGGAGATCTCCGCGGGAAGATCAGCCGGCAGGCGGATCCGAACGGTTGCTGGCGAGAAGTACAAAAACGGTCCCGGGCTATCGAGTGCGATTTCAGCGGTGGGCCCTTTTAGCGAGTCAGCCAGTTCCATGGCGATCTCTCGCAAGAGACGGCGCTGAGCGGAAGAGAGTCCGTCTTGAAACGCCGCGGCCGCACGCAGGACTTTGATCTCATCGATCTGCGATTCCCAACGCGTGTCATCTCCCAGCCGCCAGTTGCGCGAATCGCTCCCGTCGGCGCTGCTTTCAAAAAAACTCCCGTGCGTGAAATTATTGCGCAGGTCCTCGGCAACCGTGGTCAGCGCGCTGAGTCGCGCGGCCTGTTGGCTGGCCAGCGCGGAGAATTCGCGCTCACGCGTGGCCGGATCAGCGTCGCGAAGAGACTCGATTTTTGAGCGCAACTCCGTGAGCAGCTCAGTTCGACTGGTGCGGTAGGCATCAAGTCGGTCGCGACGTTTTCTTGAAAGGTCCTCGGTGAAAAGGAGCGTGCTTAACGGTGCGTAGAACGGCTCGTAAACGTAGTTCACGAGCGAGGAAGGCGGAGCGAACTTTGCGAGCGCGACCGGATTGCGGCGCTGAACGGGTTCGCCGAGCGCCGGTGCGTCAGGTGGGAAATAAACCGGACGATGATAGATCGTGAGTGAACTTGTGCTCGTACCGGGGAAGAAGCCGTCGCGGAAACCTGAATAGTAGTTCGAGCCCACGTTTCGATCGAAAGAGGAGTTGTTGTAACTCTCCGTGACAACCGTAGTGGTCGTGGTGCCGCGGTCGGTGTACTGCGGTGTAACCGGAGCAGGAGTGCTGGGCATCGCATTTGCCGAGGAACCCGAGGTCGGCTCATTGACGCTCGCATGCGTGAGACTACTGGCGGCAAACAGAGCGACAGCGAACAAGCCGACGCGTGTGGCACGTGGTGACGGCAGAAACTCGGCAAGCAGGACGAGTGTATTCATGGAATGGATCGATGGGTGGTTGATTGCTCGATCGACGAGCTAGGATGCGTTCATATTGCCGGCTTCGTGCCACGCTTCGTGAGGAGAAAACAAATGCCAGCAACCGAGCGGGTTATCGCATTCATGCGGAATCAGTGACGAGCCGCGGTCATCATTTTTGGGGCAAGACAACCACGATGAGGGTACCGAATGGTGGAGAATTGGTTGAAGTCCCCCGAACTCAAACGTGACAATTTTCAGGTCGGATCAGGACGGACGGTGCTGAGTCGATAGCGTAGAAATTCGCGCGTCACACCGAGACGCCGCGCTGCGGCGGACACATTGTTCGCGGTTTCACGCAAGGCCTCGGCGATCAGTTCGTCGGTGACTTGGTCGAGCACGAAACCCTCCTCGGGAAGTCGCCAGGCGGGATTACGCCAGCCGTTGGATGGCGGACTTTCTGACGGCCCGCCGAGGGCCGCAAAGTCAATGGGTTCGCCGTTTCCAAAAATCACGGCCCGCTCAATTTCGTGTGCGAGTTCGCGGACATTTCCGCGCCAAAGCTGAGCGAGCAGGCGTGCTTCACCGGCGGGAGAAATCGTGAGATTCTTCAAACGATGACGCGTCCCGATTTTTGCGAGCAGATGACGGGCGAGAGGCAGAATGTCAGTCCCGCGTTCACGCAGCGGCGGGAGCGTGATGCGAAGGAGATTGAGCCGGTGATACAAATCGTCGCGAAAAACGCCTTCCCTCACGAGGTCATCGAGCGGCCGATTGCTCGCGGTGATGAGCCGCACGTCGACGGTTATTTCGCGCGTGCCACCGACACGGCGGATTGTGCCGTCGTCGATTGTCGTGAGCACCTTCGCCTGGGTGCCCGGTGAAAGGCTGCCGATTTCATCGAGAAATAAGGTGCCATCATCCGCGGCTTCAAACAGGCCGATGCGTGCGCGTTTCGCGTCGGTAAACGCACCTCGCTCGTGACCAAACAACTCAGATTCGGCCAATGCTTCGGGAAGAGCTGCGCAGTTGAGGGTGATGAAAGGTCGATCGGCGCGGGGACCCGCCTGGTGCAGCCAGCGAGCCAGTGCGCTTTTGCCCGTGCCGGTTTCCCCCTCGATGAGCAAGGGAGGCAGGCGCTGTTCGAGTCGACGTTCGGTGGCGAGGATCGTGTCGAGTTGCGCACGAATAAACGCGAGGCTGTGACCAAAGAAAATCGCGTCAGCATTGCCATTCGTTCCGACAACGCGGTGTTCTTCGCGCCGCTGAGTTCGCCGGTTGTTGCGGCAGCGGGCAAACGCGATGGGCAGTTCTTCAGGCTCGAAGGGTTTCGACAAATAATCACCGGCGCCATGACGCATCGCTTCGACGGCCTGCTTCACACCGCCAAACGCGGTCATGACTACGATCCCCGTGTTTTCGGAGAAGACGCCGTCGCGTAACAACTGCAGCACGTCGCCGTCGGGCAGATGAAAATCCACGAGAGCGAACTCAAAGCGGATTTCGTGAAGGAGGAGGCGCGCCTCGTCGAGCCGACCGGCTTCGGAGACAGTTGCGCCGAGTTGACGAAGATGAGCGGCGAGACGTTTACGCAGCGGCGCATCGTCTTCGAGCACGAGAATTTCGCAGCCTGGGCAAAGCGCGGTTGAATCGGACATCGGGCGCGGTAGTGCGCGACGGTCACTCGAAATTTTCAATTCAATTTGCGACGAGCTCCGTCGGCTGGCTCAGCGAACGAGATAGATTTCGAGAAGGACAACGCCCGTGCCGCCGGTGGCATGCATCGTGTAGGCGCCCGCGGGAAGATCGACGAGGAGGGCTGCGTCTTTGCTCGCTGGCTGGAGCGGGAAAGCGCCGACGTCGTGGGTGGCGGCATCAAAGGCGGTGTATTCGGCGGTGAGATGCGAGGGCCAGTCGTCGTTTTGCGCGACGACTTCGCCTTTCGAATTGTAGACGGTGAGCATCGGGTTTTCCAGCGGGTGGGCGATGCCTTGCGATGAAAGCGTGGGGCCGACGGCGCGGAGGAGGACTTTTGCCGGGCGTTCGAAATTTTGCGGATCAGCGATCACGAATCCGGCGATGGCGGTTTGCTCGCCCGGACCGGTGCGGGCGCGGAAGGAGAGATTAAGGAGAGATTGATAATTGTATTCTCCGCCGTTGGGAAAGCGTTGGTAGATTTCGAGCAAGCCGATGCCGTCACCCTGGCCTTGGTTTTTAAGCATCATCGTCGCGGAGCCCGTGGGAAAGCTGCGGAGCAGGGCGGCGTCGTTGCTGCCCTCTGCGAAACCGAACGCGCCGACGACGAGGGCTGCGCTGGCGGTTTCAGGATTAACCGACCACTGATCGTTGTTGGCAACGAGTTGACCGGCGGAGTTGAAGAGATCGATTGCGGGGTTCGGCAAAAAATTAGTGACGCCAAGCGGCTTGAGCGCGGGCCCGGCGCCGCGAAGCAAGGCGGGCAGGCCCAGGGCGCCGGCGGAGATTTTCGTGACCAGACCTGCGATGACGGTGTCTTCGCCCGAGCCCGTCATCGCACGACCGGAGAGGTTCGCCAGGTAAGGTTGTTGCGGACCGACGATCGCGCGGGTGACGTTGCTTAACACGGTGACGCCGCCCGGTCCGGTGACGCGCAGTTGATAGCGGCCAAGGTTGGCCGCGGAGAAGTTGGTAATGGCGAGCTGCGGCGAACTCGTATCGACGGAGAGAGGTTGGCCGTCGAGCGCGAGCCATTGATAGGTGAAAGGACCCGTGCCGGTGACGGTGCTGATGAATGTTAGCGTGGAGCCTTTGGAAGGAGTGGCGTCGCCAGGGCCGATGGAAGCATTGGGCGGAAGAACGGGCGTCGTATCGTTCGGACGCACGCGAGCAACGCCGCTTGTGGCGTGCCTTTCCCATTGGGTGAACGAACCAAACACGATGAGCCGCCCAGTTGGATCGAGGGTGAGTTGGGCGCCGGAAAGAGGTGTGATGCCGGGGAAAAAGCTATCGTCTTTGACCAAGCTGGTAGCCGTGATGGTATAGCGCAGTAGCTTGTAGCTCGTGTCGGTGATGTAGAGCTGACCGGTGGCGCGATTAACGACGATGGGACGTTCCGGAAAAGTTGTACTGCCTGCCCACGCCGGATCGGGAGTTCCGTCGTCACGAAGGATTTTCCACAAACGATAGCCGTGATAGGCCGAATAGTAGAGGAGCCGTCCGTCGTCCAAGGGCGCGACAGACAAGATTCCATATGAGATAGGTTCGGCGACTTGGTTGGAAAAATTCGAGTCGCGGGTACCGGTGTTGGTAACGCGATAGAACGTTGGCCACGCGGGAGGGAAGGCACCGGGAGTGGGGTTAGTCCGCAGGCCGTACACATAGAGTCGGTCGTTGCGATCCAGGGTGAGACCCGAGATGCCGGCCTCAAAGGAATCGGCAAATGTAAAACGGGGATCGACTGTGCCGTCGCTGAGGAAACGCATGAGCGTCGTGCCTTGAGCAAGGTAGAATTTTCCGTCGGCCTGGACGGCGGCCGCGGACAACGATTTCGTGGCGTCGAAGGCGGTGGGCAGCGAGAAACTGATCGTGCCGCCGCTGGCGTTAAGACGGTACGGCGCATTCGAGACAATCAAACTGCCATCGGGAAAGCCGGCCAGTACAAGGCCTGCGGAGGAGGGAAAGTTGAACCCGGACACGAGACTGCCGTTGCTGCCAAGGCGGAAGGCTTGGTACGTGGACGCAGAGGGAAAATTACTGACGATCATGCTGCCGTCCGCGGCAAACGGCCTGACGCTCGAGACATTTGCCGGGCTTGGCAGTGTGGAACTGAAGGTCGTGTCGACAGGGCTGGGTGGAAGAGGGAGGACATTGATCGTGACGGTATTGTCACTGATCTCCGTCGTAGTGCCCGAGGTAATCCTGAGACGATAATTACCGCTGTCGGGATTACCGAGGTTGGAGAGCGTCATCGATGCGGCAGTCGCGCCGGGAATGGGAACGTCGTCGTGGAGCCATTGGTAGGAACCGACTGATGCTCCGGAAGTCATTATTTTCAAGGTAACCGAATCACCCGGAGCCCACTGACGAGGAAGACCAAGATTGGTCGGTTCACTGGACGAAATTAGAAACGCTGCGATGCAGGGGTTGACGACGATCAACACGAGACCGGCGGCGAGTAATCCAGACAGTTGAAGTCGGAGGAAACGGGCGATGATTCTCATCATGTTGTCGGTCTCTTTTGGAGAAAGGGGTTAATGGCGCTGGTTGGAGCGGACGATGCATGAGACAATCCGTGTGCGCCGAACCGCTATTCGGACGGACGCTTCTCCCGGAAATAGAACAAAAAAAGCCGGAACCGCGCTAGGCGGCTCCGGCTTGAAAGCGGAAGTTAAACTCAGGGCGGTTGAGAAGAACCGCCCCGATTATTTTACTGAGCGGCGATTGGCTGCTCGGCGGCGGGTTGGCCTTCGAGTTCCTTCATCGCAGCTTTGCGACTGAGGCGGACCTTGCCGGAACGCTCGTCGATACCGATGCACTTGACCGTGATCGAGTCGCCCATCTTGACGACGTCTTCGGTGCGACGCACGCGGAAGTCCGCGAGTTCGCTGATGTGAACGAGGCCTTCCTTGCCGGGCGTGCATTCGACGAAGGCGCCGAATTCTTTCACGCCTGTCACGCGGCCCGTGTAGATCTTGCCGACTTCGATCGGAGCGCCGCCACCGCCGCCACCTTCACGACCACCACCGCCGGCACCGCAGAGGCCGTCGACTTCTTTGATCGCGCGGTTCATGGCGTCAGCGTTGTTCGAGTAAATGAAGACTTTGCCGGAATCGTCTTCCGCGATGTCGATCTGCGCACCGGTCGTTTCCGTGATGCGGCGGATCGTCTTGCCGCCAGGTCCGATGAGCAGGCCGATCTTTTCGGGATCGATCTGGATCGTCTGGATGCGGGGAGCGTACTGGCTGAGGTCAGCGCGCGGCGCGGGAAGCGAAGCGAGCATCGTCTTGAGGATTTCGACGCGGGCGTCGCGAGCTTGATGGATCGCGGCCTTGGCGATTTCGAAAGGAAGACCGTTGATCTTCAGATCGAGTTGGAAACCGGTGATGCCCTTGGTCGTGCCGGCGAGTTTGAAATCCATGTCACCGAAGTGATCTTCTTCACCGAGAATGTCGGTGATGGTGGTCCACTTCGCGATCGAGCCGTCAGCGTTCTGTTCGGTCATGAGACCGCAGGAAATGCCGGCGACCGGAGCGATGATCGGAACACCAGCGTCCATGAGGGCGAGACAGCCGCCGCAGATCGACGCCATCGAAGTCGAGCCGTTGGAGGCCATGATTTCGGAGACGACGCGAATGGAGTAGGGGAACACGTCCTCAGGTGGGAGCACGGGAACGAGTGAGCGTTCAGCGAGCGCACCGTGACCGATTTCGCGACGGCCTGGGCCGGTGAAACGACCGGTTTCGCCGACGGAGAACGGTGGGAAGTTGTAGTGGAGGAGGAAGCTCTTGGACTTCACGCCGCCGGTGAGAGCGTCGAGATCTTGCGCTTCCTTGGTTGGCCCGAGGGTCGTGATCGCGATGTTCTGGGTGTCGCCGCGTTGGAACGTAGCGGAACCGTGAACACGAGGAAGAACGCCGACTTGGGCGCTGATCGGACGGAGCGACTTTGCATCGCGGCCATCGGAACGGACACCGCGGGAGAGGACGGTGTGGCGGTAGGCTTTGTATTGGAGGTCTTCGAAGACGACGTTGAGGTCGACATCGGTGAACTTGCCATCGCCGAGCTCGGCGATGAGGGCTGCCTTGGCTTCTTCCTTGAGAACCTTAACGGCGGCACCGCGGGCGGCTTTTTCCTTGCCGAAGATGGCGTCGGAAATGCGGGTGGCGGGAACGACGCGCTCGATGATGGCGCGGGCTTCCGCCGTGGCGCCGACGAGTGGGAACACGGCCTTCGGTTTGCCGGCGATGGCCACGAGTTCTTTGATGGCTTTGATGATTGGCTGGATCGCGTTGTGACCGAAAGCGAGGGCCTCGATGAAGCGATCTTCCGCGATCTGGTCCGCGGAACCTTCGATCATGAGCATGTCCTTCTCGTTACCGACATAGATCAAGTCGAGGGACGACGTGAACATCTGCTCGATGGTCGGATTCGCGACGAACACGCCATCGATTTCGGCGACGCGGACGGCGGCGATTGGCCCATTCCACGGAATGTCGGAGATGGCGAGAGCGGCGCTGGCGCCGTTGACCATTGGGATGTCGGCTTCGTTGATCTGGTCGGCCGAGAAAAGCTGACCGATGATCTGCACTTCATTGAGGAAACCCTCGGGGAAGAGCGGGCGGCAGGGACG
>CBRAFL010000160.1:0-12210 GCA_967755055.1 uncultured bacterium
ACGCCCGAGGAAAAGAGCGCGGAAAAAAGATAGCGCTGCTTCAGTCCGTTGACGTTGCCCTTCAATTCCTCCGCAAGGCGCGCGGTATCGTGGCTCTCGGGGAAACTGATCGACCGCACGGTCTCGCGCACGAGATTGTAGCCCTCGAGCAGCCAGCCGTCGCGGAAGTTCCACCACTTTGAACTGTTGAACACAAAATCGAAACCGGCGCGCGCAGTTTCCTTCGTCTCTTCCGCCGTGCAACCGAGCGTCTCGGCAACGAAGCAAAGGTGCGGATGCCGGGCGCGCGCGTCGCGCAGCAACCGCCGCCAAAAATCCGCCGGGATCTGATACGCTGCGTCACAACGGAAGCCTTCGAAGCCGAGCCCTGCGAGATGCTCGACGACAGCCAGGCAAAACCGATAAAGCCCCTCGGCGTCGCGCGTGTTGCGGTGGTCAAACTGCGCAAGGTCACGCCACACCACCGTTTCGCCGTTGTGCTGGCACGAGGGATTCTTGATCCGGCCGTCGCCTTCGCGGATGAACCACTCCAGATGCTCCCGGGTTAACGCCGAGTCGCTGGCGCAGTGATTGATCACGAGGTCGATCATCACGTGCAGCCCGGCGGCGCGAGCCCGCGCGATCATTTGTCGCACTTGGTCGTCCGGCGAGGCGGTCGCGCCGGGATCGAGCAGCACCGGGTTGACGGCAAAATAGTCTGCGACCGAGTAAAGACTGCGCGATTCGCCGGTTTTCTGAATCGGATTGAGGTAGATCCACTCGAACCCCATTCCGGCCGCCCGCGAAAAATGGCGATCCCACTGCGAAAACGATCCCGCGAGCAGGGGAAAGAGGTCGTACAGAATCATGAAAGGCAGAATGGGGTTGAATTCCCGCCGCCGATGGGGAGCGCGAACGGCAGGAACGAGAGCAGGCTTCGACACAAACAGGCAGTTCTAAATCCGGTTAATCCGGAACTATTCGAACGACCTGCGCTATCGAGCGAAACGACGAATCAAGGAGGGTTGGGAACGCGAACGGCGCTAACGAGACCATAACCCGACGCAATCGAGCATCTGTTAGCAGGGGCACGGGAGCGCAATGTCCATTATGAAAAACCAATTGCGTCGCCATTTGACTGGACGAATAATTTCAGCGCGAACGCAGCCAACCTCCCCACCCAATCCATGAACCAGTTACTCGAATCCATCGACCGCCGGCCCAACATCTGCGGTTCGCAACCGCTGATCGATTCAACACTTCGCATCGGCAGCGAGCGTCCTGTTTTTCTACCAGACAGCCACGTCGATTTCGGGCGCGCGAAAAGCGTGTTCGCGATCGCGCTGCACATGCACCAGCCGCTGATTCCGGCAGGCGGCGGTGATCTCTCGACGGCGGAAATCATCAGCAACCTGAAGCACATGATGGATAACCCGGGAGTCGGCGACAATCACAACGCTTCCGTCTTTCAGTGGTGCTATAAGCGCATGGGAGAGTTCATCCCACAACTCATCGATGAGGGCAGGCAGCCGCGGGTTATGCTGGAGTATTCCGGCACGCTTCTGCACGGCCTCCGACAGATGGGGGCGAACGACGTTTTCGACAGCTTGAAACGGATCACCTGCGAGCCGCGTTACCGTTCGGCGGTGGAGTGGCTGGGCGCTCCGTGGGGTCATGCCGTCGCGCCGTCGACTCCCGTGCAGGACTACCGGCTTCATGTCACGGCGTGGCAACATCACTTTGCGGGCATCTTCGGGCTCGACGCGCTGGCGCGTGTGCGCGGTTTCTCACCGTCGGAAATGGCGCTGCCGAATCATCCGGACACCGCCTATGAGTTCGTGAAGACACTCAAGGATTGCGGCTATCAATGGGTGCTCGTGCAGGAACACACCGTCGAGCGACCAGAAAATGGCGGCGGGTTGGAGCGCCGGCACCTGCCGCACCGGCTCGTCTGCCGCAACTCGCGCGGCGAGGAGGCGAGCATCATCGCGATCATCAAGACGCAGGGCAGCGACACGAAGCTCGTCGCCCAGATGCAGCCGTATTACGAGGCGAAGAGTTTGTCGCGCTGGGAACTCGCGGGCCGGCAGGTGCCGCCTCTGGTCACGCAAATTGCCGACGGCGAAAACGGCGGCGTGATGATGAACGAGTTTCCGCCCAAATTCATGGACGCGATGCGCGAGTGCTCCGGCTCGGACGTGCCGGCGATGAACGCGACGGAATATCTGGAGCACCTCTTCGCGATGGGTATCCGCGAAAAGGATTTTCCCGTCGCGCAACCGATCTGCCAAAAAAAGATTTGGGACCGTTTCACGCCGGGCGATGGCCCCGAGAAAATGGCGAAGGTCATCGAGCAATTGAAAAAGGAGGATCACCGTTTCCATGTCGACGGCGGCAGTTGGACGAACGACATCTCGTGGGTCCGCGGCTACGATAACGTCCTTGGGCCGATGGAACGCGTCAGTTCGCTCTTCTTCGAGAAAGTGCTGAAGCCCGGCGTGCCTGCGACCGATCCGCGTTATCGAAATGCGCTCTACCACCTCCTGTGCTCGCAGACGAGTTGCTACCGCTACTGGGGCCAGGGCGTGTGGACGGACTACGGCCGCGAAATCTGCCGTCGGCTCGAAGCGATCCTGGTGCACGATTTCTGACCTCGCGGCGGCTGGCCCGAAAGCCATATCTCGAATCCCATTACGCGATGAGCGAGCTGCCGGAGTTTATTAACGGATTGCCCAACATTTCCGGGTGGGACCGAGAACGCGAAGAGGCCACGCACCGCGGGCGCGACCGCACCGTTTTCCTGCACGAGAGCGGAATCGATTTTGGACGGGCGCGGGGCGCGTGTGCGGTTGCGCTCCACATGCACCAGCCGCTCATTCCGGCCGGCGGACCGGGCCGCGGTGCCGATGCCGGCCGCGAACCGCTCATCGGCAATCTGCAATACATGTTGCAGAGCCCCTACGACGAGGATCGGCACAACGCCGGCGTCTACCGCTGGTGTTATCGGCGGCCGGGCGAGTTTATTCCACAACTCGTCCACGAGGGTAAACAACCGCGCCTCACGCTCAACTACACCGGTACGCTGTTCCTCGGATTGCAGCAGATGGGCGCGGGCGACGTGCTCGACACGTTGCGCGTCGTCACATGCGATCCGCGCTACCGACGCTGTGTAGAGTGGCTCGGCACAACGTGGGGGCACACGGTCGCGCCGTCCACGCCGCCGCAGGATTTCCGGCTGCATGTGAAGGCGTGGCAGAATCACTTCGCGTCGCTCTTCGGACTCGAGGCTTTGAGCCGGGTCCGCGGGTTCATGCCGTCCGAACTCGCGCTGCCGAATCATCCCGACGTGGCCTACGAGTTCGTGAAGACGCTCAAGGAGTGCGGCTATCAATGGATGATCGTGCAGGAGCACACGGTGGAGAATCCCGAGTCGGGCTGGGGCTCAGCGTATCTGCATCTGCCCAACCGGATGGTCTGCACCAACTCGCGCGGCGAAACAGCCAGCATCACCGTGTTGATCAAGACCAGGGGCAGCGACACGAAGCTCATCGGCCATATGCAACCTTACGATGAGGCAGCCAGTCACTCGCGGTGGGATTATCGCGGCCGCAAAATTCTTTCGATGGTCACGCAAATCGCCGACGGCGAAAACGGCCACGTCATGATGAACGAGTTTCCCAGCACGTATGTCGATGTGGTGCGCCGCGCTTCGGGATCCGACGTGCCTCTCGTCAACCCCACCGAATATCTTGAATACCTCGCGGCCGACGGCTGGACGGAAGAAGATTTTCCGATCGTGCAGCCCGTCCGCCAGAAACGCATCTGGGAGCGGTTCCGCCCGGGCGAGGGTCCGGAAAAACTCGCGCAGGTGATCGAACAACTGCATCGCGAGGATTTTCACTTCCACGTCGAGGGCGGTAGCTGGACGAACGACATCTCGTGGATCTACGGCTACGAAAACGTTCTTGGGCCGATGGAAAAGGCGAGTGCGCTCTTTCACGAAAAGGTCGTGCGCGCGGGCGTTTGGTCGGGCGAGCACCGCTATCGCAACGCTCTCCTTCACCTGCTGACGGCACAAACAAGCTGCTTCCGCTACTGGGGCCAGGGGCGCTGGACGGATTACGGCCGCGAGATCAGCCGCCGGGCGTTGGACATTCTGACGCATGATTTCTGACGGTTTTTCGCGTGAGACCGAAAACTCGACCGGCAATCCGTTGACAAAGCGAGCCGGTCGTTCGGATTCTGGGGCGAATCTGGCTCGCCGGCTGCTGTCCACGCCATTTTCTCAACAACGATACCTCCTCAAACTTGCGGGAAAAACTGATCATTTCCGATCCGGCCATTAAGTTGGGTCGGCCTGTCGTCGCCGGCACTCGAATCACCGTCGATGAGATTTTGGATCGCCTCGCGAATGGCGCGACGATCGATGAAGTGATCGCGAGCCATCCGGGACTGGCGGTCGCGGGCGTGCTCGACGCGTTGCGGTTCGCGGCCGAAGCCGTGCGAGACGATTCACCCATTGCGGAGAAATCACCGCTTGAGTTGCAAGGGTCGCATGTCGTCTCGATTTCCAACGGCGCCGAAGGGGAAACCCAACCGGCGATCGCGGTCCGGGCCTTTTTGCCCGACGCAACTGCGGTGTCGGTCCTCCGGCTGCCGCCGCCACCCGTAACCAGCCGCGCATGGATCCCGGCGCTCTATCCGGACGAACCGAGTCCCGCGGCCGAGGCCGACAGTATCGCTACCGACGGCGTGAGCTCCGTGACCGACACGGCGAGTCTCACGACCGGTGACGCGAGCCGCGTGCCGGACACATCGAGTCCTGTGGCCGACGACGCGCAGGTCCCGACACTGCATGTCATGGAGCGCGTTCACCCCGATGGCGTCTTCGAGGCGCTGTTTCCAGGTGAGACGGAACCTTTTCCCTATCAGCTCGCAATCACGTCGGACGACGGTGCGCCGCGCGTGACCGACACGCCGTATGGCTTGCCGTCGTTCCTTGGGGTGGCGGACTTGCCTGGGTTTTCGACGGTCGGCATTGGCGACGAAGATTCGGCGGAAACGGCGCGGCACGCCTGCCGGTTGCACGAGAAGCTCGGCGCGCATCTCGTCACGCACGCAGGTCTGACCGGTGTGGCCTTTGCGGTCTGGGCGCCAAACGCGGTCAGCGTGAGTGTAATCGGCGACTTTAATGGTTGGAGCGCCCTGCATCACCCCATGCGGCCGCTGGGCGCTTCCGGCGTGTGGGAGCTGTTTGTCCCGGGGCTCAGTGCCGGCACCGTGTACAAGTATCGTATCACGGCGCGCGAGGGAGGCCCCGCCTTTAACAAGGCCGACCCGTATGCGTTTGCAGCGGAGTTGAGGCCCAACACGGCATCGATTGTCTGGAACCTGGACAACTATGAATGGCACGACGACGCGTGGCTTGAGGCCCGCGCCCGGCGCCAGACCCCCGGTGCGCCGCTGGCGATTTACGAGGTGCATTTCGGCTCGTGGCGGCGCGCGCCAGCGGCGGGCGACGGCGCGCCGCGCTGGCTGACGTATCGCGAACTGGCGGACAAACTGGTGCCTTACGTGAAAGAAATGGGCTACACTCACATTGAGCCGATGCCGCTGGCCGAGCATCCGTTCGATGGCTCGTGGGGCTACCAGATCACGGGATATTTTGCGGTCACGTCGCGTTACGGCACGCCGGATGATTTTCGCTATTTTGTGGACAAGGCCCATGAGGCCGGCCTCGGCGTGATCATGGACTGGGTGCCAGGACATTTCCCGAAGGACGCGCACGGTCTGGCGCGCTTCGACGGCACACCGTTATATGAGCACGCCGATTCGCGCCGGAGCGAAAATCTCGAGTGGGGCACGCTGTCGTTCAATCTCGAGCGGGACGAGGTCAGTGCGTTTCTCCTGTCGAATGCCGTTTTCTGGCTGGAGCAGTATCACATCGACGGTCTCCGCGTGGATGCCGTTTCCTCGATGATCTATCTGGATTATTCGCGCCAGCACTGGCTGCCGAACGAACTCGGCGGGCGCGAAAATCTCGAGGCGGCGTCGTTTCTGCAGCGCTTGAACGCGCTCGTGCATCGCGAGCATCCGGGCGTGTTGATGATCGCGGAGGAGTCGACCGCGTGGCCGCGCGTGACGGGTAGCGAAATCGTGGACAGCCTCGGCTTCGATCTGAAATGGAATCTCGGCTGGATGCACGACACGCTTGGCTACGCGCAGAAGGATCCGATTTACCGCCGGCATCACCACAACGAGCTGACGTTCTCGCTCGTTTACGCGTTCAACGAAAATTTCCTGCTGCCGTTTTCGCACGACGAGGTGGTTCATGGCAAACGCTCGATGCTCTCGAAGATGCCGGGCGACGAGTGGCAGCGGTTCGCCAACCTCCGGACGATTTACGGTTACATGTACGCGCACCCCGGCAAGAAGCTGCACTTCATGGGCAGCGAGTTCGGACCGGAGAAGGAGTGGGACGAAAACGGGGAGCTCGACTGGACGCTGCTCGAGCACAAGCCACATCGGCAGCTCCAGTCCTACGTCAAGGACTTGAACGGCCTCTATCGAGCGTACCCCGCGCTACACGAAGTCGATTTCAGTTGGGAGGGCTTTCAGTGGATCGACAGCAACGACGCGGAGCGCAGCGTCGTGTCGTTCGTTCGGCGGAGCCGCGATACAGCCGAGTTCGTGGTTGTCGTGGCGAACTTCACGCCGGTGCCGCGCGAAGAGTACCGCCTCGGTGTGCCTGAGGAGGGGACCTATGCGGAATTGCTGAACAGCGACGCTGCCGAATACGGTGGCAGCGATGTGCGCAACACCATGCCACTCCCTGCCGAGCCGAAAGCGAGCAACGCGCTGCCGCACTCGATCATCGTCACGCTTCCGCCTCTGGGAATCGTCGTTTTCACGCGCGCGTAGCGGCAGGCGTCCCTGCCTGCCGGGATCGGGGATCGACAGGCACGGCTTTCCGCCGGGCGCATCTCCGAGTTGTCGGTGGTCGGCCACAGCGTAGCGCAGGCATCTTGCCTGCATTCTCCTTTGCAGGATGCAGGCTGGAAGCCTGCGCTACTATTTACCGACAACCCGCAGCTCCGCTCTCTTCCGCCGCTTTTCATAATTGGCACTAGACGCCCCCGCGGCGGCTGGGCACCGTTGATTGGTGCTTCTTCCTCGGACTGAAATTAGAGCGCTTCTCGCTGCGAAGCACGCCAGACCGCACGATCGACTCGGCATGCATCCGCATGTCCGCGGCCGAAAGCGGGGCATCATCGTGTGTGCGTTCGTGCGCGAGGCTACGGAGTGCGCCGTGATCGACGACGCGACCAGCAAGGCGTGGACCATGACGCGCCTCGCTCCCGAAGGACTTTTTGAAGTCCTCATCCCGGACCGGCCGGAGGTTTTCCGCTATCAACTTCGCGCCACCCGGCCCGACGGCACCACCCGGCAGTTTCACGATCCTTATTCGTTTCTGCCGACCCTCGGGGACCAGGACCTTTATCTGTTCAACGAGGGAAACGAGCACCGCATCTACGAAAAACTCGGCGCGCACGTGCGCGTGATGAACGACGTGCCGGGCGTGGCCTTCGCGGTGTGGGCGCCCACCGCGGCGCGCGTGTCGGTGGTCGGGAATTTCAATCAGTGGGACGGCCGCTACCATCCGATGCGCATGCTCGGCGCTTCCGGCGTGTGGGAGTTGTTCATGCCCGGGCTGGGGGAGGGCGAACTCTACAAGTTCGAGCTGCGCGACCAGCACGGCGGCATCCACCTGAAGGTCGATCCCTACGGCACGTACTTCGAGCCACCACCGAACAACGCATCGATCGTGTCCAACCCGCGCAAATACGTGTGGAACGACGACGCGTGGCTCGCCCGGCGCACCGCCGCCGCCGGCCAGCGCGACCGCCCGATGTCGGTGTACGAAATCCATTTTGGCTCGTGGCGACGGAAGCTCGCGGAGTCGAACCGCTCGTACACCTACCGCGAACTCGCGCCGTTGCTCGCCGACTATGTCCTCGAGATGGGTTTCACGCACGTCGAGTTGATGCCGCTCGCGGAGCATCCGTTCGAGGGATCGTGGGGTTACCAGGTCACGGGGTTCTACGCGCCCACCCAACGCTTCGGCACGCCGGAAGATTTTTCTTTCTTCGTCGATTACCTGCACCAACGCGGTGTCGGCGTGATTCTCGACTGGGTGCCGGCGCATTTTCCACGCGACACGTTTGCGCTCGCCGACTTCGACGGCACCCACCTCTACGACCACGCCGATCCGCGGCAGGGCGCGCACATGGACTGGGGCACGCTTATCTTCAATTACGGGCGCAACGAAGTCCGCTGTTTCCTCGTCGCCAATGCGCTGGCGTGGTGCGACCGCTATCACATCGACGGTCTGCGCGTCGATGCGGTGGCGTCGATGCTCTACCTCGACTATTCGCGCAAGGAGGGCGAGTGGATCCCGAATAAATACGGCGGCCGCGAAAACCTCGAGGCCATTGCGTTTCTACGGGAGACCAACGAACTCGTGCACCGTTACTATCCCGGAGTGCTCACCATCGCCGAGGAATCGACGTCATTTCCGGGCGTGACGAAACCGGTGAAGGACGGCGGGCTCGGTTTCGACTTCAAGTGGAACATGGGCTGGATGCACGACACGCTGCACTACTTTCAGCAGGAGCCCATCCATCGGAAGTGGAACCAGAATGAACTCACGTTTGGCATGGTCTACCAGTATTCCGAGCATTTCGTGACGGTGTTCTCACACGACGAAGTGGTGCATGGGAAAGCGTCACTGCTCATCAAAATGGGCGGACGCAACATTCCGGAGAAAGCCGCCAACCTGCGCGCGCTCTACGCGCACATGTGGGCCTGGCCCGGAAAGAAACTGCTCTTCATGGGCAGTGAGTTTGGCCAGTCCTCCGAGTGGAACCACGCCGCGAGCGTCGACTGGCAGCTCTGCCAATATCAGGATCACGAGGGCGTGCGGCTGCTCGTGCGCGACCTCAATAAACTCTACGCCAGCGAGCCTGTGCTCGGTTGCAATGACCTGAATCCGCAAGGCTTCCGCTGGCTCGCGACCTACGACAACGACGCCAGCGTGATTGCCTACCTGCGCGTGGATGCGGCGGAGCAAACGCTCTTCGCGGTCGTGTGCCATTTCACGCCGGTCATCCGCCCAAACTACCGCGTGGGCGTTCCGCGCCGCGGTTTCTGGAAGGAAATCATCAACACCAACAGCCAATATTACGGCGGCGGCGGCCTCGGTAACGACGGCGGACGTACAACCGAGAACGTCTCTGCCGACGGGCATGGACAGAGCATCCGCCTCACGCTCCCGCCACTCAGCACGACAATCTTAAAATGGACGGCGGAACAGTAGGTGCCCAGTGACAGGATCCCTGCGTCCATTCGCTTCACCACGTCGCAACTCTACGACTAAAGCGCGGCAATTGGGCGACAAATTACGACTGGCAGTCCGGTCCAACCCCGAAAATCCCTACGATGCCAAATCAGCAGATCTTACGATCAGAGAAAAATCGGTAACACATCGAACGACGCGTCGTCGCTGGTAACGATTATATCAACAAGTTAGGTTTGACCCCATTTTCTGAGCTCTCGTGAGTGGGTGAGAGTGTCGGTGAAGATCTGCTCGCAGGTAAACAGAGTAAGCACGGTCGGCGACAGATTGCCCTTCATCCTGAAACTGTTCGGTCAGTCAGTTCGCAGCGTAATCATTGGATCCACGCGAGCTGCCCGCCAGGCGGGGCCAAACTGCGCCAAGCCCGCCACGGTGACGAAAAGGATGGCGACGGCCACATAGGTAACAGGATCGCGGGGCCCAATGCGCGCAAGATCAATGCCCGGCATGCCTGCGTCGACCGCGAAGCTAAGGCCCAAGGCCGCGAGCAATCCGATTCCAAGGCCGACCCCAAGCAGCCTGGCGCCTTCTGCAAAAACCAAGCTGAGCAAGTGGCGGCGATCCGCTCCGAGCGCGACCCGGATTCCGAATTCCGGGATGCGCTGGTTCACCGAAAAAGAAGCGATCCCGTACACGCCGATCGCCGTCAGCAAGAGCGCTACCCCGGCGCAAAGTGTGAACAGTTGGGCGAGCGTTCGCTCCAGGCTGAAGACAATAGCCAGGTTGGTCTTGGGTGTGCCCACGAAATAGAGCGGCAAATTTGGATCAACCCGCGAGACCACGCCGCGAAGCTCGGTCGCAAATGACTCCGGGCGCATCGCTCCGCGGAGTTTGATCACGACCGTCGCAAGGTCCGGACCGTTGATGATCGAGGAACCAGCAGAAAAAAACGAAGCGTTGAACGGCAAGTAGACGCCGGCGTTGTCGCTTTTGACGTTGTCCGGGACCAGCATTCGCACGTCCGTAACCACCCCGACGATGGTGCGCCATACGTCCGCTGCCCGGCCATCGTTTCGCACTATCCGGAACCGATGTCCGACGGGGCTCGTGCTCGGGAAATGCTTTCTGGCGAAAGTCTCGTTGACCAGGGCGACCGTTTGCCGGGCATCGTTGTCTTGGAGGGTAAAGTCGCGGCCATCCACCAGACGTTGCCCCGTCATGGCCCAATAGCCGTCGCTGACCCTCTCAAACTGGGTGACCGAGCGATCGCGATCATCGTAGTAACGCCGACCGTCGATCTCGATCCGCTCGCCCCAGCCCGCAAAGACCATCTGAAACCGACTGGTCAGGGCGGCCGCCTCGATCGCGGGAATCGAATGCAGGCTGCGCAGAAGTCGCTCATAAAATTGTACCCGCGATTCGTTTGTCGGGTAGTCAGGCGCCATGAGATTCAAACTGGCGGCGAGCACACTTTCCGTGTCGTAGCCATAGTCTATGTTCTGGCCGCGCCTGATATCTTGCGCCTTGAGCAGGGACCCGATCAGGAGGACGCAACTCACGGCGATCTGGGCGACGACCAGCGCGCGAATGACCGAGGGAATCATCCGTCCGGTGCTGCCGCGGCCGGCCTCCTTGAGCAGAACCGTGAGATTGGGTCGTGAAGCAACCAACGCGGGCAGCAGGCCGATGCCGATCGTGGCCAAGCCGGTCAGGGCGACCGCCAGCCCCAGAACCCGACCATCGACCGAAAAGACCATCCATGACGGCAGCGGGTAGCGGAAGCTGTGGAGTTCGCTATTCAGCCGATTGCTCGCCCAGATCGCGCAAGCGACCCCGAGAGCGGAACCAAGCACTGAAAGAACGAGGCTCTCGGTAAGCATCTGACGAACCAGCCGGCCCCGGGTTCCCCCGAGAGCGGACCGCACAGCCAGCTCCTTCACCCGCAAGGTTGCGCGAGCGAACTGCATGTTCGTCACGTTGAAACAGGCGATCAGCAGCACGGCGACGCTGAAGCCTAGCACCGACCAGACCAGCTCCCGCAGCCCAGGGCTGATCAGCGCCTGGGCGAGCGGATAGACTGCGCCCAGGTTTCCGGCGTGGCCTTCGGGATATTGACTCGCGATGGCGCGGGCGATTCCCGCCACCTCCAAATTGGCCTGGGCCAGTGAAACTCCGGGGAGGAGTCGGGCGATGATTCGGATTCTTGGCGCGTCGTGATCAGGCCGGGGAAGGGGAGGAATCTCGGCCTGGATGGGAATCCAGAGCTGTTCGCGGCGCGGAAAGCTGAAACCCGCCGGCATCACACCGACAATCGTCGCCGGTGTCCCGTTGAGCCGGAACGTTTGCCCGATTATCTGCGGATTGGCGCCAAACCCGCTGCGCCAGAGACTATCACTGATCACAACGACCTTCGCGGCATGCGGACGATCCTCCTCGGAACGGAAGTCTCGACCGAGCGCCGGTGCCACGCCGAGCGCGTGAAAGAAATCGTGGGAGACGTAGCTACCCTCGAGGCGTTCGGCGAGGGTGTTGCAGGTCGCATTAACGGTGACCCCATTCTGATAGGCAACAAACGCTCCGAAGCTTTTTTGGGCAGCTTGGAGATCTGCAAAGTCCGCCATGGTGGTCGTGTAGTCCGACGGCCGGGGCAAAATGCTGTTGGGATCGGAGAAGCGGACATCAACCAATCGATCCGCCCCCGGAAACGGAAAACTCCGGAGCAGCGCTCCGTTCACAAATGCAAACAGGGCGGTCACAGCGCCAACCCCGATCGCTACCGAAAGCGTCGCCAGGACACAGAAGCTTTTTTCTTTTACCAAGACACGCGCGCCAGTGCGGAGGTCTTGGAAGAAGGTCTCGATAAACATGGAGCAGGT
>CBRAFL010000161.1:0-11923 GCA_967755055.1 uncultured bacterium
GTCAGTGTCATTCGACTTTATCCGGCCGGTACGCCGAGTTCGCGCATCGTCAATTTGTCGGTGCGCGCGACGGCGGGCGCAGGGTCGCAGACGTTGATTGTCGGATTCGTGATTGGCGGGTCGAACGGTCAGCTTCCGGTTTTGGTGCGCGCGCTCGGTCCGAAACTCACCAGCCTTGGCGTAAGTGGCGCACTGCCGAATCCGCAGCTGGAGCTACACACGAGCGTCAACAATCTGGATACGATCGTGACGTCGAACGACAACTGGGCGGGTGACAGCGCGTCCATCGCCACCTTTCAGCGTTTGGGTGCAATGCCTCTGAGTAACGGTAGTCTGGACGCAGCTCTCTACCTTAATTTGGACCACAAACCTTACAGTGCGCTCGTCAACGCTTCAGACGGTGGCGGGGTTGCGCTTGCAGAGGTGTATGATGGGTCAGCGAACGCGACGACCGCGACTCCGCGGTTGGTGAACATCGCAGGTCGCGCGCAGGTGAACACGGGTGATGACGTTCTGATTGCAGGTTTTGTAATTAACGGCAGCGGGCCGAAGACTGTGCTCGTCCGCGGCGAAGGCCCACTTCTCACCACACTGGGGGTTACCGGCGCCCTGGCCGCGCCGAAACTGGAGCTGCACCAGCGAATCAACGATCAGGATACCGTTCTGGCGGCTAATACGGCGTGGGGCGGCGGCTCGGAACTGAGTGCGCTGTTCACTCAGCTCGGAGCGACTCCGCTGCCCAGTGCGACCTCGAACGATGCGGTCCTGCTCGTGACGCTGCAGCCGGGTGTGTACTCGGCGGTGGTTTCAGGAGTGGGCACCGCCACTGGCGTGGCGTTGGTTGAAGTTTACGAAGTAGACTGAGCGGAACGTGCTCGGTCGGGCACAGAGGGACGACCTTCGTGTCGTCGGCGTTCGAGGGCTTTGAGTAGGGCGAGGTCTCCGACCCGCTCTCTCAAGAATTTCCCCCCCTTGGTTGTCATTGCGAAGGAGGCTTGCCGACTGCGGCAATCCACCAAAAATTCGAGATGGATCACCACGTCGCTTCGCTCCTCGTGATGACAAAGTATTTTGGTGGAGGGACGACCTCCGTGTCGTCCGCGTTCGCGAGTTAAGTAGGACAGGGTCTGACCCGCTCTCGCCGATTCGGAAGAGCAGGTCGGAGACCTTGCCCTACTTAAAAACAGCGGGTCACGCGCTCGCTCTGCTTGCAATCACCGCGCGGTAAAACGCTTCGTAACGGGAAACAATATGATCGGCGGAGAACATCGTGCGGGCTTTCTCCTGCGCCGCGCGGCCAAGCGTAGCACGGTGATCGGGATCGCGAATCAGCGATTCCACCGCTCTCGCCAGATCAGCGGGTTCGCTCGAGGGAACGACCAAGCCCGTCACGTTGTGATCCACGACTTCCGGTATCCCGCCAACGCTCGTCGTCACGCTCGGACAAGCGAACGCCATCGCTTCGAGAATGCTCAGACAAAAACTTTCCGAATCAGACGTGAATAAACCGACATCGGCCGCGTTGAGGTAGTCTTCAATCTCGAACACGTTTTGCCGGACGATGATTCGGTCTTCAATCCCGAGCCGTCGCACTTCCGCTTCGAATGGCGTGAAATCGCCGCCAGCCAGAATCAGGAGCTTGAAAGATTCTCGCGGCTGAATACGAGCCACGGTCTCGAGTAGACGATCGATGCGCTTTACCGGACGGAGATTCGAAAGATGAAGGACCAGCGCTTCATTGGTCAGTCCGAGCTCCTCGCGCACGGCGGCGCGCGAACGCGCCGCGGGTTTCGGCGCAAAGAAATTATGGATGACGGTGATGCGGCGATCCGACGAAAGCACCCGATGCGTTTCGCGACGCAGGAATTCTGATACAGCCGTCACCGCGTCGGAACGTTCCAGAGCGTGGCGAACCGCAGGACCGTAGCCTGGATCGCTGCCCAGCAACGTAGTGTCAGTCCCGTGCAGGGTGGTGATGAGTTTGGGACGTTGGTTGGGCGGCAACATTTCCAGAGCCAAAATCGCAGCCGTGGCATGTGGGACGGCGTAGTGGACGTGGAGAATATCCAGAGCGTAATCGCGGCTCACCTCCGCCATTTTGACGGATAGAGGCAGCGTGTAGTCCGGATATTTGAAGAGCCCGTAATCATTGATCACGACCGGATGGAAAAACACGTGCGTGGCATCCGCCCGAATTCGGAACGGACGTTCGTAGCTGATAAAATGAATCTCGTGCCCGCGCTGCGCGAGTTCCTCACCGAGAGCGGACGCAAGAATGCCGCTGCCACCGACGGATGGGTAGCACGTGATACCGATTTTAAGCGGACGGTTCATCAGGGGTGTAGCGGCAGGCCTCCGTGCCTGCTGGGCTCGGAGATCGGAAATCGAAGATTGCAGATCGGCAGGCACGGAGGCCTGCCGCTACACGGTGCGGCTATGTTTGAGCCGTCTTCACCTGTGTCATTCGTGGTCAACGTTCGTGAATTTAAAATCGACGCGCGGACCGTTCGAGCGAGGCGAGTGAGTTGAACAGCAGTGAGTCGTTCGGCCAGAGCGGAACGGCGTGTTCAACTCCTCCGCGCAAACCGTGAAGCCGCGCGCGGGTGAGCTGCAATTCCACATAGTTGCGCGTCGGTGCTTGTGTGCCGTGCGCTGCCATTGCGGCGGTCCAGGAGGCGATGATCTCGGGCGCGGAAATGTCGATCAACACCGCTGGTTGATCGCTGGGCTCCGCGTCTGGCGTGATTGCGTAAAACAAGAGATGCTCGATCGCGTGAACCGGTGAGCCGCGCAATTCTTCGACGCCTCCGTAGCGGGCGAGTCGTGCGGCGTCGCGAACAAGCTGTCCGAGTCGGGCGTGATCCGGGTGCTGATTTTCCACGAGTGTCGGAGCGAGCACGAGAGAAGGTTTGCGGCGTCGAATGATCGCCGCGAGCGCGAGTGCGTGCGTCGTCTTGATCTCGAGGTGCGCATCGCCGTCGAGCTCGACGAACTCCAGCGTGGCACCGAGGAGCGCGGCGGATTTTTCCGCTTCCGTCGTGCGCTGATCCGCAGTGCCGTTGGTGGCAGCCTCACCACGGGAGCAAATCACGAAATGCGCGGAGCGCCCGGCGCGCGTTTCCTTTGCGACGATTCCGCCACAGCCAAATTCAATGTCGTCGGGATGCGCGCCAAAGACGAGCAACGGACCCGGTTCAGCAGGGGAATTCGGTGTAGGCTTCATCGGAACGGTCTATGGGGTCGCGATTGAGGAAGGTGATTTCGGGGGCGTCTGATTTGTTCAGATACGCCTGTTCGCCGGCTCCGGCAATGTAGTGCGTGCAACTGAGCACGGATTGCATCCAGCGAAGTCGTGTGTCCCGGGTGGGCGTGATCTGCGCTTTCACAAAATCCACCATCGGGAGCGTCTCGAACGCGTCTCCGCCCTCGTGGAGCTTGAGTGCGCCGTCCATGGATCGGGCTCGAACAATTTCGCCATGATATGGCAGATCGACAAAAAAATCCGGGACCGTGCAAGCGGCGTTGCGAACCGTAGGATCGCTCGAGCGCATGACGCGGACACCTTCGAGCAGTCCCATGCGTCGGTACATCTCGAGGCAAAAATCCGCGACGGTATCCGCCGAGTTCGTCTTGAACGCTTCGACAGCAACGGGGGAAACGAACGCTCCCAGCTGGCGGGCGGTGTTGTCGCGCCAGCCGGCCGGGATTCTCTTCAGGTGGAGCGGCGAATGCTTGCGCTGAATTTTATTTTCGAACGCAAAATTCATCGTTAGCGGTGCATCTGTTTTTCGGTGACGCAGGGTGGTTTGCGTTTCGCGCGGATCATGGTCGCTGTCGTGAAAAAAGAACACGATCTCGCCGCCGATTTCCGCCTGAACTTTGCGAGCTGTGACGAACTTCGCGTACAGAAAGCGACGGGGGAAAAATCCGCACGGCTGCTGGCCGAAGCAAATGATCGGAGCGCTCATGTCTTGACGGGAGCTGTTCTCGTTTCGTCGTTCCCTCCGAAGAGCATTTGTAGAATCAGGCTAAACAGCATGCACGCTGCGCAGCCGATCAGGTTGTACCAAAGATAAGAAATGGTGAGCACGTTGTAGAGGAAGATGACCAGGATTTGCGAGGCAATCGCCGCCCAAAACATAGCGGTGCCGCGAACGAAGCGTACGAAAAACGCCACGAGAAAAATTCCCAGCACCACGCCGTAGAAGATGGACGCGATCTTGTTAATCCACTCGATCAGATTTTCCTGGGAGCTCACGAGCAGCGCGAAACTGACGGAGAACGCGCCCCAAAAAGCGGTCCAGCGTTTCGCGTTGCGAACGTTGCGCGCCTCGTCGTGCGCGGCCAGCGGCCGGATCGATCGCCACAAGTCGATCGTCGTGGTGGTGCCGAGTGCGTTGAGCTCGCCGGCTTTCGAGCCGAGCGCGGCGGCAAACATCACCGCGATCAGCAACCCCACAACGCCGTGCGGCAGCTGGTCCACGATGAACGTGATGAAGACGTAGTCGGAGTCCTTGGTTTTCGCGCGCGGGTTGGAGGCCAGCAGTGCATCTTTCGCCTCCTTGCGCACGGCGTCGATCGATGTCTGGGCCTTAACGAGTGCAGCGCGCGCTTGGGCTTCTGTGGCCGCGTCGGCGTGTTCGCGCACCGCCAGCCAGGCATCCAGTTTCTGCTGCATGTCCGCGTGCAGAGCGGTGTGTTTTTTCTCGAGCGCGACGAACTTCGCGCCGTCCGGACCGTCGACGTAACGCTGCCATTCGACGCGGTTGAAGAACACCGGCGTATGCGGCTGAAATTGATAGAACACGAACACGAGCGCACCGAGCAGCAGAATGAAGAACTGCATCGGAATTTTGAGGAGCGCGTTGAACATCAAGCCGAGCCGGCCTTCGCGCAGCGCGGCGCCGCCGATGTAGCGCTGCACTTGCGACTGATCCGTTCCGAAGTACGAGAGCTGCAGGAAAATTCCGCCGAGCAGCCCGCTCCAGAGTGTGTAACGGCGATCCGGATTGAATGAAAAATCGACCGCGTCGAGTTTTCCCAGTGCGCCGGCGATGTGCAGCGAATTGTCCGGAAGTTTCATTACGAGCACGACAAACGCGGTGACCATGCCGCCGAAGATCACGCCCATCTGCCACTTTTGAGTGAGGTTTACCGCAGCGCTTCCTCCTGTGACCGTATAGATCACCACGATGATGCCGATGACGATGATCGTGAGATCGAGGCGCCAGCCGAGGACGGTGGAGAGAATGATCGCCGGCGCGTAGATCGTGATGCCGCTCTGCACGCCGCGTTGCACGAGAAACAAAACCGCGCCGAGTACACGCGTTTTTTTGTCGAAGCGGTGCCCCAGGTATTCGTAAGCGGTGTAGACGCCGAGCCGTCGGTAGATCGGAAGAAATACGGCGCAGACGATGATGAGCGCGAGCGGCAGCCCGAAATAGTTTTGCACGAAACCGACGCCGCTCTCGAAGCCTTGGCCGGGAATCGACAGAAACGTGATCGCGCTCGCCTGCGTCGCCGCGACCGAGATGCCAATCGTGAGCCAGCCGCTCGTGCGACTGCCTTTAAGATACGTATCGAGATGATCGGTGTGTCGCGTGCGCCACGTACCGTACGCCGCGATGCCGAGCATCGTGCCGAGGAGAACGATCCAATCGAAGCCGTTCATGCAAACACGTACGAAAAAATCGCGAGCACCACGACCATGACGACGAAGCTCGCGAACACGAATGCATACACCGCGCGCCACGTCCGGAAAAACGGCACGCCGGGATTTTCGTCGTCGGTTTCGCTGGAGGGAAGTGGGTCGGGTACGGGCATGCGAGGTGGGGTGCGTCGGTTACGACGCGGCGATCAACACACCCCGCCCTCCGGGCACCCCTCTCAAGAGGGGACTTCGGCTGCGCATGATTGAAATCCCCTCTAGTGAGAGAAGTGGCGCGCAGCGCCGGGGTGTGTGGAGCACTGGCTTCATCTTCCGAGCGAAACGAGATTCGCGAAAATCCGATACGCGCCGGGGACGCCCGCGGGCAACTCGCGGAACCACGAGAGCCCCGTGTACACCACGTAACCTTTGCCGTGCTGAGCGACCAGCAGCGTGCCTTTTAGCGGCTGCTCGCCAGGATCACCCGACGCGATCAGTGGAACGAAATGCGCGTCCCACGTGCGCGGAATATAACGTGCGCGCTCCTGCACCCACCCCTCAAAATCGGACTCCGTGATTTTGTTCGGGACGTTCAGTGCGGGGTGGTCCTTCGCGAGCAACGTGACCGGCGCGTTCGCAATCGTGACGCGGTCGCCCGAAAGCTCGAGTGAGTAGGGCGCGAAGCGCGTGCTGCGGAGACCATTCGAGGTGTTGTACTGCACGATCAGTGTGCCGCCCTGCTCGGCGTACGCGAAGAGCGCGGGCATCTGGGGTTCGAGATCCGCTCGCGTGTTGAATGCTCGCACGCCGATCACGACGGCATCGAAGCGGCGGAGTTTTTCAGTGGTGAGGTCCGTGGTGCTGAGTTGCGTCACCAGATAACCCATACGCGTCAGGCTCTCGGCCACGAGGTCGCCGGCGCCGGGGAGATAACCGATTGCGTGACCGCGAATCGCGAGCTCGAGGCTGACAACTTTGAGTCGGGCAGGCGCCTGCAGGAGCTGCGTGGGAATGTGATCGTAACGTATTTCTTCGCGAGCGGTTTGATAACGTGCGCCGTCGATTTGTGCGCTCGCGGTGAGTTGTGCCGACGCCGAATGCGCGGGCGCCGTGACGTTGAAGGTGAAACTCGCTCGCTCGCCGATGGCGGCGAGCTGGAAATTTTGTGTCGTGGGCTGGACCGTCCAACCCGCTGGCGTGTCGAGTTGTACCGTTCCGGATACGTGGGCTCGCGCCGCGGTCAGTTCAACGGTGACAGGTTTAGTGGCGCCCGGCGCGAAGAGTTCGAGCGCTTGCGGCCAGTTGAGCGAAGCAGGCGGGATCACATCAAGGCGACGACGGAGCTCGCCGCGCACGGGATCGGTGATCACTTGCACGGGTTCATCGGCGACGACCAGTGTTTGGCCATTCACGTCGAAGACGTGTTCGACCGGAAACACCGGTGGATTTTCCGGGCGGCCAATCAGCGTGGCGTCATCGACGCGGAACATGCCTTCCGTCCCGTCCTCGCGCAGCCAATACGACTGGCTCGGTGGTGTGCTCAATGGAAGCGACTGCGTGGAATCACGATTCGCCGGTTCATTGCTGGAGAGCGCGACGGCTTCGCCGTTGAGTTCATTTTTAAGTGTGGGATAACGCACGCCCACCCAGCGGACCGGAAAGCCCGTGCGAACGATCGCCGTGTGACGAAGCTTCAATGCTTCGCCCGGAACGACCTGGGCTTGTTGAATCACCGTTTCTACGAAAAGTCCGAGGCACGCCTGGAGGATGTGATCGAGCTGCGTACGTTTTTCGGACAGCAGCGGATCGGGTGAAAGAGCGGCGAGTTTGTTTCGCACGGTGAGAAGCGCGGGCACGCTCGCGGCGGGGTTTTGCGGATTGAATTTCGCGATCAGGTCATCTGCGAGCGCACCGATCTCGGCGCCGCCGGGAATGCGATTCCATGTTGTGTCGATCCCCTCAAGAATATCGTTCTTTGCCGGAGCGCCGGCCAGCACGTCGAAGTTTTCCATCGCGGCCCCTCGCGTGCCGGTCCGCCCTTCGCCCTGGCTCTTATGCATCGAGCGACCACGTGCGCCGATTTCGCCGAACGATTCTCCGAGCAGGGGATCGTAACCGCCGGCGTCCAGCCGGATCGTGCCAGCGGAGCCGTCGCCGTTGGTGCCGGGGCGGATAAAGCTATTCCAGAAAATGCGTTTCGGTTGCCACACCTGTAGCGGTGGGCGTCCCTGCCTGCCCGGATCGACCTCGGATGAAAGCTGATTCAACTGCTCGGGAAACGCATTTGGATCGCCGGCGAGTTTGAATGCTTCGAGTGCGAGAATTGCCGACGCTGTGTGATGGCCGTGCGTGCCGCCGGGCACCGTGGAGAAACGCGCGATCATTACGTCGGGCCGAAACGTGCGCACGACGCGTACGATATCAGACAATACCTGCTGCCGATCCCAGCGTTGCAATGTATCGGCGGAGTCCTTCGAAAAACCGAAGTCTCGCGCCCGCGTGAAAAACTGCTGCGCGCCATCGATGCGCCGCGCGGCGATCAACTCCTGCGTGCGAATCACGCCGAGTTGCGCGCCGAGCTCTGTGCCGATCAGGTTTTGTCCGCCATCTCCGCGCGTCAGCGAAAGATAGCCGGTCCGCAGTGCGCGACCGCGCGCGAGATAAGGAAGCAGCCGGTTATTTTCGTCGTCGGGATGCGCAGCCACATAGAGCACACTGCCGAGTTCGCGAAAATTTCGGAGTTCCTGGAGCAGGGCGTTGGCGGGCGTGGGCTCGGTGGCGGCGCACGTTTGGGCGAAGAAGGCGGCGGCGAGTAAACCCGAGGCTCGTCGCCAGTATTTGAAAAGCATGTCGGGTGCAGCGCGTGGTTATTTGCCGACCGTGAATGGCGCGGAAAACTCGGTCGTTTCCCATTTGATCTTGAGCACGCCGCCTCCGGTGGCCGTGTCATTTTCGATGGCGAGAGTGAGTTGTTCGACGGGTTGTTGGAGGGCGGCTTTTTTTAAGTCAACCCGCGCCACGTCGTGGGACTCGTCGACGGGAATGCCCCATTTTCCAAGACTGGTGCTAAACGCGAGTTTCGTTAGCCCGGTTTCGGAGGGAACGATGTAAAGTGTGTAGGCGCCCGCGGGAATAGTGGCGTCGCCGAATACGAGTGATTTTTGCGTGAGGAGGAGGGTGGCTTCGTCCGAGCCGAGGCGATCCGCTTTATCCCAAGCTACAAGACCGCCCCAGATTTTGCGCGGCTCGCCGGTCTTCGGATCTTTTAAGTACGGGCGACCATACGTGATGGTAATGCGATTCCCGGTCTTGCGGTCGCCGATGACCTTGCTGGTGGTTTCGTGCGGGCTCACGCCACCGCTGGACGCGACGCGCGGCGGTTGTTGGGCGAGGAGAGCTGAGGTGGCGAAAAAACCGACGGCGGCGAGGAGGATAATGCGACGAATATTTTTCATAACGGCGAGGGAGACAGCAGGCGGGATCGGATGCAGTTGGGCAGACGCAGAACGGAAGGAAGAGTTGCGTGACCCTCAGCGAATACCGTGCCGCAATTTGAAGAAGGCCGGAAGAAATTATCGGTGGAAGCGGCGCGCTCTGCCGGTAGAGCGCGCCCAGTATTCAATTGGAGAATGCAGACAAGATGCCTGCGCTACATTGGCCGACAGCAATCGACTGACGGAGTAAAATTGCTCCTGATTTACTTGAGGCTCGCGATCAGCGTCTCGTTGAGACGGACGTATTCGTCCTTGATCGCGCCGCCGGCTTTCGTCGCGCCTTCAATTGATTTTTGCGCGGCGGCAATGGCTCCGGCTTTGTCGCCTTGTTTCGCGAGGATACGGGCCTTGTGGTAAACCATATAAAAAGCCTCGGGATCTGCGGCGATCGCGGCGTCGATCCATGTGACGGCTTTTTTCAAATCCAGATCATGATCGAGGTAAAACATTGCGGATTGGAAATATGGTTTCTTCGCCGCATCGGATGCCATGACGGCTTCGATTTGCGGGACGAGGACCGATTTGACGTCGACTTCGAGTTTCAGCGGGACGCGGACCTTTTCCCACGTGAGAAAGAGCGTGGCGGATTCGTCGCGCAAATCCCCAAATCCGATCGCGAAACTCTCGACTGCGACCGGCACGGCGATCGGTGTCGCTTTGATGCGAGCCATGTCATTCTTCGCGTCGTAGGTGTACGCGCCCCATTCGGAAGAGTCCTTGTGAATGATCACGGTCCACTCTTTCGGATCCGGAATGGTGAAGAGTTCGTAGCTGCCGGCGGGAATGTCGGTGCCGTTGAGTTTGACCGCCGTGCTGAATTTAATCCGCGTCGCGGAATTCGCTCCGGTGCGCCAGACCTGGCCGTAAGGGTTGAGTCCGCCGATCATCTTGCGTCCCTTGGCGCTGGGGCGGGAGTAATTGATTTCGATGTCGGTCAATCCCACGCGCTGTTTGACGGTGGCTGCGGGGCTGGCGGCGGGGAATTCGATTTTGGGAGCGGGGGCGGTTTCGGCGCGAAGATCACAGAGAGCCCCGACCGAAAATAAAGAGAGGGCGAGATAACGAGAGCAGTTTTTAAGCATGATGAGGATTAAGGGTTGGACCCAAATGATCTAAGCAACGTGCACAAAAAGACAAATGAAACGACGTGACGATTCGGTGATTTGGAATTCGGATTTTCAATTTTCCGATTCGAACGCCAAGCACAGCCCGCATCGCCGATGCGGCTGCCGGTCGGACGCTGAGGGACCCGCTTTATTGAGACCTGCGTCCGGATTTTTGCAGTACTTGCGCCAGGATCGAGGCCAGGCGCTCGGCCGTATATGGTTTCGCGAGATGATATCGCACTTCGGACGGCAATAAATCGGCTGCTGAGTCCAGGCCGCTGACCGTCACGATGGGAAGCGTCGGCCGGGTGTAGCGCAGCGCGGAAATCAGCTGCCGGCCGTCCATGACAGGCATCATCATGTCGGTGACGACCGCTGTGATGGTCGAGCCATGCAGGGCAACAACGTCCAGCGCTTCAGCTCCATTTGACGCGGTGACGACGCGATAACCGAATGTGATCAACGCCTTCTTCGTGGTTTCCAAAACGGGAGCTTCATCATCAACGACGAGGATCAGCTCACCTTTCCCGCGCGGAACGGCCGCTGCTTTTCCATCGTTTACGGCGGCGCTTGCGTCGCTGGTCTGGGCAGCCGGCAGATAGACTCGAAAGGCGCTGCCCCGGTTGAGCTCGCTGGTGACTTCGACGAAACCGCCGTGCCCGCGCACAATTCCCAGCACGGTCGACAGACCCAGACCCGTTCCCTGGCCAACGCTTTTGGTGGTATAGAACGGTTCGAAAATGCGATGAATGATTTCAGGAGCGATGCCAGTGCCGGAATCAGCCACTCCGATTTCGACAAATTTCCCAGGCATTACACCTGGATACCGCGACGCCTGCTTTTTATCCACGTTCGTTGCGCGTCCGGTAATCGATAGGCCTCCGCCTTGGGGCATGGCGTCGCGTGCGTTCACGCAAAGGTTCAAGAGCACTTGCTCCAATTGCGTGCGATCGCCGTTCACCGTTGGTAAATCGTTGGCGACGTCGTGTCGAACGATGATGTTCTTGGGAAACGTGTTGGTCGCGATTGTCCCCATGCCATGCACGATCGCTCCGATATTCAGTGCTTCGCGCATTCCCTTTTCCCCGCGGGCAAATGTCAGCACTTGCTTGACCAGGTTTGCTCCACGGCGCGCGCTGAGCTCGATATTGTTGAGCATTCGCTGGTTTTCCGAATTCAAACCCGCCTCTTTGAGCAATTCGGTCCCGATGACGATCGGCGTGAGAATATTATTGAGATCGTGAGCAATGCCACCGGCGAGCGTGCCGATTCCTTCCATCCGCTGCGCGCGCAGGAATTGTTCCTCCAACTGTTTTCGTTCTGTCGCGATGGCGGCGACTTGGCTCGCGGCGGTGACGAGACTGATGTCGATCTCCGTGGGACTTCGAGGATGGCGATGATAGGCGCCAAACGTACCCAGCAGCCGGCCCGCCGAATCGTGAAACGGCTGAGACCAACAGGATCGCAACCCGGCTTGCGTCGCGATGTCGTGCCGCCCGTTCGCACTTTGCGGAATGTCTCTGATGTCCGAGACGATTACGCGGCGATTCAGCGAAGCAGCCGTGCCGCAGGCGATCGCATCTGATCCGATTGCGATGCCATTGATCGCTTTCGTGAAAGATTGGGGAAGGCTGGGTGCCGAGCCCACCGACAAATTCGTGCCCGCTTCGTCCACC
>CBRAFL010000162.1:0-11859 GCA_967755055.1 uncultured bacterium
AGTACCACAAGATTTTTGAAACGGGTGGTATCAGCAACAGCATCATCGCCGGCGCAGACATCAAGGTGGAGCGGTTAATCAGCTATCAATCGTTCTTTGGCGAGGAATACAACACACAGGACCTTTCGAAATCCTCGAGTCTGTTTTCCCGGCCCGGCACCAACATTTATCTCTTCGGCGTTCCGGGCCACACGAAGTTCGGTACCGACATCGGCTACGGAAATTTCGGCGGCAATCAGGATTCGCGCATCGTGGATGTCGCCGCTTTTTATCAGCATGACATCAAGCTCACGCCGAAACTTTCGGCGATTGTTGGCGTTCGTCTCGATCACATCAAAGCCGACGACAAGAGCCCGGAGTTCGTTGACCTCGGTGGATTCGGATCGCCGGGCAAAGTCTACGCGGCCGGCTTCAAATACGATCAGAACACCTCAGTGAACGATACGTCGGTTTTCCTCAGTTCGATCTATAAAGTTACCGATGCCAGCTCGGTTTACGTCACGTACAACCGGGTTAACGCGGTGCTCGGCAGTGCGAACTTTGGTGGCGTCGCGATTTCCGGCACCACGGAGGATGGTTTGAAAACCGCGTTGCGGTCGCTCGCCACGTTATTCGAGGTGGGCTACAAATTCGTCCTCCTCGACAACAAACTCTACAACACGATCTCGGCCTATCGCCAGGTTCGAACCGATCCGGATCGGTTTGGCAATCTGGCCGATCGCATCGCGAAGGGCGTCGAATTCGAGACGGTTTATCAGATCAACAAAAACATCAACGTGCTGGGCAACTTCAGCTACCAGGACGTCTTCCGCAATGGCGCCACCAGTATCTTTCAGTCAAACTCCGACTACTACAAATTGCAGGCGGACGGGACCTACAAAGCAGCGGGTGGCGGTCTGACTCCCGTGCCTTACAGCCGGCGCTATTCGGGCGTGCCGAACTGGCTGACGAGCTTCCGGCTGAACTATAAATTCGAAAACGGATTTGGCTTCGGGGTTGGTCCGCAATTTACGGGTCATCAAAAAGCCAACGGCGAAGGCACGCTGCATATTCCGACTCAGTACAAGATCAACGCGGTCGCGTTCTACTCCGCCGGCAACTGGGACTTTCAAGTCAACGTCGACAATCTGACGAACGAGCACAACTGGACGGTCGGCGATCCTGATTTCACCGGTAACACGGTGATCTACCAGGAGAAGCCGCTCACCACGAGTTTCACGGTGCGGAATCGCTTCTGAGTTTGGGAAGGGTAGTGGTTGTTTGTTCAGGGCCCGGCTCGAAAGAGCCGGGCTTTTTTTATTTGGCGGCGATGCGGTGAATGAATCGGAGTTTGAACCACAGAGACGAAGGCACGGAGAAGACGGGCGGTTGCCTTCGGCTCCGACGTAGCGGCAGGCCTCCGTGCCTGCTGGCCTTTCTGTTTTTGAATTTCGATCTTCGATCTCCGACCTCCGATCTTCGAACCCGGCAGGCACGGAGGCCTGCGCGCTACATCGGAGAAAACGCCGATCAGCTCGCGAGCATGTCCGTCTGTGCGCGGTTGCGATACTCGCCGGGTGTCTGGCCGGTGCTACGGCGGAAAAATCGTCCGAAATACGAGGGGTCTTGAAAGCGCAGACGATAGGCGATTTGGGCCGACGGGAGTGACGTGTGTGCGAGCAGCCGCTTCGCTTCGAGGACAACGCGCTCGTGGATGATCTCGCTGGCGGTGCGGCCGATCTCGCGTTGCAAATGATCGTTGAGATGCGTGCGAGAGACGCGCAGGAGATCGGCGTACTCGCCGACTTCGAGCAGTTGAGGAAAGTGTTCTTCGACTGCGAGTCGGAAGCGGCGAGAAAGCAGGTCGGCGACCGGCGGCGGAGATGCGAGTTCAGGTGAACGGCGGGCGAAACACTGGCGGGCGAGTGTCAGCAAAATGGTGAGATACGCGCGCACGAGGTCGTCGCGTCCGGGTGCGGGTTCAGCGGCTTCCGCGTGCAGTTGACGAAAAGCCTGGTCGATGCGCCGTCCTTCAACAGGATCGAGATGCAGGATGGGATCGACCGCACGGGAGTAGAGGAACGGCATTTTGCCGAGCAGGCCGGGATTGTCGCTGGTGACGGCGAAGAATTCCTCGCTGAAGCTCGCGATTTCACCACGTGCCTCACTGGTGTGTTCCCAAGCGTGGACTTGGCCGGGCGAAGTGAAGAACAGTGTCCGTGGCCCGACGGGATAACTGCGGAGATCGCTCTTCACCTGTCCCCGGCCCGTGCGCAGCCAGATGATTTCGAAAAAATCGTGGCGGTGGGGCACGGGAATCAGGCGGTTAAGCTGCTGACTCTGCCCGTCCTCGATGCGGAATACGTGAAAATGACCGGGCTTTCGGATGCCGTGCGAATAGGCGGCCATGGGGTAAAGCGCGACGTTACCGGTGACGAAAGGTTCCGGCGTCTTTTGGTGTTTGGAGTCGTCGGTACGCGGTTTCACGATGCGTTCAACAGCACAGGCGAGGCCAATTTCGCGAGTGGGTGCTGGAGGAGAGGATTGGGGCGTAAAAGAAGGTGGCGCATTTGGCGTGCGACGTATCGTTGATGGCGAACGTTGCGCGGCGAGCGCGCCCCCTGCACAACGTTTCCACTCGCTTACGCTCGCAGCCACGGAGCACGAAAACTATCGTGCGAGTTCTTCGATGATAAGCGAGTGCCAGCCGGTGCGGTAGGTTTCAAAACCGGGAGATTGCGCGTGAGCAACCAGCACGTCGTTCGGGCCAATGATGGCGCGCTTACTCCCCTTTTTCTGCGCGAAGAGCGCGGCACGTTCGGGAATGTCGATTTTTTCCTGAAGAATTTTGTCTCTCGAGTCGGCGAGCAAATTCCCGGCGTCATCCATGATGCAGACGCGCGTGGATGTCCGCTTCGATTCGTCGACGGGTGTTTCATGCACGATTTTCTGAGCGAGCCCGTCCCAATTAAACACGACGCCGAGAACGCCAATCGGTTCGGATTTTGCGTCACCGCCGCGGCAGACCTTGCACGAGTAAACCAGTGCGCGATGAGCACCGACGAGGGACGATTCGTGCACGGATTGGAAACCGAATTCGTCGCCGCTCGCTGTCGCCAGCGCCACTTGAAACCATGGGGCCTTTGTTTGCTGAGATCCTTGCGAGGCGTAGGTCGATGGACGCCCGTTCGCGATTACGACACCCGTGAGATCAGCGAGGACGATATCGTAATAAACCGTGTAGGCTTTCAAGATTACGCCAAGGCGGTGAGCGGCCACTTGCGTGGTGCTCGCGTCGCGCGTTTCCAACGCGGCGACCATTGCGCCGTCCGTCGCCCACCAACGGCAATCGCAGGAACGCTCGTAGAGATTGCGATCGATGAGATCGATATTGGTGAGCGCGAGATCGCAGAGTCGGGTGCCACGAACGTCGGTCGCGAGTTGTCGGCTGATTTCGGCCAGTTCGAGGACGAGTCCCTCGGATTCCTGTTCTAGTTTTTGTGCAGCCCGTTGGGTGCGATCTGAAAACGTCGCCATCTCTTGAGCGACGATGGCAAACGCCCGACCGCTTTCTCCGGCGCGAGCGGCTTCGATCTGCGCATTGATCGAAAGGACGCGTGCCTGAAGGTTGATCTCGGAAATTTCTTTGATGGAGCCACGGATGCGGGCGAGGAGCGTCTTCGTGAGTTCACTAATGCGCTCCGGAGTAGCGATTATCGCGGCGGGGGTTGCCGCAGAATTGGGGATCATGAAAAGGGGTGGTTTTCAAAAAGAAGGCAGCAGTTATGAAGCCAGACGGGGAAATACCTTTTTCGGCAAAATATTTGCAGGGGTGTGCTTGAGTAGCGGCAGGCGTCCCTGCCTGCTGGATCGAAGTTCGGGGTTCGAAGAACAGCGTTCTGAAATCGGAACAGCAGGCACGGAGGCCTGCCGCTACGCCGGAATTTCGCGGGCAAAAAAAAGCCCGCGGGCTGTGGACCGCGGGCTAAATAAAATCTGAACGGTAAGGGCTTAAACTCGGCCGAGATAACTGCCGTCCGCTGTGCTGATCTTGATGACTTCGCCTTCTTTGATGAACAGCGGTACGCTCACGACCAGCCCGGTTTCAAGCTTGGCGGGTTTTTGTACGTTGCTGGCAGTGTCGCCCTTGATGCCGTCGGCGCTCTCCACCACTTTCAAGGCCACCGTCGAAGGAAGTTCGATGGTTAACGGTTTCTCGTCGACGAAGAGGACGTCCACTTTTCCGCCGGCGGTGAGATAATGCTTCGATTCGCCGAGCAATTCTGCGCTCAACTCGATCTGGTCGAACGTATCGGGATCGATGAAGGCAAAGGCGTCACGATCCGCGTAACTGAACTCGAGGCTGCGTTTTTCCGTTGGGAGGACCTCGATGGTGTCAGTGGACGCGAAGCGTTGATCGAGGGCTTTACCGTAGCGGAGATTACGCATCTTGATCTGCACGAACGCGCGAAGATTGCCGGGCGTACGGTGTTGCGTCTCCATCACAAGGTGGGGCTCGCCGTTAAATTTGATGACTTGGCCTCTGCGAATATCGTTGGCTGCGGGCATGACTTGAAGGTGTTCGGGTAGTTGGAGGGTTGAGAGTGGGGAAACGGTTCCGACTCTGTCAAGGCCGGGGCTTCCCTCGCGGCGCGAGGCCTTCTGCCAGCTGAATTCGAGCCGGTCAGGCAGGGACGCCTGCCGCTACCCAACCGCCCACATCCGCGCTTGCGCTCCCGCGCGCCGGTTTCCGACACTACGGGTTTAACCATGAAGCAACGTACCCTCGCGCGCCCAGTCACGATCAAGGGCAGCGCGCTGCACACTGGCGACGCAGTCACGCTCACGATGAAACCGGCTCCGGTGGATCACGGCATCGTTTTCAAGCGCCTTGATTTACATGGTTCCCCGGAGCTTCATCCGCGCGTGGATCAAGTGACGGATCTGGTGCGTGCAACGACCATCCAATCCGGTCACGCGAAGATCCACACGGTCGAACACGTCTTGAGCGCGTTGCACGGCTGCGGCGTCGATAACGTGCTGGTCGAAATGGATGCCTCCGAGCCGCCGATCATGGACGGCTCGGCGCGTCCGTTTGTGAACATGATCTTGCAGGGCGAGCCGGTGGAGCAGGAAAAAGATCGCGAGTACTTCGAACTCGATGCGCCGGTTTCAGTGACGCGCGGGAATTCGTCCATCATCGCATTGCCGTGCGACACGTTGAAAATTTCCTGCACGTCCGCGGATGATCGCGGAATTCACACACAGCACCTTTCGCTCACGATTGATCCCGAGGTTTATCAATCGCAGATCGCCGCGGCTCGCACCTTCACGATTTACGAAGACATTGAGGAGTTGTTGAAGCTCGGGAAAATTCGCGGTGGTTCGCTGGACTGCGCGATTGTGATTCGGGGTGACAAAATCATTTCGAAAGAGCCGCTGCGTTTCAAAGACGAGTTCGTGCGTCACAAGATTCTCGATATCATCGGAGACATCCTGCTTCTCGGAATGCCGTTGAAGGCGCACATCGTTGCCACGCGTCCGGGTCATGCGATCAACGCGGAGCTTACGAAGGTTCTCTTCGAGAAATTACAGGAGCGGAAAAAGGGTGGCGTGAAGAAAAAAGAAAAAGCGGCTGCCCCCGCCATCGTGCTCGCGAACGAAACGTCGCTGGATATCCGCCGCATCCTCGACACGCTGCCGCATCGCTATCCGTTCGTCATGATCGATCGCGTGATCGAATTTAAATCGGCGGATGAATTGGTGGCGTTGAAAAACGTCACGATCAACGAACCGTTTTTTCAAGGCCACTATCCGGGTAATCCCGTGATGCCTGGGGTGCTGCAGATCGAGGCGATGGCGCAGGCGGCGGGTATTCTCATGCTGCGAAAGATTTCTTCCGAAGGGAAAACCGCGCTCTTCATGAGCTGCGACAAAGTGAAGTTCAGGAAAGCGGTTCGGCCAGGTGACCAGATCGTCATCAACGTGAAAATGACCAAGAGCCGCGGAAATAAAATCGGTGTGGCCGAGGGCGAGTGCACGGTGAACGGTCAGGTCGTATCGTCCGCCGAGCTGATGTTCGCGGTACTTGACAGTGCAGATTTCGAGTAAACGCATGGCCATTCCAATTCACCCCACTGCCATCATTGAACCCGGCGCGCAGCTCGGCGCCGGCGTAGAGATCGGAGCTTACGCCTTCGTGGGCGCCGGTGTGACTTTGGGCGACGGCACTCACTTGGACCATCACGCGACGGTGGAGGGCAACACGTCACTGGGGAAAGGCTGCAGAGTTTTTCCGTACGCGTGTGTGGGCGGGCAAACGCAGGATCTCAAATTCAAGGGCGGAAATCCAGGCGTGCGGATTGGCGACCGTAATGTGTTCCGTGAATACGTGACGGTTCACGCTGCGACCAACGACGGCGATTTCACACGGATCGGCGACGGAAACAATTTTCTGGCCTCATCTCACATCGCTCACGATTGCGTATTGGGAAATGGGATCGTCATGAGCAACGGCGTGGTGCTCGCCGGCCATGTCACGATCGAGGACAACGTGGTGATTGGCGGCTACGGAGGTGTTCATCAATTCGGTCGGGTGGGCGCGTACGCGATGTTGTCAGCGTATTCCAAGCTCGTGCACGACCTGCCGCCGTTTTTCATTGCGGATGGTACGCCTGCGGTTGTCCGCGCGTACAATAAAGTGGGACTCGAGCGTCACGGCTTCACGGCTGAACAGATCGAGCGGGTGCGTAACATCTATCGCGTGCTGTATCGAGATGGACTGAACCGGGTTCAGGCGCTCGAGAAACTGAACACGCATGTGAGCGCCAGCACCGACGAATTTCAGCGCATGATCGCTTTCGCGAAAAGCAGTCAGCGTGGACTGGCGACGGGGCCACGGCTCAGTCGCTCTGAGTCGTAGTGATGGCGAACAGCGCCGTCTGCGCTGTTCGCTACACATCCCTGGAGGGCGCCGCTCCGTCGGCGCTGTTCGCCCGTCGTAAGACGGCTAATTCCGAAGAGAGAATCTACCATTCTCAATTTCAGCTCTCCGAGATTGAGTTCACGCTGCCGTCCCGACTTCATCGCCCGCGTGGATTCCCCGCCACTTTTACGCCGGCAACCGGCGCACTTTCCGATCCAGGAAGGATTTAATCGTTCATCCCTCGTGTTGTTGACCGTGTGCACCGATCATCGCCGCCCACTTCTCGCCGAGGCTGATGTCGTCGCATCTTTGCTCAACGCATGGCGTCAGGCCGAAGCTTGGCAGGTCGGTCGCTGGGTCGTCCTTCCCGATCACCTCCACGCTTTTTGTGCTCCATCACAACGAGACGCACCCGCGGTCGGCACATGGGTAAAATACTGGAAAAGCCTCGCGTCGCGAGTCTGGCCGCGACCAGCTGAGCATCCCGTGTGGCAGCAAGGGTTCTGGGATCGGCAACTGCGCGACGGCGAGCACTACCACCATCGCTGGGAATATGTGCGCAATAATCCGGTGCGTCATGGGTTGGTCGCAGATGCGGCAGCCTGGCCGTGGCAGGGGGAAGAACACGTGTTTCGATTTCACGATCCGACCTGAAGTCGGAATAACGGAAAGCGGCGACGGAGCGCCGCCCTCCAGTCAATCATCTCCGTTAAGCGCGACGGCATTGGAAGGTCGCTTCCCTACTGGAGGGCGGCGCTCCGTCGCGGCTTTCCGTGCTCCGCCTACTTCTTTTTGTAAACCGTCGCGGGATCGAACAGCCGCTCTGCGGTGAACTGCAGCTTGAGCGAAGCGTCATCCAGGTCCGCCACCTTTCGGTAGAAACAGGATTTGTAACCATTATGGCATGACGCGTTGGCGGCTCCGGTCTGTTCGACCTTAAGCAGCAGTACGTCCTGATCGCAGTCGGTGCGGAGTTCGCGCACGTGTTGCACGTTGCCAGATTCTTCCCCTTTCACCCAAAGCTTGTTGCGCGAACGGCTCCAGTACGTGGCCTTTTTTGTTTTCAACGTGTACGCGAGCGACTCCGCGTTCATGAACGCGAACATGAGCACATCTCCGCTCTGAACGTCCTGCGTGATACAGGGAATCAGGCCATCGGCGCCGAATTTTGGCTGCAACGTGGTGCCGAGTTCGATTTCGGCGGTGGTGGTGCGGGCGGGAAAAACGAAGGTGCTCATGGATCGAATCACCACGCATGAACGCGGATGTGCGCGGGTTCAATCCCGCACTTTTACGGGCGGAGCATGCGCGGCTTACCGGGACGGTTCGCCCTACCTGTAGGTGGCGCGCTCGCCGCGCAACTCAGCTCGAGTCACAAGTGTCACGAGCAACAATCGTGGCGCGGCGAGCGCGCAACCTACGATGCGATCCCACCCAATTTCCGCAGATAATCGAAACTGTACAAACCCGTGCGGTGGCCGTCGCTGAAGTCGAAGCGAATGGCGTAGTTTCCGATCTGCTCCCAGCTGAGCACGCGCACGCCGGGAAATTTCTTTGGACCGTCGCCACCGTATTGGATTCCAAGAATATCCCTCTCGCCTTGAGTCTCTGCGCTGGGCGAGGCGGCGCGAAGCCGCTCGGAACCGAAATAGCTCTCAGCACCGTCGTCCCAAACGATGGCGACTTCGTCTCCGATCAGCTGAATATTTACGGGTGCGTGCATGGACTAGGAATTTGTCGGACTTTGGGCCGATAAGCGTACGAGTCGCAGAGACTGGTATTTCCATGCGACCGCTGTTTCCCAACAAATTCCTAAGCGGCACTTCGTGCCCGGCAAAGCCCCGGTCTTTGGCGTTACTTGCAGTGCGCAGCGCTGCCTTAGCAGCCTGTTGGGATAGAACCGTCGCTGGCAGGACCACATTTTCGTCATGATGGGATGTACAATGGCTAAGTCCGACAGGCCGCTCGTCGATGAATATTCTTCGCACGCCCCAGAAGGACAGCAAATTTGTCGGGCAAGCCGTTGCGAACATCGAGGTTGCCTGTCCTGTAGATGAGCATGCTCGCGCAAGTGCAAACCTCTCTTCCTCGCATCGTTGTTGTCGGGGCCGGTTTCGCCGGGCTGACGTTTTGCCGGAAGTTTCCAAACGGACTCGCGCATATCACCGTCGTTGATCGCCAGAATCATCATCTGTTTCAACCGCTGCTTTATCAGGTGGCGACCGCCGGACTTTCCGCGGTCGACATCGCGCAACCGATCCGCGCGATCTTGCGCAACAAATCCAATCTCGAGGTCTTGATGGCGGAAGTGCAGGGATTTGATCTGGCGGCGCGCAAAGTGTTTCTCAACCACGAGGGTGAACTGAGTTACGATTATCTCGTCCTCGCCGTGGGTGGAACCGCCAGCTACTTCGGCCATGACGACTGGACGCCGTTTGCGCCCGGGCTCAAGTCGCTGGATGACGCGCTGAAAATTCGGCGGAAGATCCTGCTGGCTTTTGAAGAAGCGGAGACGGAATCGGATGAGCAGCGTCGGCGCGAGTTGATGACGCTCATCGTGGTTGGTGGCGGACCCACGGGCGTCGAACTGGCCGGCACGTTTGCGGAACTCGCGAGAACCGTGCTCGTGAAAGATTTCGATCGCATCGATCCGTCGAAGGCCCGCGTGGTCTTGATTGAGGGCAGCCCCCGCGTTCTCGCCACCTTTGCCGAAGACACGTCTGCGAGTGCTCAACGCCAGCTTGAGCACTTGGGCGTTGAGGTACGGCTCGGGAAACACGTTCAGGCCATTCGCGACAATGAGATCGAAATGCCTGGCGGCGAAATCTTGCGCGGAAATGTGATTTGGGCAGCGGGTGTGGCGGCCTCTCCGTTGACGAAGAAACTGGGAGTCGAAACCGATCGCGGTGGACGAATCAAAGTTTTGCCGGATCTCAGCCTGCCCGGGCATCCGGAGGTTTTTGCGTTGGGGGACATGGTATCTTTAACTGATCGCAAAGGTCAGATCGTGCCTGGGCTTTCTCCGGCCGCTATTCAAATGGGCGAATACACGGCCAATTTGATCGCGCAGGACCTCCGCGATCGCGATCGTTCGGCGACGAAAGGGAGCCCGCTGCGCGACCGCGAGGCATTTGCGTATTGGGATAAAGGAACCATGGCGACGATCGGCCGTTCGAAGGCTGTGGCGCAGGTGGGTAAGCTGCATTTCAGTGGGTATCTCGCGTGGATCACGTGGCTGTTTGTTCACCTGATTTTTCTGGTGGGTTTCCGCAGCAAGATCTCCGTTTTCATGCAGTGGACGTACTCGTATCTCACCTACAAACGCGGTGCACGGATCATCACCGGCGTGTCGGGCGGACCGCCGGCGGGCTCTGCTTAAGTTAGAACGGTGTCGGGGTTGCAATCGCACGTGGGCAGGTGCCTGCTCGTTGACCCCTATGATGATGCTTTCGTGTTTACCCCGCAGATGGCGGCTTGTCGCTGGATGCTTCGCGGCCTCGTGGGCGGGCATTATGGTGAGTATCCACGCGGCCACGACCCAAATTTCCATCAACGCGACCCAGATTGTTCGCGTCGTGGACAATCGTGTGTTCGGACTGAATACCGCTGTCTGGGACAACGCTTTCAATAATGCGGAGACAGTGCCGCTGCTGAAAGGAATCGATATTCGTACGCTCCGATTTCCTGGCGGCTCCACGTCTGACGGTTATGACTGGCAGGCGAACAAGAATTACCAGACGGGCACGCGTACGCTCAACACCTGGTCGTGGAGCACGTCGTTCGACGATTTTGCGAAGACGGCGGTGGCGCTGAACACGCAGGTTTTCATCACCGCCAACTACGGCTCCGGTACGGCGCAACAAGCGGCGGATTGGGTGACCTATTCCAATGTGACCAAAAAGTACGCCTTCAAATACTGGGAGATCGGTAACGAGAACTATGGTTCGTGGGAAGAAGACATCCACCCGGCCAAGTGGGATCCGGTGACGTACGCCACTGAAGCGAAGGACTACATTGCGAAAATGAAAGCCGTCGATCCCACCATCAAGATTGGCGTCGTCGTGCAGACCGGCGAGGACGGCCTCGATGCGAAGTCGCCCGTGCACAGCGTCATCAACCCGCGCACGGGCGTGGCGCATCACGGTTGGACGGCGGTGATGCTCGCGACGTTGAAATCGCTTGGGGCCACGCCCGACTACGCGATTTATCATCGTTATCCGTGGGGACCAGGAAGTGAGAACGACGCCAAGCTGCTGCAAGGTCTGAGTCTGAGCAACACGACCTGGGCCGATGATGCCGCGGATCTTCGCCGCATGCTTAACGATTATCTTGGGACTTCCGGACCCGGCGTTGAACTTGTGGTGACAGAGAATAATTCGGTTTATTCAAACACCGGCAAACAGACGACGAGCCTCGTGAACGGACTTTTCATGGCCGACAGCCTCGGCCAATTGCTCCAGACGGAGTTCAACGGACTGGTGTGGTGGTGCCTGCGAAACGGTCCGCAGGATAAGACAAACAACAACAGCACCGCGCTGTACGGCTGGCGAAACTACGGGGATTACGGCGTCATCGCTCCAGGCAACGCGACCGAGACACCCGTGAGTGCTCCGTATCCCACTTACTATGTGATGAAGCTGCTGCAGCAGTTCGCCCGTGGGGGCGATCAAATCGTACAGGCGACGAGCGACAATCCGCTCCTCGCGACTTACGCCGCGAAGCGCACTGATGGAACGTTGTCGATTCTTGTGATCAACAAAAGCCCGACCGTCACGGCGACGGCGAATTTTGCGCTCGCCGGTTACTCGCCGGCTCCACGTGCCCCCGTTTACTCCTACGGCATTCCGCAGGATGAAGCTGCACGAACAGGCACGGGAGTGAAAGACGTGTCATACTCCAGCTTGGGTGGTTTGGGCGCGACGTTTTCTTCATCGTTTGCGCCGTACTCCGTCAGT
>CBRAFL010000163.1:0-11795 GCA_967755055.1 uncultured bacterium
AAAGCCGAGGACTAAGAATGAGGGAAGAAGAAGTCGTTTCATGGAAATTGGTTTAAGACTTGTCGGTACTCATCGCTGCGATCATCCACGATGCCCGGCGACGTTCTTCTCGATCTTCGCCATCATCTCCGCTTCGAGCGCCGCACGGTCACGGAAGAGATCCCAAACGAAACCGCTCGTGGGGCGCCGGTCCGGTGCCGGAACTTTGGCGATCATCCGAAAACGATCCATCGGTCCGGGATGCGTATCATCTTCGGTCGTGGGGCGGTTGATGGCCTTGTCATATTCTTCCTCAGGGACCGACGGTTCGGCGCCGCCAGCTTGATACAAGTTTTGGAGCGGGCGCCCCGCCTTGATGGCGTTGTTGATCTCATGGTCCGCGCGGCTGCCAAAGACGATGCTTTGCCGAATCACGTGTCGCAGGCCGCCCTCGAATGCCGCCGCACCGTAGGTTTGCGCTGCGACACGGTCGGCGAGAATTTCCTGCAGCCGGGTCGCTCCATGGCTGATCCGACGGAAAATGAAATGATACAAGCGCAGGAAATGGAAAGCCACGTTCATCCAAGTGGCCTGGCCGGCATGGAGCATCGCGTGGTAGAACTTGAGCATGTCGTTCTGAACCCGCATCGCCACATCGCCCCCCGCGGTATCACGATGGGCGAAATGGCCGTATTCGTGCGCGAGCACTGAGCGAAAATCATCCTGTTTGAAACCGTCGAGCACCGCTGTACCCAGAATGAGGATGCGCCGGGCTTTGTTTTCCAGCTTCTCGCGCCAGGTGCCGCGCTCGTAAACAGCGAGGTCCGTGCCTTCAGTGATGCGGATCTCATCGATTGGACGCGTGTTCATCGCTAGCGCGACTTCCTCGGTGAGCTGCCAAAGTCCTTCTGCCTCGGTTCGCTCCAGTGAACGGCCCGGGTCCGTAAGTTTGACGCGCAGGAATAGTGATTTACCCATCGTCCAAATCGTGGCGATCGCGCCGAAGATGAGCAGCGCCGTGAGCTTGATCGGGACTCGTCCAATCAGGAGAAATCCGTAACAAATCGCGCCGCACACACCGACGACGAGCACGAGGACAATCGGCAACGAGATGTAATAATACACCCCGGCCAGATTGAGGACGGTGCGATAGATGCGGCGCAGACGCTGTTCTCCGCTGCCCACTGCGATGGTAACATCAGCAGCGGCCGCCTGACGGAGGGTGATTTTCGACAACAGGAAACCAAATCCGAAAAGAAAAAGCAGTCCGGAGGCCCAGATTCCCACCGTCCAGCCGGTGATTCCAATAATGCGCCAGGTTGAAGCGCTACTATGAACACCCGCATCTAAAAATTGCCGGGTGGCTTCTGCTGAAAGGCCGAACTTTTCAGCGAGTTTGATTTCTTTCTCGGCGCGTACCCAGTGTTCGTCGGTGGCCGCCACGATCGCCGCGAAATAGTGGGCGCCGAGAGTATCAGGGAAACGGCTTTGCAGCAGAGTCGTCGCGGCACGGGCCTCGGGCATGTTATCGAGACTAAGGGCAAGCTGGGCGGTCAGACCGAGCACGTCATCATCCTGCCCGTGGGGTAACGGGCGGCATTCAAGAAGCAGGGCGAAGGCCCGTTCCTTATCGGCCCGCGAAGCCGGGTTCTTTCCTTGGAAAGCAAGCGTCGACGCGAGCGTCACCAGATTTGCCGCGGAACGATCGAGAGCCACCGCCTTTTCGCAATTGCGCAAACCTTCAGCGCGATCTCCCTGTTGAGCGAGAGAAGCACCGAGACGACGAAAGGCGGCGTCGAAGGTCGGCAGTTGCGCACAGATCGGCGTAAGCAGGCGGATGGATTCGGCGTAATCGGATTTATCATACGCAATACGCGCGTTGCGGAATGGCTCGAGGAGGGAGGGATCAATGCGCGAGAGAGCTGCTTCGATTTCTCCTTCGCGAACCATGTCGCGTCCGCTGCCGAAGCAAAGAGCGGTGGAAAATAAGAGTAGCAGGACAGTGTGGAGCCATCGTTTCATGGACAAGCTGAGTTGAGTTGCTGGACGGGTTGGAAATCCGGTGATCAATCGGGCCGGTGGGCATTCGGCAAAAGCGGCAGCCGCTGAGGTTAGGTGGAAAGCGGGATTGGCGTAGCGCTGGGAGAACGCGTCGAATCAAACGGGAATGACGCGGTCGGTTATGCCGATTGTATCTGAGCGTTTATGGGCAAGCCCACGGCAGCATGGAAGCACGTCAGACATTCGGCGGAAGCGGGACGCGGTCGGTTATGCGCAGAGAGGTTCCTGATGCAAATGATTTTGACGTCGGACGGCTCAACCAAGTGAAATTGAGAGCTGGGTGCTGAGAGCGCGGCGGAGAGGCCGCATCCATGTAGACCGATTCGGCGCGCCGACGTGGACGACGTCGTGCCTCCATCAGACGCTGAGCCCATTCTATGAGTTTTCCGCGATCTTTGTGCGGAAATGCGACTGATTGCTTCTCGCCTAACGCTCATTGCTGTCAGGGTTACGGCGGGACTTGTGCGCCTCTGGAGCACGTCCCAGGCAGTCCGTGGTATCGAACCGTTTTGAACGGAAGTCAGAAAAATGAAAATGAATCCTCCGGAGCGCATCAGTTCGCGTTTTCCGATCGATTGATGCCCCGTATTTTCCCGCCCCATTTTTCTGACTGAGCGATTCCTGTCCGACTCCGGCTATGTGGCTTCCTGGCGATCCAGGTTAAATTCTTGTGGGTTTACCGCGCCCTAAGAAGCCGGGCTCGCGCTGACAGAATTAAGGAAACGCTTAGTCGCCTTGATGAGAGTGCAAAGCGCGCTCGGCTCTCTTGGCACCCTCGTATTTTTCTCTCATGGCTTCAACCGCGGGTAGTAACGAGTCGCTTTGTGGTATGAGTCGAAGGTGAAACGCTGCTGCCGGCAGCTGGTTTTTTGAAATGAACCAATCGATATGGCTCACCAGCTCAGTCGTCGTGCTGTGTTGAGGTTGATTCACGGCTTTACTATGCGTCTCAAAATGCAGGACACCATGACGGCGAATACGTAAATTCACGACAACTCCAACCGGAGAAAGAGTGATGAATGGACGAAAGACAGATGGATGATGTCGGGTGGGCGGACGGGACGAAGGCGGAAATATTACCGTGGAGAACGCACGATAGCTTACCACGAGGAGCTTATCGCTGAACTTTCGCCTCAGCGATTTCGGCGAGTCAGCTTTCGCTCAGCTGGTCCGATGTGTCCGGCGGCGGACGTAGTCGAGCAGCACGGCTGCAACGATGATGCCACCCGTCACGATTTCCTGCACCCAATTCGCGAGGCCTAATTTCGTACAGCCGTTCGCAACGACGCTCATGATCACGGCGCCCACGAGGGTTCCCACCACGCCGCCCTGACCGCCTGACAAACTAGCACCGCCGATCACGACGGCCGCGATGATGTTGAGTTCAAGTCCGACGGCGGTTGTGGGATCACCACCGGTGAGATAGCCGAACTGCAGCACGGACGCGAGGCCGGCAAACGCGGCGCCCAATGTATAGACGAGCAGCTTCACGCGCTCAACGGGAACACCGCAGAGCCGCGCCGTGAGTTCACTCGAGCCTACCGCGAAGACGTGCCGGCCGAAACGAGTGTGTCGCAGCGCGATCGCGACGAGAATTGCGAAGCCAATTGTCAGCCAAACTCCGGTAGGCAACGAGCCGCGTCCGCCCAGTCGCATGAAACTGCTCAACCAGGTTTCGTCCGGATAAATCGGTTGTTCGCCCGCCAGACCTTTGGCCGCGCCACGGAGCGCGCCCATCATGCCGAGCGTGACGACAAAGGGCAGCAGACGCAGCCGGGTGATCAACAGCCCGGAAAATGCGCCGCATAACGAGCAGGCGCCAATGCCGGCGAGTGCAGCGAGCAGCGGCGACCAGCCGCGTTGAATCAGTAAAGCAATTACAACGGTGCCGAGCGCGATGATCGAGCCGACGGACAAATCGATTCCCCCCGCGATAATGATGAGCGTCATGCCCAATGCCGCGATGCCGATGACAGCGGTCTGTTGGAGAATGATCGCAAAGTTGTCGAATGTGGCGAACGTCTCGAAGCGGAGCGCGCCAAAGAGAATGCACACCAGCACAAGTCCGATGAGCGGACCGGCGGTCTCTATCACTCGGCCGAGCGTCACCGCGAAGGCGGAAGGTTTCGAATCGTTGTTCATTGATTGAGCCGGGTGTAAAGGCGCGAAAGCGACCGCTTCACAGGTAGGGCAGGGTCTCCGACCCGCCTTTCAGAGTGTAGCGGCAGGCCTCCGTGCCTGCTGTTTCCGAACGTCGGATACAGCAGGCAGGGACGCCTGCTGCTACGCAAACGCCGACCCGGCAGGCAGGGACGCCTGCCGCTACGCGGAGCGCGCGGACCTCGGGCGCGATTTCCAAAATTTCCTTCATGGTCGTCACGCTGCCACCGCGCCCGTCGCGGCCAGCATGATTTGATGTTCGCTGCACTGCGCGACCGGTAGTGCTGGTCCGAGTACGCCGCGGCACATCACGGCGATGCGGTCGCACGTGCCTAGTAATTCCGGCAGGTAACTGCTCACCATCACGACGGCTTTGCCGGCGGTCGCGAGTTCATCGATCAGCCGATAAATATTCTGCTTCGCTCCGATATCGACGCCGCGCGTCGGCTCATCGAGCAACAAAACGTCCGACTGATTTCGCAGGAGCCGGCCGAGCGCGATTTTCTGTTGGTTGCCGCCGGAGAGTTGTCCAATCGGTTGATCCGGCCCGGCGCAACGCACACCCAGACGTCCAATCCAGTCAGCCGTCTCCGCGGACAGCCCGGCCGGACTCACCCACGGTGAAAGTCGTGGCAGCGTGAGGTTGTCCGCGAGCGAGAGATTGAGCGCGAGGCCCTCGGCTTTGCGGTCTTCGCTGAGCATGCCGACGCCTTGCGCCCAGCGTTTCGCGGGCGAACCGTCGCCGGAAATGGCGTGCACCCGCACACTGCCGGCTCGCACCGGGTCGAGTGCGAAGATCGCGCGGAGCAATTCGCTACGCCCGGCGCCCACCAGGCCGGCGATGCCGAGGACTTCGCCCCGGCGGAGTTCGAAGGAGGCTGAAAGCGGTTTGACGACGCCGGCGACGCGATCCACCGCGAGTACGATGTCGCCCGGAGTGCGCGGCGTGTGAACGTAGAGTTCACTGACCTGACGGCCCACCATCAGACGGGCGAGTTCGTCCGCGTTGGTATCGGCAGTGCGACCGGTGGCGACACTCACGCCGTCGCGCATCACAGTGTAGCGATCCGAGAGCGCCTGCACTTCCTCGAGGAAATGGGAAATATAAATGACCGACTGGCCTTGATCGCGCAGGCGGCGTACAAGACGGAACAAATTCTCCGTATCCGATTTCGTTAGACTGCTGGTGGGCTCGTCGAGCACGAGCACGCGACAGCCGAGGGCAAGAGCGCGCGCGATTTCGACTAACTGTTGTTCTGCGACACTGAGTTCGCCGGCCGGAGCGGAAAGTGGAATGTTGGGCCGGCCGAGTTGAGCGAGCGCTTCGGTGGCGAGTCGGCGTGCTTCGGCGTGACGGAGAAAACCTACGGAAGGCTCCGCGCCGAGAACGATATTTTCCACGACCGTGAGGTGCGGCGCGATCGCCAGTTCCTGATTCACCATCACCACGCCGGCACGGCGGGCGTCGAGCGGTTCGTGTGGCGCGAAAGCGACGCCGTTCAGTTCCATCGACCCTGCGTCCGGCGAGTATACGCCGGAGAGGATTTTCATGAGCGTGCTTTTGCCGGCACCGTTTTCGCCGACGACCGCGTGCACTTCACCCGGCGCGATCTCCAGGTCCACGCCATTCAACGCCAGCGTCGCGCCGAAGCGTTTGCGAATGCCGGTGAGTTGGAGGCGTGGGGGAGTCATGGAATCGTCGACGGGCTTGTGGCTTCAGGTAGCCGCGCCGGTTACGGCGCGGGATTGAAGGAGGGCCAGGTCTCTGACCTGCCCAGGGCGGGTCGGAGACCACGCCCTACCTCACTGGCTTTATTTGGCGTAGAGTGCGACACGCTGAGTGGTGCTCACTTTCCCAATACCGCTTTCACCGCGGGGTCACTTTGATTGTCGCGCGTGACGAGGACGCAGCCGGTGTCGATAATTGGCTCAATTTTTTCGCCGCGCAGCGCTTTCACGGCGGTGACCACGCCGAGGTAGCCCATCTTGGTCGGGTTTTGCGCGACCAATGCCTGGATGTCACCCTTGTTGAGTGCGGCGTTGAGGGCGGGCGATGTATCGAAGCCCACAAAGGCTTTCTTTCCGACGAGGCCGGTCTGGCGAAGCGCGAGCAACATGCCCTGCGTACTTGATTCGTTGGGACAGAAAATGCCGTCGGCTTCACGAATTTTATCGATCAGATTCATCGCGGCGTCTTGGGCGGATGAAACCGTGGCACCGGCGTAGCGGTTCTCGACGGTGAGAACGATGTCGGGATGCTTTTTGATCACTTCGAGGAAACCGGCTTCACGTTCGGCGGTGCTCGCGGAACCTTCGGAATAGCGGAGCAACACGACCTTGCCTTTGCCGTTGAGGAGGCGGACGAGTTCTTCGCCAGCGAGGCTGCCACCGCGTTTGTTATTCGTAGCGACGAAGCTGACGAAATCCTTGCCGGCCTCGCCTTTGATGGCGGAGTCGAAAATGACCACGGGGATCTTGCGATCGGCGGCGCTTTTGACGGGACCGCGAAGTGCGGTGTCGTCGAGCGGGGCGAGGACGATGGCGGATACGCCAGAGGAGACGAATTGCTGGACGACGGCGATTTGCTGGGCGCGATCGTCTTCCTTCAGCGGACCTTTCCAGATGATTTCAACACCGAGTTCCTGGCCGGCTTGTTTCGCACCGGCTTCGACGGATTTCCAAAAGCTGTGGGTGGTGCCTTTCGGAATGACGGCGATTCGCTCGATGGAAAACGCGAGAGGTGCCAGGGCCAGCGTGAGGAGGGGGAGGAGGAGTTTTTTCATGAGGTAAGGGTGGGTGGGTGAGCTGGAAAGTGGGGGCCATTCGGCGAACGGCAACGACGAGCAACGGAAAGGCGGCGGGTTTCAGGTTACGCGGACTCGAGAATCATATTGGCATACTGCGTGGTTTCTCCCGTGCGAATAAGACCGATGGCGTGCGGCACGCGGAGCTTGAACTGCACGTGCGGCTCGAGTGTGCGAGGCGTGCCTTGGAGTGCGCTAAGAAAACGCTTTTGCGTGGCATCGTCGTTCACTGCGCAAAATTCCTCGGCCATGAACACGCGGCCGGCTTTCCAGTTCGCAAGGACGGCTTCCAAAACTTGTGGCACGGTCGGAACGCCGTCCACGAGGGAAAGATCGACGGTTTCAATCTCGGGCCAGAAAGGAAATCCCCGATCGGCGATGACGAGCGTGTTGGTGTGGCGGATGCGCGCGAGGAGGGAATTGACGTGGGGATTTAGAATACCGCGAACGAGCATGAAGGGGAGGGAAAGTTAGGCCAGCGACCGTGACGGTAAGAGAGAAGCGTTCGGGTGGTGTTCCGCAGAAATTTTCAGGGGAGGTGGCTGCGAACGTGAACGAATGGAATCATGGTCCACGCGTTGACGTCGGAAGCTACAGGAGAGCGGACAGGAAGTTTGATGAAGGGACTAGGAAAAAAAGACTTAACCGTTCGGGTGCACTCAAAGCCCGAGTGCTTTTTGCCGGTAATGTTCATCCGTGCGGCCGGCGATTCGGATGACATCGCGAGCGGAAAGATAACGCGTGCCGCCAGCGGCGACCGAGCCCAGGGTGATCTCCGCGGCTTTTACCGCCATGAGCGTGGCGGCGAGGACGGCGTTGGGCGTCGCGCCGAGCGCAATCAAGCCGTGATTCTGTAATAGAATCACGCGAGGAAGAATGCCGGTCCGCCGTTGAAAAAGTTCAACCTGTTGGCGAATGGCCTGGGCCAGTTTCAAGCCGGGATCGCAATACGGCACGAGCACCGACTCCGGGCCGCAGCAGACGATTTCGTCGGGAAACAAACGGCGTTTTGCGAACATCTGCGCACGGCCCGAGCAGAGGAGACTGTTCACCGCGATCGGATGCGTATGACCAACGTAATTAATTCCGGGCAACGTGAGGAGCCACGCGTGAAACATGGCCTCGACGGAAGGTTTGCGGGCGGACTCGACGACCCGCGAATCCAATAGCGCCTGGTCAACGGCAGTGTCGGCCACTTTTCGTTGGTCCATTAAATCCAGCAGCGTTTTGAAACGGCATTCCGTGAGGTTCGCCGCGGATAAACTACTGAGATTACTTCCGCTCGCTTTGACGAGAAATGTGCCGTCGCTCACGCGGGCCGAGGTGTTGCCCTCGCCGAGAATCGCGAGCCGGCGATCCTCGCGTCCGAGGTCGTGCGAGAGCGAAAGCAAGGCTTGCAACGTGGGGTTAGCGGGAGCGCTCATGCGGATTTATTCGAGTGGAGAAGAAGCGAGAGAACGTGAACGTCAATGCGATGATTAGGCGGGCGCACGCCTAAACGAGGCCGAGCACCGAGCATGGGCGATTGATTCCGATCCGGTCACAGAGGACACGGAGTTCAGGCCAGAGGAAGCAGGAGGCCACGGGGTGATTTGAAGGTTTTCATGCGAACGAATGCCGAGAACGAGGTGCCGTGTTTTCCTCAGTGACCTCTGTGATTCAACTCCGTGCACTCTGTGGCTGATGCCTTGGTCGGTTGGCAGATGGACCGTCTTAGAACGCCCCGCCGTCGGCGCGCGTTCCGCAGAGCGACACGTCGAGGCCGAGTTCGCGGGCAAGCGCGGCTTTCGTATAGAGCGCGAGATCGGCTTCGGCTGCGCTGTTCGCATAAGCGACTTGGATGTGGTTGGCTTTGTGACGCGCCATCATCTGGTCGCGGGAAACGCCATACGTGACCGCATGCATGATCGGCCACTGCGGTGTCGTCTCTTTCCAGCGACGCTCCGTTTCTTCTTTCGGCAGCGTGATGACCTTGGCGCGGCCGAGGTCCATCTTGAGTTTACCTTTCTCCATGAATACGCGGCTCCACACGATCTCGCCGGGTTTCGCAATGCCGCGCACGGTTCCACCGCCGAGCCGGAAATACATCGCTGGCTGCCGGTGTGAGTCGGTGCCCTTGTAACCATTAATATGATGCGCGGGTGGGGCGCTGCCGGAAATCAGAAACACCCAGACGTACTCGCTGGTGGTTCCGCTGCGATCGATGTCACCCCAGCGCAAATCGTGCAAGGTGTTCTCGACCGGTTGACTCAACGCACGGTGCACGCGGTGCGTCATCAACCCATCGAGCCCGGCGCATTCGTCGACTTCGTTGAAATGCGGAAGCGGTTCGCCACTGCGAATGATGCGGCCAGCCGCGTTTTTCACCGGCGGGCGATCGGCGTTGTTCAAAATTCCTTCGACGAGATCCGATGCGGGCAGCAGATCTTTTAGACCCTGCTGATATTGGATACCGATCGTATCGCAGCCGAATTCATCGGCGATGCGGAGGGCGGCGATGTACGTGCGGCACTGCCAGAGGATTTGGTTTTCCGTTAGGTCCGTCGCCTCGTCCGTACCGAGGTGAAACGTCATGCCTTTTTTCCGCAGCCAATCGTAGACGGCGCGGCCTTCGGCTTCGGTGACCTGCGTCGCGGCGTAGTAGAGGGCGGATTGCGACAACCGCTCTTTGTAAACGCCAGTGGAGAACAGCAGCTCGTCAGGAATGATCGCGTTGTACATGCCCATGCAGCCCTCGTCGAACACACCCATGATGGCTTTGTTCGTGCGCAGTTCGCTCGCGAGCGTTTGAGCAACCTTCGTGGCCTTCGCGGGAACGTCGCATTTCGCGAGGGCGCGAACGTGGGCGGTGCGATGTTGAACTTTACCGGACTTGAGCCAGCTCGCGAGACCCTCGCGAAACAAGTCATCGCTGAAATCCTCGCTCCACAATGTGGAGTACGCGACGCCGGCCTTGGTGAGCGAGCCGTTGAGATTGAGCATGCCGACAAGGCCCGGCCAGGTGCCGGACCAATTGGCGACAGTGAGGATCGGGCCGCGGTGCGAAATCAGCCCGGCGAGGAGATGGTGCGAGTATTGCCACACGCATTCGGCGACGATGAGCGGTGCATCGGGATCGATCGCGGCGAACACGGCCATGCCCTCTTTCTGAGAGCTGATGAATCCGTGTTTAACTTTCGGTTTGTAGGGATGCGCACGCGCGACTTTGTAGCCGAGACGAGCGACGGCAGCGGTGAGCTGCTTTTCCATCGCAGCTTGGGCCGGCCAACATTTTTCGTTGGCCGATTGGCGAAGGTCGCCGTTGGCGACGAGGAGCACAGTGGGAGTTGACATGGATATTTAGGGCGAAGGGGACGCGGGGGTGGACAACGAGCGAAATGAGAGGGTTATCATCGCACGATTAGCCCGCCGGATAAATAGACAAAGCTGGAAATGGGATGGACAAAACAGGCAGATAAATTCCACTCGGCCGATGGCTCGCATTCGAACCCGTCGGCAACAGGAGCTGCTCGCGCCCGAGGTCACGCGCGGAACATATTTCTTTCTCGATCTCGTGGCGCGAACCAGCGGACCGACACGAGTCGCGTTGGGTGGGCGGGAAAAATGTGGTGAGAATTATCGCGTGCAACGGGCGAGTTATCCCTTTCCGACATTGGAATTTATCGCGGAAGGGGCCGGTCGGATCAGCTACGGTGCCGCGGAGCCCGTCGCAGCGCAGGCCGGCGCACTGTTCGCGCATGGGCCTGGAGTGAACATCCGGATGGAGAGCGCGCCGGGGCAGACGTGGGTGAAATATTTCGTCTGCCTGACGGGACGCGGAGCGCGGGCGAAGATCGAGTCGCACGCACCGGTGTTCGGAAAAGTCCTTACACTCGCGCATCACGCAGAGCTTCGCGATATGTTCGAATTGTTGATTCGCGAAGGGTCGCGGCAGACGCCGTACACGCGCGCGATTTGCGATCAGCTCAGTGAGTTGTTGCTGCTCAAAATTAGCGAAGCGCGCCGGCACCGCGGTGGCGGCGGAGTGCGACACAGCCTGGCGCGTGAAAAGTTTTTGCGCTGCAAAACTTTGATCGACGAGGAGGGCGCGCGTTTTAGTTCGCTGGAGGAAATCGCCGCGGCTTTGCACGCCGAGCCGTCGGGGCTGAGCCGACTTTTTCGGCGATATCAAGGCGTGAGTCCGTATCAGTATTTGTTGCGCCACAAAATGAATCTGGCGGCGCAGGATTTGATTCGCAGTGGCGGGTTCGTGAAAGAAGTCGCGGCACGTGCGGGGTACGCGGACGCGTATCATTTTTCCCGCGTATTCAAAGCGGTCCACGGGATCGCGCCGGCACATTTTCCACGGCGGTCGACGAAAGAATCGCTGGGCACGGCGGGTTGACGGCGTGGAGGCCGTTGGGCGGAGAGAGCGCTCCCACCGATCCTCCACTCGCTCACGCTTGTAGCTACGAAGCGTGAGCGAGTGGATTTGATCGTCTTATCGCGACAGAATCGGGGGCTCGTTCGGCGGCGGCGGAGCGTAGTAGCGGGCGAGCATTTCGCGCCAGCGTGCGTCCTCGATTTCGCGGCGTTGCACGGCGCGATATTCGGCTTCACCGGCGACAAAGATGAAGGTAAAGAGGATGGTGAGCATCGGATTCCAGTCGGAAATTCCATAAGCGACGCCGATTACGCAAACGATCTTACCAACGGTCGCCGCGATCCCAGTGGCTTTCAAGTACGGCAAGCGGCTCGCAAGAATAGCCCGAAGGATTCTCCCTCCATCCATTGGGAACGCCGGTAAAAGAT
>CBRAFL010000164.1:0-11736 GCA_967755055.1 uncultured bacterium
CCATCTGCACCAACGCCGCATCCGGGCGCCCCCAGTTGGGCTCCACCTGCACCTCGACATTTCCTTCAAGTACGTCACCAATCTTTCGCTGCAAGTCGCGTATCAACCGGCGGCGTACAGAGGGAATATTCGTCGTCAAAGGCATCGCGGTTCCGGGTGCGAGCCAATGATGTTCATCCGGCGGCCAGTTGATATGTGCCACCGTTACCACGCAGGTGCCGATTTTCCTCAGCTCCTTGATCCACGCCAAAGCCGCATCGGAATTGATCGAGAAATCGGCGGCGACAACGACTTTCAAAATCCCTTCTTGACGGGCCCACGCGAGCAATCGGTCCGGGGAGCGCACCACCCACGTGGGAGCCGGCGAGTGCTGTGAGATGTACTCGGATACACTGCCAATCGTCCAACGATCAAAATTGGTTTTGCTCACGGATGAAACAAGCACCAGAAGCGGCGGGATTTTTTCCAAAAATTCGACGACCGCGGTCTCAGCTGATTTTCCATGGAGGAGCACCTCCTCCACGCTCGCTCCGGCTCGTTGTAACCGCTGCGCCTCCTTGTGCAGACGCGTTTTCAGGGGGCGGAGAAATGCCCGAAACGCCTTCGTCCCCTCGGTCCGCGCGTGGGCTTGATCGGCGACGTGCACGAGGACTAATTGGGTACCGAGCCGTACCGCGATCGCTGCCGCGACATCGGCAGCTCCACACGCATTGACCGAAAAATCCGTGGCGCAAACGATGTGATCGGTTTGAGGTTTCATAATGCCAGGGGTTAACGCGAATCTGCCACATCTCCCCCGCCCCTTCTCCGCACTTTACACTAAAATCTCCGCATAAATTGAGTACCCCCGCAGTGGAACGAACTTCCTGCGCCGGAGAATCGCCAGCACGAGGCCACAGCGCCCACCCAGGAACTTTTTCGTGGGTAAAGTGGCCAAATGGGTTACCGTGTTCGGCCTAATCAGTCGGAGAGAATTTCGGCAAACATGAGCGCCACGCGTCACTCCGCCCGCATCAATCTGAAACTGCGCGACCTGGCGCAGCTGTTCAATTCCATGGACCCTTCGCCGTTCCTGGATCGCGACCTGGATCACGATGCAGAAGAATTCATCATTAGCTGGGCGCGCGAATTGCCCCGAAGTCCTAGAATCGAGCTGAGCATTCATCTGACAACCACCCCCGAATCAGAGAAGGCAGCCGACGTGGAGAACGCTGTTCAACACTACTTCGCTAGTCGCGCGGAAATCAAACGGCGGGAATTCCGCCAGCTGCTCCGACGCGGACATGTGAGCCTGGTGATCGGACTTCTTTTTCTCGCGGTCTGTTTGTTAGCGAGAGGTTTGGCCGCCAAGCTCGGACATGAGTCGGCTGCGACCGTCGTGCGGGAAGGACTTGTCATCGCTGGTTGGGTGGCGATGTGGCGGCCTCTTGAGATTTATCTCTATGACTGGTGGCCCGTGCGGGCTGAGTGGCGTAATCTTCAACGGCTCGCGCAAATGCGCGTGCGCTTGATCCCGTCGGCTGCTGCGGATGCCGCCACTCTCCATCCACCAGCGCCTTCCGCGGCAAGACCAACCTGACCGGCATCGTCGTGACCGCGGGTTCGACGACACTCCAAAAGTGTACCCCGTCACGGATCGCATGCTCTCGCGATTTCCGCGGCGTGGGCTTTGTGCCAATCCCGACACTCATGCCACCTTGATTTCAACGGCCTTCGCTCCCGTTTTTGTGTCCTTCGGCAGATGCACTTTAAGAACACCGTCTTTGAAATCCGCCGAGACTTTGTCGCTGGTAATAGCGGCAGGCAGCGTGAAGCTGCGAACGAAACTGCCGTATTCGCTCTCGATGCGGTGATACTTTTTATCCTTTTCCTCCTTCTCCAGTTTCCGTTCTCCGGAGATCGTGAGCACGCCCTGATCGACCGTGACCTTGACATCCTCTTTTTTCATCTCGGGCAGCTCGGCTTTCAGAACAATTTCCTTCCCGTCCTCGACGATATCAACGCGCGGACTCCATTCAGCGACCGTCAGCGTTTCTTCTTTGCCGCCGACTGGCCGGAACGGATCCAGGTTCCAAAACGAGGCCAGGCGATTCTGCATCTGCTCCATTTCCTTCATCGGATTCCACCGGGTGAGTTGTGTATTCATGATGATCCTTTTTTTTCGATTTTACGTTCTACCGACGCGAAATATCGCCCCGGTCCATGTCCGCGCTCCGCATCAATTGGCAATTGCACGGCAGATTTTGGCGCCACAGTACGACGATAAAACAAGAACTTAGCAGGTTCTTGAGCGCATCATCCCCGCGTGATGCGAGCGATTCGCCATAACCGTCGGTGCAAGAAATGAAATCCCGCGGACAAATTATGCGATGCGATTTGCGCCAAAGGGGATTACCGTTGCACAAATGAAAACGCACCCCCGCAAATCCAACCGTGCTCCAATCCCAAGAGCACCCGCGAAGAACCTCCCGACCTCCGATCAACCCGGAGCCTCCACTCCGAATTCTTGCGGGCCCGAGAAACCGCCTCCTCAATGGGCCTGGCACTATCGCACCTTGCTTCACCTGCGCGATCGCCTGATGCGCGCATATGCCGAGCATTCGACTGAGGCGGCGGCACCGATCGAGACGTGTGGTGTGAACGATGCGGATACAGCACAGGAGCAGCTCGATCGTGATGTACTCCTGGCGGAGTTGCGCGCGGAAGACGACGAGTTGTTCGAAGTGGATTCGGCGCTCCAACGAATTCGCGATGGCACGTACGGCCTCTGCGAGAAAACCGGCCAGACGATTCCGGCATCGAGGTTGCGCGCCATCCCTTGGACCCGTTACTCCGTCGCCGCGGCGCAAACACTCGAACAACACGCGACCCGCGGAAAAAATCCGCGAAACTGAAACTCGTGTCCGTCCAAATCAGGACCCCTACATCTCATCCCATTTCCAAGTTGCGACGTTGGGTTCGTCGCGCGGCGTAGGCTCCGTCAAGCCTTCGGTATAACCGACCACGATAGGGAAAACAGCAGTGTAGTGCTCGGGCACTCCAAGTTCGCGCTTGGTTTCGAATAGATCGAACCACGGTTGCGCGAATCGGATCGGACACGTGCCCAGTCCCATCCCATACGCCGCGAGCATCAAGTTCTCGGCTGCGAGACAGCAGTCCTCGTTGGGGTGCAACTGTCCGTGCTTCGCGTAAATTACGATCAAAGTAGTTGCTCCATGAAACAAATCGAAGGCCGGATTTTCGTAGAGCGCACTTCGTGAGTGCAGGTCAAACCTCGTAGGATACGTCGCCACCAAGTATCGCTTCGCACGGTCCGAGTAGTCCAGGAGCCGTTTTCGTCCATGAAAAACCCCGAACACCCACGGCTGCTGATTCATTGCGCTGGGTGCCTGCACCGCAGCATGCAGCAATTCTCGCACGGCTTTAGGGCTCACATCGCGCGAACTGTAGTGTCGCACGGCACGTCGATGGAAAATCGCCTCCGCGACGCCAACGTCAGTTTGGATCGTGTCGTTCATGGAACCTTCACCCTCCTTTCGCCCGGGTAACGTTCGAGACGATTGGTCGAATAGCAACAGGCTCAAACGAGCCGTCCTCGTGATTTCCTTGGCAGAACTTGTGCTGAAGCCGTCAGGCGTGAAACGCTGGCGTCGGTCCGATCGGCCTCACTCGCATTTAGCTAATAACCAAATCGTGGTCAGCACTCAATGGCCGGCGTTTTGTGCTTCCAAAATCACGTTGTTGTCGACTCGCCGCTCCGCATTTTTCGGCGATTTCTGCGCAGCAATTGCCCAGGCCGCCGGCAGGATAGCTCTCAGCCCCGTGATGTGGTTATCCCGCGAATCCAAACCGGTAACGTTCCTCTTCAGGTTTAATATTGAGCGACGTGCAGATGAGTTTCGATGCGACTTCGGAGGCGGCGATTTTTACGATGCGATCGAAATCCACTTTCGGTAGATCCACGCCCTCGTGCTTGATTGCATGAAGCCCCATTCCATGTCCCAGCAAACCTTGGACGAACTCCTCGCACGCCACCGGGTCGTCGGTGAAATACTGATGGTGTTCGGGCGGCGAATTTTTACGGAAATGAAGGCTGTATTCGATGGAGTATTTTTTGAGCATGACGGTTCCTCCAGGTTTGAGAGTACGATGACGCCGGTGATTCCAGCATCTCAGATTGAGACATAGAATACGCCGCGTAGATCGCGCGCGCTAAGCATTATTTGCCCTTTCCCGCCCTATTCTTGGCATTTACTCCGGTGCTCGCAACTGAGACTTGCGGCAACCCTCAAGACGATCCGGTGACGGATGACTACCGCGCCGGACCCCAGCGGCGCGTGAACGGATAATAGATAAACAACGGGCGCCCAATAGCGTCCTTATTGGGCACATAGCCCCAGTACCGGCCGTCCAAACTGCTTCCTGAGTTATCACCCAAGGCGAAAAACACGTTGGCCGGAACGGTGAGCTTTTCGTCGGGCAGCAGATATTGGGGCTCGCCCCGCAAACTCGAGCCGCGAACTGCGTTGAAGTAGCCGCGATACGGCGCCACACGCCGGGCGTTTAGGTCGAACGATACCGCGCCTTCGATGGGCTTTCCGTTTCGATAAAGGACCGGTTCTTTGATCTCCAACACATCTCCGGGGACGCCCACCAGCCGTTTGATGTAATACTGCTCGTCGCCGATTCCAGAAATGTGATCGGTGCGAAACACGAAGCCTTGGCCGACCTTCGGCTGCATAAAATGGTAGCTGACGCGGTCAACGAACAGCTGGTCGCCGGTTAGAATGTCGAAACGCAGCAGCAATTCTCCCGCGCGCACGGTTCGATTCAACGGCAGGCGAAAAACGTTCGCGTAGTCCTCGGGCCGCGACATCCCGTTCTGCTCACGCCGAAGCCTCCGATCCCGGCGTGCCTTCAGAAACTGCGCGGTAAAATTCGTCTCACTGCCGAAATAGTTTTCCGTCACCACCCGATCGAAATCGTTGAAATCGAACGGCACGCGGACAGACACCGGCCGATCGTCCACATAGAAAGTGTAGTCTTTGACCTTCGTCGGAAGAACGAGCCACGTTTTGTCGTCGCGGACCTGGAAATCCAACTGGCCATTTTCTTTATACGCCGCGCTGACCTCACCGCTGGTCGGCGCAACCATCTGTCGGCGCTGAGCGCCAAAAGCCGCGAACCGGAAAATTCGTTCCAACAGCTCGGGCGCTTTTCCGCTCGGTGGAAAATTCTCGGCGGTCATCCCGTAATAGGTCGGCCACATCGAATTCGTCGGAATCTTGAAGGGCTGAACAAAGTACGTGCGAATCCCAATGATCACGATCGCCGCCACCAGGAAAAACTCGACGTTCTCCACGAGCGATGTCTTCGGATAAATCGCCCCGCCTGTCCGTCTCAGCACGGACTCGAGTGCTTCTACCGACAGCTTGAGCGTGGCGGCATCCGCTTTCGCTTTCAGCTGCTGTTTCAATTCTTCCGTGCGCTTCAGCAGTTCGCCGGATTCCCGATCATTCAACCGGTCGCGACGGAAATGCCAGACCTTGTCGGCGAGTTCCAGCCAGTTGGCCGCATTTTCCCGCGTTTTCTTTTCCTGCGATGCGAAGAAGCCGAACATGGAAGTTTAGTTTGTTTTCAGGACCTTGATGAAGGCATCTGAGGGAATCGAAACACGGCCAAATTGTTTCATCTTCTTTTTTCCTTCTTTCTGTTTGTCGAGGAGCTTTCGTTTGCGACTGATATCACCGCCATAGCACTTTGCGGTCACATCTTTGCGCATCTCCTTCACATTGTCGCGCGCAATTACTTTGCCCCCGATCGCCGCTTGAATCGCGACCTTGAACATCTGGGGCGGGATAATTTCAGCGAGCTTCTCGCACAACTGCCGGCCTTTTCCTTCCGCTTTTTCGCGGTGCACGATGCTGGCAAACGCATCCACCGGATCGGCGTTGATGAGAATTTCCATCTTCACGAGATCGGACGCGCGGTACTCGCCGAGTTCGTAATCCATCGAGCCGTAACCGTGGGTCACGCTCTTCAGCCGGTCGTTGAAATCCACGAGGATTTCGTTCAACGGCAGTGAACAGGTGAGCATCACCCGCGTGGCGTCCAGGGTATCGGTGTGATCAACCACTCCGCGCTTTTCCATCACGAGCGCGAGGATGTCGCCCATCGCATCATTCGGAATGTGGATCGCCGCCTTGATCGTCGGCTCGCGGATTTCCACGATCGTTCCGGGATCGGGCAGGTTCACGGGATTATCGACTTCGATCACTTCGCCGCCATGTCTCACGACCTTGTAGACGACACTCGGATACGTTGAAATGATGTCGACGTCGTGCTCCCGCCGGATCCGCTCCTGGATAATTTCCATGTGAAGCAATCCGAGAAAGCCGCAGCGAAAACCAAAGCCCAGCGCGACGGAGCTCTCCGACGAATAAACAAACGCCGCATCATTAAGCCGCAGGCGGCCGAGTGCGGCTTTCAGTTTTTCGTAGTCCGAAGTATCGACGGGATATAAGCCGCAAAACACCATTGGCCGAACTTCTTTGTAGCCGGGCAACATGTCCGTGGCGGGGCGCTGCGAGAGTGTGATGGTATCGCCGGTTTTTATTTCCGACGTATCTTTAACATTGGAAACGATGTAACCGACGTCGCCGGCGCCGAGGGAAGCGATCTTCTCCATTTTCGGCATGAACACGCCCACTTCCTTGATCTCGGATTTCTGGCCCGTGCTCATCAACATCATCATGTCACCGGCCTTGATTGTGCCGGAGAACACCCGCACGTAAGCGATCACGCCGCGATACGCGTCGTACAACGAGTCGAAAACCAATGCACGCACCTGCGGATAATCCGCCCAGCGCGGCGGCGGAACGCGCGCGACCACCGCTTCGAGAATATCCTCAATGCCGATACCCGATTTGCCACTCGCGAGAATCGCCTCCTCAGCAGGAATCGTGAGAATGTCTTCGAGCTGTTTCATGCACAGTTCGAGATTCGCGCTCGGCAGATCGATCTTGTTGATGACCGGGATCACCTTGAGCTTTTGGCCAAACGCGAGGTGCGCGTTCGCCACCGTCTGTGCCTCGACGCCTTGGGCAGCGTCGATCAGAAGCACGGCACCTTCGCACGCAGCGAGACTCCGCGAAACTTCGTACGAGAAGTCCACGTGCCCCGGCGTGTCCATCAGGTTTAGCTTATAGATTTTTCCGTCCTTCGCCGGGTACGTCATCGTCACCGGATGCGACTTGATCGTGATGCCGCGCTCCTTCTCGAGATCCATCGAGTCAAGGTGCTGCGCCGTCATCACGCGCATCGAAACCTGGTTCGTAAACTCCAGCAATCGATCCGAGAGCGTGGTCTTGCCGTGATCGACATGAGCAATGATACAAAAATTACGGGTGTTTTCAGCAGACATTGGCTCAGGCGGACAAATCGGTGTATTCAGAAAAGCTTTTTACTGCCCACGCCTTGTCAGTGCGCCGCGCGAGACCCGCGAGAACGCCACCCGGCCCCAGTTCCCAGAACTCAGTCGCACCGGCCGCCACCGCGCTTCGCATGCAATCTTCCCACAGCACCGACGAGACGACTTGCTTCACAAGCGCCGCCTTGATCGCAGCTGGATCGCTGATCGCCTGTCCTGTCGTGTTGGTGAACACCGTGAACTTCGGCGCAGAGAATGTGACGCCCTCGAGAAACTTCGCGAACGCGGCGCGGGCTGGCTCCATCAACCGGCTGTGATACGCACCGGCAACATTGAGCTGGATGACTTTCTTGATTCCGCGGTCTTTCGCCGCGCCGACGGCCGCTTCGACCTTCGCTTTTTCGCCGGAAACAATGATCTGACCGGGCGCGTTGAAGTTCGCCGCCTCGATATCGAACTCACGGCAAAGTTCATTCACCTTCGCACGTTCTTCGCCGATCACCGCAGCCATTCCGCCCGTGGTTTGCTCACAGGCCTGCTGCATCAACCGTCCGCGTTCGGCGACGATCTTGAGTCCGGTTGAAAAATCAAAAACGCCCGCCGCGCAGTACGCGGTCAACTCGCCCAGGCTTAGGCCCAGCGCGTGCGTGATTTCCGGAAGCTTTCCCTGCTCGCGCAACACCGCGACCAAGGCGAGTCCATGCACAAAAAGCGCCGGCTGACAGACGCTCGTTCGCGTTAATTCGGTCTCAGGACCTTCAAAACTGATCTTCGCCAGGTCCCAGCCGAGCACCTGATTGGCTTGGTCGTATAGCGCGCGCGCCTCTGGCGACTGCGCATACAGCGACTTTCCCATTCCGACCTTTTGAGCTCCTTGTCCCGCAAATAAAAGTGCCAACGCCATGTTTGAAACACGCGAGACAATCGGTCGGCTCGATTGAATCCAAGCCCTAAAAGCGCTTCAGCTGCTTGAAATACTTTGCATCATCCTGCGGGTTGAATTTTTCACCGGCCGGCGACTTCATTTTCGGAGCGGCGGCCGGTTCGTTAACCGTTGACGGCACCGTCTGAATCAAAGGCATCAGCCCTGAGGATACGGCTTCGGGCCGTGCGGCGGTCGTGAGAGGCGGAATCCGAGGCGAAACAGTGGGAAGCGCGGTGACGTATGGGTTTTCAGTTTTTGAAGCGGGCAACAAACCGTTGAGGTTGAATGAGGAACTCAGATCGGCGCTTTGCGTTGGTCCAACTAAAGATGACGTGCGTGAGCCGGGAAGATTTTCCATCGACGACGGCAGTGCCGACCCAGTCCCCCCTGGGTTCGGCTGCTTGGATCGCAAAAGTTCAAAATCTCCCGGAGTCATCCACCGCGACATGTACGGAACCAGCGGATTGGACACGCCGGTCAGCGCGGATTTGTCCGGCAAATCGTTATCCACTGAACGTCGAGCGCTATTTCCTTCCGAACGAGCGCGACTCCCGGCCGCTCGCTGCTCCTCGATCAACGAGCCAGATCGGCCGCGTGCCGCAGGATCGTCGAGTGAGTTCGTCCGTTCACCGCGGTTCGTTCCGGTGAGTTTTTCCGGACTCAGCGCGTCGACCAACCAGTTTTTCGAATTTGCCACGCCGTCTTTTCCATTGGCGGCTTCGTTCTTACGCGCGCGCTGAATCGGACTCAAAACGACTGCAGGAATTTCCGTCGACGACTCCAGTGGTGGCAGGCTTTGGCGGACAAGCGGCCGGGTCGTCTGATCGGCTGTTCCTGCTGCGCCGGCCTTGATTCTCTCGTAATCACGCTTCGCCGCGGCGATGGGATCGTCGGACGCTGGCGCAGTGTTTTCCGCCGCCGTCGAGGGCAAATCCGCGACGAGTACCGCGCAGCAGCACGCGAGCGGAAGCCATCTGAAGCGACCTGCCATCAACTTCTGGTGAAGATCCCCTTCAGGTTCATGTCGAGCGCTTGCGGATTCGGCGAGAAGCGCAAGCCCTCGGCCTTGCTGATTTTTCCCTCTTTGATGAGGCGATAAATATCCTTGTTGAAAGAGAAGCTGTTCGAATCGCCGCTTCCTTCCATGATGCTTTGAATTTTTTCGAACTGACCTTCGAGAATCAGATTTTTAACCACAGCATCCGCCGTTAAAATTTCATTGGTCGGCACGCGACCGCCGCCCTCGAGCGCGGGAATTAATTTTTGGCAAATGAAGCCACGCAATGATCCGGCGATCGCTCGACGAGCTTGAATCTGTTCCTCGGGCGGAAAAAATTCGAAGAGACGCGTGAGCGACTGGCTAACCGTGGCCGCGTGCATCGTCGAGAAGACCAGATGGCCGGTTTCCGCCGCGGAAATTGCGGTTTCGAACGTTTCACGATCGCGCATTTCTCCGATCAGAATGATGTCGGGGTTTTGCCGCAGCACCGACTTGATCGCGAGATCGAAGGTCGGCACATCGAGACCGATTTCACGCTGTTGAAAGAGAGATTTGTCGTCCTGAAACGTGTACTCGATCGGGTCTTCAATGGTGACCACGTGCTTGTCCATGTTTTGGTTCACCCAGCCCATCATCGCTGCCATCGTCGAACTTTTGCCGGAACCCGTGGCGCCGCAGACGAGCAAAATGCCATCCTTGGCCTGGACCAATTTAATGAGAGCCGCGGCCGCCTGCTGAAGCCCAAGTTGATCAAACGTCGGCACGGAGCTCTTGATGTGCCGGAACACGATGCTCACCAAGCCTCGTTGATGAAAAGCGTTTACGCGAAAGCGTCCGATGCTCTCCACCGCGTAAGCGAAATCGATCTGGCCAAGGTCTTCCCATTTTGCGCGGAAAACTTTCGGCACGTGCTCATCGACCCAGGCGTGCGCCTCGGGACTGGTGATCGGGTCCATCTCCACGGCCTTCAAACGCCCGGACAGCCGCACGTAACCCGGCTTGTTGGATTTAATGATTACGTCACTCGCCCCGCTTTCGACCGCGAGTTTAAGCAGATCGTTAATAATTTCGGTGTGCTGTGTGACGGTCTCCATAGGTAAAAAAGCGTTGCGGATTCTATAAATCGCCCTCGTCTGTTCAGCAAGGCAACTTTGCCGGACACATGAAACTTCGCCCTCTCACCGGCACCATCACTGCCCTTGTTACTCCCTTTCGAGGGACTGAAATCGCCTACGATGATCTCGCGAAACTCGTCGCGTTTCAGATCAAAGGCGGGATTAACGGCATCGTGCCTGTCGGGACCACCGGCGAGTCGCCGACGCTCAGTCACGAGGAGCACATGGAAGTCATTCGCGCGACCATCGCAGCCGCTCGCGGTCGCGTTCCCGTGATCGCCGGGACAGGTTCAAACTCGACTCACGAAGCCGCCGAACTCACGCGTCTCGCCCACGCTGCGGGCGCTGATGCGATGCTGGTCGTTGCGCCTTATTACAATAAGCCGAGCCAGGAAGGCGTGTTTCGCCATTATTGCGCCGTCGCCGACGCCACTGATCGCCCGATCGTTCTCTATTCCATTCCCGGTCGTTGCGGCATTGAAATTAGCGTGCCGGTCATCGAGCGGCTTGCGGCGCGTTACAAGCACGTGCGCTGGATCAAGGAGGCGGGCGGGAACGTCGATCGCGTTGATCAACTCAAGCAGGCGCTTGGGTCTGATATCACGGTGTTGAGCGGAGATGATTCGCTCACACTTCCCTTCATGGCCGTCGGAGCCGAAGGCGTCATCAGCGTCGCTTCCAATCTCTTCGTGCGCGAGATCGGCCAGATGGTCCGTCACGCGCTGGCGAACGATTTCACCAAGGCGATGAAGCTGCATCGCAAACTGTATCCGGTATTCAAGGCCATGTTCATCGAGCCGAATCCGGTTCCGATCAAAGTGGCTCTCGCTCGCGCGGGCGTCATCAGCTCGAGCGACGTTCGTGCGCCGCTGTGCGAAATGCCACCAGCAAGTTTGCAGGTATTGACGAAGGCTCTCGCGACGTTCGGCCGCTAATCATTCCGTGATGTCTCCTCGTATTCTTATCAATGGCGCGAAGGGCCGGATGGGCCACGCGTTGATCGAATCGGCACAGCAACTCGGCCTCACCGTCACCGGCGCACTCGACACCGGCGACGACCTCGCGAGCGGAGTTACGAAGGCAGACGTGATCGTCGATTTCAGCTCTCATCGTGCAACGCGCGCGGTGATTGATGCGGCGGTTGCGCAGAAAAAGGCGCTCGTAATCGGGACCACTGGCCATACTGCCGACGACAAACAAGAGCTGCTCGCACTGGCCGCGGGCGTTCCCTGCGTCTGGTCGGGAAATTATTCGGTCGGAGTAAATT
>CBRAFL010000165.1:0-11711 GCA_967755055.1 uncultured bacterium
GACCTTCAGGTTATGAGCCTGACGAGCTACCAGGCTGCTCCACCCTGCAACAAAGGAAGGCGCAACGTGCTCCCCACGATTTTTTCTGTCAACCCCGATTTCGAAAATCGCTGAATTCGCGCTTGCCAGCGCTTCAGCCGCTCTCTGTTTTGGACCGCTCCGTTAGTTAACAACCATCAACCATCAGATCGCAAGGCGGCCCATCGGCCGACCTGTGTTTTGAGAAACATAGATCATCAGTCATGAACGTAACTCCTAAAGACCTCCTCGATGCTGGCGTGCACTTCGGGCACCAAACGCGTCGCTGGAATCCTCGCTCGAAGCCTTTCGTCTTCGATCATCGTCAGGGCATCAGCATCATCGACCTCGGTAAAACCCACGCCGCTCTCGAAAAGGCCTGCGCTTTCGTCGAAGACGTCGTCGGCAATGGCGGCAATCTCCTGTTCGTCGGCACCAAGCGCCAGGCGAAGGAAATCGTCCGCGAAGCCGCCACCTCCACCGGCATGCCTTTTTGCGTCGACCGCTGGCTCGGCGGCACCCTCACCAATTACGAGACCGTCAAACGTTCCATCGCGAAGTACAAAAAGTACCAGCAGCAGGAGACCAGCGGTGAAATGGCCAAGCTCGCTTCGAAAGAAGTTGCCGCCATCAAACGCGAAATGGTCCGCATGCAGAAGAATTTCAGCGGCATCGTCGATATGCCCGGTCTGCCCACCGCGATGTTCGTCGTCGATGTGAACCACGAGAAAATCGCGGTCGCCGAGGCCGCCCGCGCCGGGATTCCATGTGTCGGAATTGCGGATACCAATTCCGATCCGACCACGCTGTCTCACCCGATTCCGGGCAACGACGACGCGGTGAAATCCATCCGTATCATCGTGGAGGCGATCGTTGCCGCGGTGCAAAGCGGACTGTCGCAACGTGACTCCCGTCGCGCCGCCCGTGGCGCCGCTGACATGAAGACCGCAGCCAACGCGGCCGCTGGCATCACCGGTCCGACGACGGCCGATGAAGTTGATCTTTCCAAGGTCGAACTTCCCCCTGACGTCGCGGCCGTGGTTGAAGGCGAAGGCGACGTGGTGGTCGCACCCAAGAAAGCGATTCGCCCCAAGCGCGCCGTCGTGAAGGCTGAATAAGTTAATCCGTTCTCCTCTCCTTACAGAATGAGCACCATGAGCACCGTTATTTCCGCCCAGATGGTCAACGAGCTGCGCTCCGCAACGGGCGCCGGTTTGCTTGACTGCAAAAAGGCACTCACCGAAGCGAACGGCAACGTCGACGAAGCCACCACGATCCTGCGCAAAAAAGGCGCAGCGTCCGCGGCCAAGAAAGCGGACCGCACGACCAAGGAAGGTTTGATCGAAAGCTACATCCACGTTGGCGGAAAAGTCGGCGTAATGCTCGAGGTCAATTGCGAGACGGATTTCGTCGCTCGCAACGATGACTTCAAGCAGCTGTGCAAAGACCTTTGCCTGCAGATCGCTGCAGCGAATCCGCTCTACGTCAGCCGTGACCAGGTGCCGGAAGCCGATATCGCGAAGGAGCGGGAAATTGCCGCGGCTCAGGTTCTCGGCAAACCACCGGCAGCTGTGCAGAAGATCGTCGAAGGGAAACTCGAAAAGTTTTACTCCACGATTTGTCTGATCGATCAGCCGTTCGTCAAACTGCCGGAGAAAACGGTGAAGGAAGTCATCACCGAAAAGATCACGAAGATCGGCGAGAACATCCAGATTCGCCGTTTCACGCGCTTCCAGTTGGGTGCCTGATCGAGTTCTTCGACCGACAAAATTAGTTTCCAAAGCGCCCCGAATTTCGGGGCGCTTTTTTTTGCGGAGACTCGCCGAAATAAAATAAGTTTCGCTGCGTCACTGAAAGAATATCGTCGCGCGATGTTCAGTTTGCCCCGGCGCCAGTCACTCGTAGCTCAAACAGCGCAGGCATTGCGCCATGAGATCGGCATCGGAACCTGGCCGGAATGGCTGCCGAGCGAGCGCTCGCTTTGTGCCATGTTCCAAGTGAGCCGGAATACGCTCCGCGCCGCGCTCGCCGAGTTGCAACACGAGGGTTTGGTGCGCACCGAGCATGGCGCGGGCAATCGCGTCCTGCGTGCTTCGGCAAAAAAGAGGACGACTCCGGAGTCGCGCGATGTGGGTCTGCTTTCGCCCGAACCGTTGGAACATTTGCGTCCGACGCAGACGCTGTGGATCGATGAATTGCGGGCCTTGCTGATCGAGCGCGATTGCCGGCTGCACGTGTTTCACGGGCGGCAATATTTTCGTAGCGGACCAGGACCCGCGCTCGAGAAACTCATCGCGCAGCAGGCGCACGGTTGCTGGATTTTGACTCTGTCCAATGAAGCGATTCAACGCTGGTTCAGCGAACGTCGCATAAATTGTGTGGTCGCCGGATCGGTGCACGGCGGACTCAACTTGCCGTCTCGCGATCTTGATCACCGCGCGATGTGCCGGCACGCTGCGGGCACGTTGCTCGGATTGGGGCACCGTCGGCTCGCGTTATTGATCGAAGAATCGCGACTCGCAGGCGACCTCGAGAGCGAAGCCGGATTCGTGGAGGGTGTCGGCCTTTCGCGCTGGCCGGACGCCGACGCGGTGATCAGCCGCCACGATGGCACGGTCGCTGGCATCGCCAACGCCCTTCGCCGATTAATGAGCAGCAAATCTCCGCCGACGGCTGCGCTCGTGGCGAACGCGTATCACTATCTCACTGTCGTGAGCCGGCTGGCGCAGTTGGACGTGCGTGTGCCGCAGGACATGTCGGTGATTTCGCGGGATGAAGATCCATTCCTTTCCTTCCTCGTGCCGAGTCCGTCGCGTTATGCGATCAACGCGCGCGCACTATCGAAATCGTTGGTCGAACCGATTTGGGAACTACTCGATCATCGGCCCGTCGCTCGTCTAACGGTGCGCCTCATGCCCGAATTTACGCGGGGCGACTCGATCGCGCGCGTTGCGAGTTAGCGCGTGTTCTGGAGAATGGACAGTCGTCGTGGTCGGTAGTTGCAGGGTTGTGTTCCGTCGCAGCTTTGATTGGAAGCGCTGACGGAGCAGCCCCCTCTGGTCGGATGTCGGAAAACCGCCGCTAAAAGAGTCGAATACCATCGTTCTCGTAATCGTTCTCTTTCTCCTTCTCGTCCGAAAAGGAAAGCTCGCTGATTCGAGAACGAGAAAGATAACGAGAACGATGCCGCCGAAGTGGGGCGGGCAGAGGGACGACTCGCCGGAGGCGAACAAGCCTCCGTGTCGTCAGTGTTCAAAGTGGCTCTTTGCGTGAAACACCGAAGTGGTCCCCTGATGGCACCACTGATCCGTGGTTCCGTTGGGTCCGTTGGAGAGAAAACCTCGGCAGAAGAAAGGTCTTTGGCCACCGGCCAGAGATCATCACCCCTGACCCCACCCGAGTTGACCCCGCCTGAGATGAACTTCTCTCACTCTTCGCTTCGCTGTTTTGCACGCCGACTTGCGGCGATCGCTGTTCTCAATCTCGCCACCTTCCTCAACGCGCAGACGAGCGAGACGACGCCTCCTCCTTCCGCTGCTCCCGTTAAAAACGACGAGGTGATTTCATTGTCTGTCTTCGAAGTCACCACCACGGGCGATCTCGGCTATCAGTCCGCGAATGCGGCCGAGGCCACGCGCATGAACACGCCGATCGAAGACATTCCGATGAACGTGACGGTCTTCAACCAACAGTTCATCGAGGATCTTCTGGCCACGGATACCGCGGCACTCCTCGCTTACGAACCGTCGGCCGTAAAAACGACGGAGAATGATGGTTTCCTCGCGCGCGGCTCAGCGAACGTTGGATCAAATTTTCTCAACGGCTTCGCGCAAACCAGCGGCTTCGGTTCGCAGCCGCTCGCCAATATTGAGCGCGTCGAAGTCATTCGCGGTCCGGCCGCCGTGCTGTATGGCGCGGGCGGTTACGGTGGCGTGTTCAATCGGATCACCAAGCAACCGCGGGAAAATCCGTTCACGAGCGCGCGCGCAATTTTGAGCGATGCGCGTTCTTATCGCTTCGAGTTTGATAACACCGGACCGCTACCGTTTTTCGGCGGCAAGAAGACTCTACTCTATCGCGTCAACGGCATCCACGAACGCGGCGAAACCTGGTTTGGTCAGAAGAAAAAAGAAGACGGAATCGCGCCCTCGCTCACCTGGAAAATCGGACCACGCACCAAGCTCATCTTTGAATATTTTTATGACTGGCGTGAAAACCAGGCGAGTTGGGAAACGCCCATGCATCTCGGCGATCCGCACGGCATCGTGACGGGCGACGGCACTTACCACTCGATCCCCCGCAAAACCAACTGGGTCATTCCCGCCGATTACCGCCGCAACACCCGTCAGCTCGCTTCCTATGATCTGCGTCACGCTTTCACCGAGCACCTCCAGTTCCGTTCGCAGTTCCAGTACGAAACGAAGGACCAGAACAATCGGGAAACGCAGGCGCTCTCCGACGGCATGACGATCCTCAAGGACACTGTGCTCATGCCACGCTTGCTTCGTTACCAGCCGCGCGAGACGAACAACTATCGCACGCGCAACGAACTCATTTGGGAATTCAGCACGGGACTGGTGAAGCACCGTTTCCTCGGCGGTCACGGTTGGATTGAGCAATATGATATCAACGAATCCTATCGCTCGGCGCAAAACTACGGCGGCCTCACTGGCGCGCGGCTCACCGGCGACGGAAAAATTACGGACGCCGCGGCGAGCGCTAAATTTTTCGTCTACCCGAATCTTTCTCTCGTCGAATTTTTAGCCAACCCGCAACTGGCAGGTTACAACTCGAATCTGCTGATGCCGCTAAACGTCTTCGATCGTTCACGAGAAATTCTTTTAGCGCCCGGTGCAACGGCGAGCCCGTCGCTTTTTCTGGATACGAATACGAAGACCTACACGCGCAACAGCGACGTCTACGTCAACGACCTGATTTCCCTGTTTCATGACCGGTTCTTCCTGCTAGCTGGCGCGCGCAATGCGCAATATCGGCGCCGCACCACGACCTACGCCAGCGGCACGTTTCCGAACAAAGTCGTGCTTCCGACCACGCTCGATCAGGAAGCGGACGCCACAACGAGCAGCTTCGGCGCGGTGTGGCACCTCAACGCCAAGAAAACCTTCACACTCTACGGCAACCTCAACACGTCATTCTCGCCTGAATACCGTTCCAATCCTGATGGTGCGAGTCTCGATCCGGAGGAGGGGAGTCAGAAGGAAGTGGGTCTGCGCTTCAGTCTTTTCAAAGGACGCATCGTCGGTCTCGTCGATTATTTTGATCTGCTCCAGGACAACGTCACGCAGGCGGACCCGAATAGAACGGGTTACTTTATTCAGGTCGATGGCCAGCGGAGTACCGGCGCGGAAGTGTCGATCAACACGCGCATCACCGACAACTGGCTGGCCTTTGGTGGCTACGCTTACACCGATGCGCGGAGCGAACTCACCGGCGTTCCGAAAGATCTGCAACCGAAGCACCGCTTCACGCTGTTCAACCGCTACAATTTTAACAGCGGCGCGCTCAAGGGCCTCGGCCTGAGTCTTGGCACGATCTATACCGGCGAGCGGCCGCTCACGATCGCCAACTCGCACGGAGAAACCGATTGGGGGCCGCTGCCCTCTTACTGGCGCGTCGACACCATTATTAGCTACAAGCTCCGCCGTCCGAAGAATCGCGTCAGTTATGATTTCTCGCTCAAGGTGAATAACGTTTTCGACAACACCGACATTTACTACGTCGCCTCATATTATCGCTACACCATCGATCCCGGCCGTGAGTGGCAGGCCGTCGTCGGCGTAAGATTTTGATCAGTGCTACGCGCGTGGTCGGTCGAGAAATCGGCCGGGTGCCCTCATCGAGCTCGCGAGAAAATGGAGGGCTGCGCTCCGTCGCAGCTTTGATGGAGTCAAGCAGCGCTGACGAAGCAGCGCCCTCCACCCCGAGCCACGGCATCATCGCTGTCAGGTCGTTCTCTTTCGCGTAATCGTTCTCTTTCTCGTTCTCGGATCATTTTTATCCGACTCCGAATGCCCGCTCACAAGACAACGGAAAGGAGAACGAGAAAGAGAATGAGAATGAGAACGAGAACGAGAACGAAGAAATACGGAGTCTACCCTTCCATTGAACAGGGCGGAGGGAAGACCTCCGTGTCGTCTGTGAGAATCTCAATGTGGAGGCAAGTGGTTCTATGATGGCACCACTGATCCGTGGTTTCATCACAGTCGCGAGGCACGTACCAGAAAGTGGTGATCAGAAGAGTTTGGGCCAGCGGGCCTGAAATCTTCGCCTCTAAACCCCGGATCGAGAAACTTCCGTCTTCCACTTCAGGAAAATTTTCCTCTCGTTCGTCATTCGCGGCCGACCGCCGTACCGCACTCTGCAAGTCCCGACCACCAAATGAACTCCAACCCCCATTCACCCGTTTCTCCCATCAGTTCCTCGCGACGAAACGCGATGCCTCTAGCGGCCGCCGCTCTTCTGTTCGGTCTCGCCGCGCTTCATCCCGCTCGCGCGCAAACCGCACCCGCTTCCACCGCAGACGAGCCGGTCGTCCTTAATCCGTTCGAGGTCTCTACGCGCAAAGACGTCGGTTACAAATCGACCAACTCCGCTTCTGTCACGCGCATCGACGCGCCGCTCCGTGATCTGCCATTGAGCGTTCAGATCATTAATCAGGAATTCCTCAACGACGTCGCCAAGGGCAACCTCTACGATCTCGCGCGTTATTTCGCCGGCGGTGACAATCAAGGCGCCATTCACCAGCCGACCCAATTCAAGCTGCGTGGTTTCAATTCAAACGACGACGACCAGCAACGGGATGGTTTTCGTTTTCTGGGTCTGACGGACACGTACAACGTGGATCGCATCGAGCTGATCCGCGGACCGAACTCCGTGGTCCACGGTACCGCTGATCCCGGCGGCCAGGTAAATGTGATCACGAAGTCAGCGATGTTTCGGCAGGATTTCCGCGCGCTCAATTTCCGTTTTGGCGATAACAGTCTGATGCGCGGTGCTCTCGACGTGAACGCTTCCGGCACATTGGGGAATCGCGACGTTGCGCTGCGCGTCAACGCGGTGCACGAGGAGAGTGAGTCGTTCATCAAGTTTGTTGAGTCCCACATTCAGGGCGTCGCAGCCGCCGGCAAAATTCGTCTCACGCCCACCACCGAAGTCAGCGCGAAGGTGGAGCACAACCGGCACGACCAAGTTGCGCCAGTAAACATCGTCGACCGCTGGTCCGGCGGCCCCGGCTATTTTGGCGGACTCAGCCAGTCGCTCAATCGCCAGGTGCCGCACATCTACGATTACGATGAAGGCAACGCGGTTGGTGGTCCTAGCAACACGGACGATCGCGAGCTCACCGTTGCACTCGTCGAGCTCACACAACAGATCGGCGACCACGCGAGTGTGAAACTGCAGGCGGAGAAAGCGCGCGAGAATCGCGTGTTTCAACAGGCGACCGGTTCGTCCGGCGCGCTTGGATACAACGCTGCCACTGCGACCTTCTTCACGACGAACCGCTGGCAGTGGACCGATACGACCAATGATCGTTACAACCTCCGCGCGATCGCGAATTACAATCTTGAGCTCGGCTGGATGAAGCAGAGCATTCTGGCCGGCTATTCGTTATTGCACGTCGAGAACCGCCAAAAACGCGATCTGCTCTTCGACGATGCGACCAATACGCAGACCAATTTTATCGTGCCGCTGGTCGCCGGACAGCTCACTGCCGCGAGCACGCGCCTCGATCCGACGGGTCGCTCGTGGCGTGCGCAGGCGCCGCTGTTCAGCATCGTGAAAAACCCGGCTTACTACGTCAGCGCGAACGGCAGTTACTTCGGCGAGCGCGTGCGCACGCTACTCGGCTACAGTTGGAACGAGTCCGAGCGCGACGACTTTGTGTTCGCCACGCCAACCGGCGGTGCATTTCACGACGGCCTCGTGTTTCCGAGCGCGACGGGCAAGGCGCACGGCAAACAAACCCGCGGCATTCCGATGGTGTCTGCGGTCGTCGCGCTGACTCCGCAGCTCAACGTTTACGGCACGTATTCCGAGTCGTTCAAACCGCAGACCTCGTTTCTCCCGACGCTCGACGTTTCAAACGGGCGCATTGGCGGCACGCTTGATCCCGAGTTCGGTAAAGGCATCGAATTCGGTTTGAAATTCGATCTGCTCGGCGAGCGCCTCTCCGGCACGATCGGCGCGTACAAAACGACGAAAGGAAATCTTCCGCAGCTCGTCGACACGATTGTCGTGCAGCAACTCCTCGGCCCCAACGAAGACCGGCGCTTCTACGTCGCCGGTTCCGAGCAGGAGTCGAAGGGCATCGAGCTCGAGCTGTTCTACAACCCGATCCCGAACGTGACACTCTCCGCGAACTACGCCTACTGCGACGCTCACATTACCGCCAATCCCGCGCAGCCCTCTCAAGTCGGACGCATCGCCAATGTATTTTCGCGCAACACGCTCAACGTCGCCGGCAAATACACCTACAAGGACGGCCCCCTGTCCGGCGTGTTTTTCGGCGGCAACGTTTTCGCGCGCAGCAAACATTACCGCTACCAATCGATCGAGTCGGGTGCGAATGCCGGCTTCGCGATCTTCGGAGTGTTGCTCGGCTACGAAGGCCGCTGGGGCAGCACCCACTACACGGTGCAGGCGAACATCGATAACATTTTCGACAAACATTATCTCCGCACCTACGGCATGCTCGGCGAACCGCGCACCGCGAGCGTGAGCGCCTCGCTGAGGTTTTAAACCGGCTCTCCCGCGGGCTTCCTCTCGAGATCGAACATCAACGGCCCCCGGCTTCGTCGTCATTAAACTGGCAATACGCTCCTCGCACGACCGAATGCATCAACGACTGTCGCCGCCAGGAGCCCCGCTCGATCATCCAGCTCGGCCTCAAGGGCCAGGTTTAAAAAACATCTCTCGCGCATGCGTTTTCTCCTCGTGCCATTTCTCGTCTCGGTTCTGTTTAGCGCGGCACTCGCTGCTACTCCCGCCGTCGAACAAACCGATGTCTTCGTTTCCGGTCGCGACGGCTATCATACGTATCGCATCCCCGCGATCATCCGCGCCAGGAACGGCGATCTGCTCGCGTTTTGCGAAGGCCGGAAAAATGGCGGCGGCGATTCGGGCGACATCGATCTTCTCCTCAAGCGGTCGACCGACGGCGGTCATACCTGGAGTGCTCAGCAATTAATCTGGGACGACGCGGATAACACCTGCGGAAATCCGTGCCCGGTTCTCGATGAATCCACCGGCACGCTGTGGCTTTTGCTCACGCACAATCTCGGCACCGATCTGGAGCGAGACATCGCGGCTCGCACGATTCGCGGTTCGCGCACGGTCTGGCTTGCGAGTTCCACTGACCATGGCGCCACTTGGACGAACCCCGTCGAAATCACTTCGACCACCAAGAACCCATCGTGGACGTGGTACGCCACCGGCCCGGGCATCGGCATCCAAATCAAATTCGGACCGCACGCCGGCCGCCTCGTCATACCTTGCGATTACAATGTCAGCGATCCCGCTGAGCCGAAGAAAGTCATCAAAGGATCGCATGTCATCTTCTCCGACGACCACGGGAAAACCTGGCAACTCGGCGGCACGATCGCACCCGAAATGAACGAGTGTCAGGTCGTCGAACTCTTCGACGACCACGGCACGCTGCTGATCGACATGCGCTCCTACCTCGGCCGGTCGGTTCGGGCTCAATCGCGGAGCACTGACGGCGGCGTGACGTGGAGCGCGGCCGTTGACGCGCCTGCGCTGATCGAACCGGTGTGCCAGGCGAGTATTCTGCGCGACGATACAACGAAACTGCTGCTGTTCTCCAATCCCGCCGACTCCAAGAAACGCATCAACCTCGTCGTCCGCGCCAGTGCCGACAACGCGAAGACGTGGCACGATGTCGCCGTTCTTCACGCGGGGCCTGCCGCGTATTCCTGTCTCGTCGCGCTCGATGCGAACCGCGCTGGCTGCCTCTACGAGAACGGCGAAAAGCGCCCTTACGAGCGCATCACCTTCGCGCATTTCGACCTGCCGGCGATACCCGCTGCGACCACACCCTAACGCTTCGCTCATCTCTCATTTTTTCTTCATGCATAAGCGCTTCCGCGGCCTCGTCGCCGCTCCCTTCACTCCGTTTCATCCTGATCGCTCGCTGAATCTCGAGGTCATTCCCGCCTACGCGCGTTTCCTGCGCGACAATGGCGTGAGCGCCGCGTTTGTCTGCGGCACCACGGGCGAAGGTCCATCGCTCACGCTCGATGAGCGCCTCCGCGTGGCCGAGCGCTGGGTCGCGTGTGCCGATGAGAAACTGCGGGTGATCGTTCACGTGGGTCACACGTGTCTCGAAGACGCGCGTACGCTCACGGCGCACGCTGGAAAGATCGGCGCTGCTGCCGTCGGCGCGATGGCCCCCGGTTTTTTCAAACCGCGCAACGCCACCGAACTCACCGATTGGTGTGAGCCTGTCGCTGCGGCTGCCCCCGCGTTGCCGTTTTATTATTACCACATTCCTTCGATGAACGGCGTGGTGCTTTCCGTCGCCGATTTTCTTGCGAAGGCCGCTGACCGCATTCCTTCGCTTGCGGGTGTGAAGTACACGCATGAAGACATTCCCGACTTCGAAGCGTGCACGCGTTTCGCAGGTGGTCGCTACGACATTTTATTCGGCCGTGACGAACTCTTGTTGGAAGGTCGAAAGGCCGGCGCGCTCGGTGCCGTGGGCAGTACCTATAATTACGCCGCGCCGCTCTACGCGCGGATCCTCGCGGCGAACGAGGCGGGCCGTGCGAAGGAAGCGCGCACCCTCCAGGATCAGGCCATCCGCATGATCGCGATTTGCAATGGCGTCGGCGTTACGCACCTCGCCGCCTCGAAGGCACTCATGACCATGCTCGGCATCAATTGTGGTCCAGTCCGCCTGCCGTTGACCCAACCCAGCGACGCGCAACTCGCCGCGCTGCGCGCCCAGCTCACCGAAATTGGCTTTTTCGATTTCGCCTGTCGGTCAGTTGCGGCCACCGCTTGAGCCGAGATCGAGGTGGAGCAGCTGAGCCCGAGGAAACGGCGTGCGTTCGCGAGTACTCGGAGGGAGGAAACCGCTAATGGGATCTGCCAATGGGCAGATCCTTATGTCACCCCTCCGCCTGATCGGCTCCAGAATAGGTAATGGGGTCTGCTGATCGCAGACCGCGATCAGCGGGCTCCAATCACCTCAAGGCGCAGGCGACGGAGCGCGGCAGCGCGGAGATGGTCGCACCTGGTGCGGCCCCGAAGCGCAGCGAAGGGGTGACCGTTGCGGGTGCCCTTTGGGCGTAGCGGTCACATTAGCCGCAGCTACTAGATCAAAATTTGCCCCATTTGGAAAATCCTACTAGCGGTTCACCTCTGGGGTTCGGATTTTTTGTCGAAGACACGCTCTCGTGCGCGGCGGCCGTTGGCGTCGCGAGCAATTGGGCCAGCAGAGGATCGAGTGCGGCGGCCCAGACTTCATAGGCCTGTCGGGTGAGGTGGAGCTGGTCTCTTTGGAGTAGCGACCAGAGGTCGCCCTCACGCTGAAATTTCGCCGCCACATCGAGAAAATAAATCGATCGGCCGTCCGCCAATGGAGCAATCAGCGTGTTGGCTTTTTGCATCAACTCCGCCGCGCGCTTGCTGGGTAGGATGCTCACGAAAAT
>CBRAFL010000166.1:0-11656 GCA_967755055.1 uncultured bacterium
AGGAAAACAAGCGCCGGACGGATGCGTTTCCCGGACGTATCAATGCAATAATCGACCATTGACCGAATCTCTGGCTCAAATGCGTCCAACTGACTGCGCAGGAAAACATCGAGCGCGGTCATCTGCGGTGCTAAAATGGCGAATACGCTTCCAAAAGTGTGGCTCACTTTAGGGTCGGTGATCTCGGCGGGACGAACAGCGCTCATGAGAAAACCGACGTTAGGCGCCCGTGCTGAAAATGGCTAATCAATAGTCGCGAGCCATCCGCTTCGTTCTATCGCGCGCCGAAACCGCCTCGTTGCCGATCTTCTAATTTGAACGTTCAAGGTCATCCTGGACGTTCACCGCCGATCACAACGCCCTCAACCGTCGAGCTCCTCACACTTCCCGATCTCTTGCAGAAGGAGCAAAAAAAAGGGCCTCTGTGAATCACAGAGGCCCGGTACAAAATCCGAATTCGTTACTTGCTTCCGACTTGTTCCGGGAGCTTGGTCCCGACTGGATCTGCCGGCGGAGCATCCGGAAGCTGCGATCCATTGAGGTTCCTAAAGCCCGGCAAATCTTGTTTGGTAATTCCGAGGTCTCTGACATGCTGGGGGGTCAAAATACCTAAAGCAGGTTTCGCAAAATCCGAGGGACTCCCGTTTTTCTCAGCTTCTGGCGGAGTGCCATCCGGCGTGATGATCCGCGCCGTGATGAAGGTTAACAAAGTTCTTTGTTCGACCGAATCCAAGGTCCGGCGGAAAAGCAGACCCAATCCTGGGATGTCTCCGAGGAAAGGCGTTTTGGTCTTGGACTTATTGATCTGCGTTTTTACCAATCCGCCTAAGACAAGCGTATAGCCGTTCTTGAGCACGACGTTCGTGGTCGTTGTACGAGAATTCACGCGAGGAATCGTGACCGAAATACCGGCCGCGGTGTACACATCGTCCACGCCCAAGGAGGAGACCTCTGGAACGACCAACATTTGAATCAAACTGTCGGTGACGTCACCGTTGGCGTCACGTGTATCGATGATCGATGGAGTCACCGTGAGGCCTGTCTTCACTTCGATTTCTTTGATTTCAGGCGGGGAGGGAATCTGGCCGACCGCTTGGGGAACGGGGACGAAATAGCGAAGCGTGGTCTTTTCAAAGATCTCCGCTTTGTGATTCTGCTGCGTAACAATCATCGGATTCGTGACCAGTTTGACCTTGTCATCCGACTGTAGAGCATCGATCGCCCCAGCAAAGCTCTTGCTGTCGTAAATGGCGGAAGAAAATTTATCCGGAAGGCCTACGGGGAAGCCAGTGGTGGAAAACAATCCCTGACCAAGCTGGACCGTTCCGCCTTGGATGGAAGCCAGTTTCGCGAAGCTGACGCCGAGATTCCGCGTGTTACCATCGGTGACATCGTAGAACTTGGTTTCGATGAGGACCTGACGCGTGTTGGTGGCCGAATTCGCCTTCGACAAACGCGAGAGAGTTTCCCGAACCGCCGCGAGCTTAGGCACAGTGTCGGTCACCTGGAGAGCACTGGCCGCTGGCAGCTCGATGACGGTACCGCCTGCAATTTTCTTCCCGTTGCCCAAGTCACGCTCGCGAGAAACAACCGACGCAGCGGCCATTTTCGCTTCGCTCAAGTTGCCGGAAGTAATCGGAATAATAATGGATTCCTGCTGCTCGTTCACCTCATCGAGTGTGACGACCGAGACCACATTATCGTCTTCAATGAATCCGTAGCCGATCGGGGTGAGGACCTTTTGGAAAATCTGGCGCCATGTAACGTTGCGCAGTTTAATCGTGGCCTTGCCCTGAAGCGTCTCAGGAATAATCAGGTTGAGCTCAAACAGGTCCGCGACATTGCGGAGAATATTCCGAATGTCTTCGTCGGGGAAATCGACCGACAACCGGCCATCGCCGGCGGCTTCTTTGGACTTTGTAACGACCGCCCCAGGAGCAACGGCGGCGTCTTTGGCGGGCGCAACGGTCTCGGCTGGCGTTGGCTGCACCGCAGGAGGGGTAGCGGGTGTCGCAGGTTGTTCGACCGCTGGCGCAGCGGGTGCAGGAGCCGGGGTCGTGGATGGTTCTGTGGCAGCAGGCACCTCAGCTGCAGGAGCTGGGGTGGGAGCGGGATCTTTTGCAGGTTCGGTGACATCGCTCCGGCCAAGGTTGACGAAAGCAACCAAAGACAAAGCAAGTGTTAGGACGGCGCGAGTTCTCATGGGTTCTTTCCTGGATTAATGCGCCGAGTGATTTCGGCGCGGTTGAGGCGGAGTGTAAAGTTGAAGCGTTGAATGGCAGTGATCTCGAGAACGTAGTCCCGTCCGTCGTAAGTCACGGTGAGGTGATCGCCGACGCGAAGTCTCTTCTGACCAAAAATGAGCAGCGGCTCGCCACCGAGCGTGAGTGTTCCTGACGGCACGACCCGCGATGCGATATGTTCGAGAAGGTCTGCCTCCGTGGCCGGTTTACTTTTCGCCAGGGCGGCAGCTTCGGCGGCTTGAGCCGCGGCAATCGCCTGCAGCTCTTCCGGATCAGGTTGGCCGAAAGCAACCGGGTTGAACGGTTGGACAAGGTCCGTTGGCAAAGGCGGGATCTGGGGAGGCGTGACCAGCCGCAGCGCTAATGCCACCGCGTCTTTTCGCGAGGCAGCACCGCCGATGTCCGAAGTGGCAGCGCACAACGAGCCGGCAAGCACCGCCATCACTCCCGTTCCAAAAATGATCCGTCGTGAAAAAGAGGTGCTCATGGCTGGCCTAAAAGTTCGAGCGCGAGACTAAGCGTGACCGGACCCGTCCGATCCGGACCGGCGCCGTTAATGGAAGCAGTCATCACCCGGCAATAGTGCGTGCCGTTTTCCAAGCGCCGCAGGCAACCGAGAACGGTCACGTAATCGGCTTTCACGGCGATGGCGAAGCCAACCCCCGCGTTTGCTTTCGTTGGCTGAGTGCCTGACGTCTGACGCAGGTCGATGAGTTCGACGCCAGAGTCCGTCTCCAGACGATAGAAATACTGTAGGTTCGTCGCCAGCTGACTGCCGCGGATTAACCGGCTTTGGATTTTTTTGACGGCGGAAGTGAGCACTTCGAGTTGCTCGGGCAACTGCGCGGCGTTCTTAACATTTGCAGCAAGACGACCACCTTCGGTCGATTTCTGCTCAAGCAACTTCGTCGCGGCTTCGATCTGCCCACTGACGAAATAAACCCCCACTCCCGACAGCAGCGCGAGAACGACGCAGGCGACCCGAAGCGGGTTTCGTTTAATGAAACTGGCAAGCTCGGCGTTGCTCATGATTTTTTCGCCTCCTTGAGCTTGAAGGCGACTTCAAGAATCATGCCGCCGGATCGAGGATCGCGATTGAGATTCACCAGGTTGATTTCGCTAAATCTCTCGGCGAAAAACGTGTCCGCCTTCAATTGTTGGATATATTGCGAAGCACGGCCACTCGCCGTATCTGGCGCTCCGCGGACGGTGCCGCGAATATTCATAAATGTCGCACCCACGTCGAAGCGGTCGATCGCCAGATAATCAGGCAAGGTCTTGCCCAAATGCAAAAGGAGTTCGGATACCACCGGCCGCGACTTCATGAACGTGTTTACTTCGTTCACTTGGGCAGCCTCCGCCTGAAATTTCTTGTAGAGTGCGATCGCCTGTTCGCTCGGCGCTTTGTTGAGATCAATCTGCCGCTGCCATTGATCCACCTGCGCATTCAGTTCCCGTAGCTCGTAAGTTCGGTAGGAAACCCACGTCAGCATGACCGCCGCCACGAGGACCGCGACTCCACTCAACAGAAAGGACGTGCGAATGACCTTGGTGTCGGGCAACCGCTGGACGTTGCGGAAATCAGGATGCCAGGCCGGTAACGCCGGCTCCGCAGCCTCAGGCGTTTGTCTTTTCAAGAATGGCAGCATGTTGAGCGGAGTGAGAAATCATCAGGCTAAGCAATCCAAACCAACGGGCGTCGAGCTCTCCCGTTGAAGCTCGTTCGGCGATGGTTACATCGCGGGACCGGAGCCAAGGCGCCAATTCGAGTGGCAAAGTGGATACACCGAGTGCGGAAGCGACCGCACCGCCGAGCCACGCCAGTTTCGGCGGGATCGAGGTGCAGAGCACCTGGCCGACTGACTGACCCGTTTGCACTTCGTAAAAGCCAATCGAGGACTGCAGCTCTTTGAGCAGCTTCTTGACGAGCGAGCGTCCCATGCCGGTAAAATCAAAGGCGTTTGACAGAAAAAGTTTCCGGGCCGACTCCGCGTCTTTCAATCCGAGCTCGGCCTGCACCACCGGTACCATCGATTCAAATCCCTGTGGAATCGTCCGTGAGGCTTCGACGCCAGACGCACTCACAATAAAAGAATGGGTCGTCTCAGCTCCGATCTCTAAAACGAGCGTGGGAGTCGCGGATTTGCGGAACCGCAAATAATCAACCACGCCGCCCAGCATCGCCACCGAGCCGAGTTCGAGACGCTCCGGATAAATGCCGGAAGCGAGCAAGCCGTCCTGCAAAGCGTCGACATCTTGAAAGAGCATCCCGCAAAAGAGTGCCTCTTTTTGCGTGGCTTTCGTTACATCAAAGTCCGTTCCGTCCGGCGCGTTGAGCACATGAACGGTATGTTTGTCCAATTCGACGCGAAACTGGGTGGAGAGCACTTCGGCGAAATAGCCTGGCTCTTTCAGCCGCTTGACCTCGAGTGTCGCACGGCGGACCAATCGACGGTTCGGATACACTCCGCAATGAGCGCTGAGATAGCCGGAAGGCGCCTTTTTTGGCTGAATGCGCTTGATGGCTTCAGTCAATGCCGCCGGATCGCCTACCGTACATTCACTGAGTTCCTCGACTACCAGCGGAGTCATCTCAGCCGACGTGCGCGCCAAAAGAATCGAGTGCTCGTTCTGCTCGACGAAGAAACCTTTTGATTTGGAAGCGAAACGCATGCGATCAGGAGTGGATTAAGTACTTGGGGGGCATTGTATCGGCGTGATTTCGCAAGACTGTAGCGGACGATGATAATTGAGCGGTAAAGAATTTGCTCAATCACACGCAAAGGAATGTCCCCGGTCCTTACAATCCATTTCCCCCAAGCCGGGGTCGGCCAAACCCTATTTACGTATTTCTCAATCTTCGCGTTAAGCGATCGCCGATGCCGCGCCTCCGGCAATGGGCAGCAAAAAACCCGCCGCGATCAGGCGGCGGGTGATGCGAACGTGTAATTTCGACAGGGCTTATTTCTGCCAAGTACGCTTTTTATGCCGGTTGGATTTGAGGCGCTTGCGGCGCTTATGCTTCGACATCTTTAACCGACGTTTCTTTTTCAGATTGCCCATGGAATAGATAAATGAGTGCAGCACCGTGCGGACGGCGACCGGCGCTGTAAAGCCCGAATTTAGCCCCGGGCCTCAGCCGGTTTTACTGGCGCAATTTTTTTCGAGCGCGTGAAGACTAAATTGCACGTGATCCGTTCAGCTGGCGTTCCCGTCAACACACCAGCGACGCGACGATAAAGATTCAGCTGCGGCGCGTGTCGCCCTATCGCCGAGAGGAGCTCTTTGGGTGAATCCACATAATCCGTTTTGAAATCCGTCACCGTTACGTGGGTGATCCGACCCGAGCGATCGCGCTCCAAAACCACGCGGTCGAAAATTCCCGTGACCCACGTCGCATCAATCACCACTTCGAACGCACGCTCGCGCCATACTTCGCCGAATAGTGGTTTCCGCCAGACTTCCGCTAACTCGCCTGCTCTGAGACACGCGAGTGCTTCCGCGACAGCACCTGAGGCAAGTTCGCGATGCTTCCATTCTGCTGCATGGCGCACAGCGGCTTCGTCGCCGCCCCACTCCACTTCCGCGAGAAGTTCGTGCACCGCCGTGCCAAAATCAGCCGCCCCGTTTTGCTCCAACGAAAACAATCGAGCTCCGCGAAGCTCGGTGAAACTTTCTCCGCTTGGGCGTCGCGCCGACAAACGTGGAGGCCGTCGAAACGCAGTCCCTTCGATTCCTCCGACCAATGGTGAAGGCATCTCCGACGGAATCGCTCTGATGTCGCGATACCAATCGCCATCACCCTCCGCAAATACGCCGGTAAACGCTCGCGCTCCCACCGAAATAGTCTGACTCGTCTCGCCCAACGTCTCGGCCAGCAGCTTCGGAAAATTTCGCGATGTCGATGTGCCGGCTGGTTTCGTAATCAGGTACATCGCTCGTTTCGCTCGTGTCATCGCCACATAGAGCAGCGAAAGTCCCTCGTAACACGCATCGGCTTCCGCCGATCGCACATGCGCGGAAAGCACTTCGTCCTGCAGGTGGAAAAGTTTTCCCGGCAGATCGAGCACCCATTCCACCCGGCGATCCGCAGATTTCTGCACCGCCAGGCCCTCTCGCCGCGAATCAAGTTTCGTGCCTTCCAGATCCGGCAGAAAAACCAAATCGAAGCCGAGTCCTTTCGACTTGTGAATCGTCATCACGCGCAGCGCCGCGGCGCCTTCCACATCCCGCACCACATGCCGCTCCATGAACTGAATGAACTCCGCAACGTCACGACTTCCGGTCTCGTCAAATAACCCCGCCGCTGCCGCAAACTGCCGCGAACGCTCACGACTAAACTCATCATCACTCGCCAGCGTCGCCTCCAGCCGCCGTATCCAAAATGTCATACTCCGCTCAAAACCTTCCGCATGAATCTGCGCGAGTACGGTTCGCGTAATTGCCTCCGACGTGCCGAGTCCCTCCTGCACGAGAATCTTGCCGAGCGGCGTCATGCGCAAATGTTCCGCCGCAAGCGTGTCGCCGGGATGCGCCGCTGCTTTCAGCAACGCCAGCAGCGCACAGCCCAGCGGATTGTCGATGCACACGTGCAGATCCGATTCCGCCACCGCTGGAAGCCCACCTTCCCTCCGCAAGTAATCCGCGAGCCGGGCCGCCGTTTGATTGCTCTGCACCAACAGCCCGCAGCTTAATCCGCGCGCCAACGGATCGATCTCTTGCAAAATCGCCAACACCACTGCGAAGCGCCCCGCTTCGTCATCCGCGTGTAGCAACGCCGTTTGGCCGCGGTGCTGTGGCTTCGCCGACTCATGTGTCCGCCACTCACGATTCCAAGTGGCCGAAGCGTCGCCGGGAAATAATTCATCCAAAACCGCCGCGTCACCAAAAACTCGATTCACGGTCGCGATCACCGCGGGTCCCGATCGCCATGATTTGATGAGGTGCTCCTCCGCAATCGTACCCGGACGCACTGCGTTGTAATGATCGAAAATCTCACGGAACAGCCGCGGATCGCCCTCACGCCACGCGAAAATCGCCTGCTTTACGTCCCCCACGTAGAACAAACTGCGCGCGCCCGTCGGATCCTGGATCGCTTCATCCACTAAATTGCGCAGCACCGACCACTGGCCGAAACTCGTGTCCTGAAATTCGTCGAGGAGCCAGTGATCGATTTCCCCATCAAGCCGGAAATCGATGAACAGCCGCCGATCATCCTCCGGATTCTGCGTCAGCGCAGACGGCCCATCTTCCGACGGTACAAGCAACCGTTGCACGTCGCCAAACGTCAGCTTGCCCGCGCGCCGGACTGCATCGTGGTAAATCGCCTCGTAGCTTTGCAGCACCGCGTGGATTCCACGGGTGATTTCCATGCGCCGTGCAATTTCCGTTGCGACCACCTGCCGTGTGAGATCCGCCAGAGCGGCGCACGCCGCCGGACTGAGCTCTTGTTTCTTTCGATCGAACTTCAACACGGCCCGACCGCTCTCAACGTCATCCCAAGCCTCCAGCGCTTTTTCCAAAACATACGCCAGCGGCCGATCGGGTACGACGCCCGGTGACCATGTGCTCCACGACTCGATGAATTCGCCCCAGCGTTCTCGCTGCTTCAATTCGAGATTCGCGCTGATGACCCACGCCTGGAGAACTTTCACCGACTCCAACGCACTTCCTTTCTGGACGGACCACTGCTCGCCATCCGGCCAGATGCGCGCCGCATTTCCCCAATACTCCCGGTCCGGCGCGGTCAGAAATATTTCCTGATGTTGATCGAGAAAGGCGTCGAGCTGAGCGCCCAGCCGCTTCTCGTCAGCTCCAAACGTGGCGCGCTTGAACGCTTCAATAAACTCCCGCTGCACCTCTCCCAGCTCCCCCGTGCGCTCGAACAGCCTGCGCAACACCCGCCCGCGTTCCACGCGCGCGGCATGCTCCTGCAAAATTTCGAACTCACCAGAAAGTCCCAGCTCCAGCGGAAAATTTCGCGCGATGCGTGCAAAGAATCCGTCGAACGTTCCCAGTCGCAATCGATGCATCGCCGCGACGACCGCCCTCAACATTCCAAGAAATTCCGGCACGCCCATTTCCGGCGTGCCGATCTCGTTCGCGAGCTGTCCGGCGTACGCCGAATCGCTCGCCGCCTGCGCGAGTTTCTTGAGAATTTCGTCGAAGAACTCTCCCGCCGCCTTCCGCGTAAACGTCAACGCGACGATCCGGTCCGGCTTTGCGCCCAACGCGAGCAGTCGCACGAACCGGTTCGTGAGCGCGTAGGTTTTGCCCGAACCCGCCGACGCGAGAATCATCACATTATCCACCGTTCTCACGTCGCACGCTCCATTTCAGCAGAGGGCGAACTCCCGCTTGCCGCCCCGTTCGTTGCGATTTCCCACACCACGCTTTCGGCCACGCCGTGGTGAAACAGCGAGGCGAAATCGTCGTACTCCGGCCTTAGATTTTCGTTTGGCGGCCAAAACTCACCCGCACGGATCGCAGCCGCCACGCCTTGCGCGCACTGCCACGCGGCGTCGTCGATTTCCAAACTGTAATCGTCCCAATGACGGATGCCCGTCTCGCTCGCCGCCTTCGGCAAATTGAAATATGCACAGATGACTTCCGTGCCGATCGATTCTGGAACGCTTGCGACGGGCGCCTGAAGCGCGCCGTAAAAATCCAACTGGACCGCATCCGCTTTCGCCACACTTTCGGCAGACAAGTCGTCGCTCCCTTTCTCGACATGACCGTTAAAATTTCCCGTGCCGCTGGTCAGCGCCCGAACACATCCGGTCTGCAATGCGCGGCGATAGAGCGGCAGCTGCAGATCGCTCCACACGAGCTCCCGGCCGCTCAATCCGAACCGCGCAAATTCCGGCGGCGTCTCAGTCCGGCGGATACCCCGCAGATGCGCCTGCCACGGATCGACGGGTTGGTCCGACGTTTTGTAGTCGAGCACACGCCTGACGCCGGTCCGCTCATGGCGGTCGATGCGATCGATCTTTCCGCTGACGCGCAGCCCTCCGACATCCAACTCGAAATTTTCCTCGACGTACTCGATCACCCAGCCTTCAGCGCGCGTCGTCGCCTGCACTTCCGCCGCGCGCGACAGCCGCTGACGCGCCGACTCGAGCTGCACGACGAGCGGCAATGTCAGTTCCATCCCGAATCGTTTCCTCGCCTCGTCTTCCAGTTTTCCGAGCAGAAATTCGCGAATCGCCGGTGCCTCGACGCAATCACGCATCAACGATGAACGTCCCATCGCCTCGAGTGCAGCGTGACACAACGTGCCGAAATCAAGGACATCGAGTTCAGTCTTCGCCGGCTCGACCGCCTCCATCCGCAAGACCCGCGCGAGATAAAATCGAAATGGACACGCCAGCCATGCGCGCAACGCCGTCACCGCGACTCGCGGCGGCGCGGCGATTCGGCGCGGCGTTAGTTTCCACGCGCGACGCCAAGCCGGATTCGAGCCCGTCGCCTCCGCTGGTCTGAACAAAAACCGCACGCGCTCCGGCAACTCCGCATCCGCGCAGCGCAACAACAGCCGTGATGGTCGCAGCGGATCGCCCGCCGTCGAGGTTTTGCCCAACAGCAAGTCCAGTCTCCCTGCAGAAGCGCGTGAGTACGCCAGTGCTTGCAGCAGATACGCGTCACGAGCAAAACGCGCGGCGTTGGTTTTTAATCCGAGGCGTTCACGTAATCCTTCCGGCAAAAACGGATCCCCGACCACCGCCTCTGGCACCCGGCCGTCATTGAAACCTGCTATGACCAGATGCGGCGCATCTTCCCACAAGAGTTCGAGCCAGCCCTGAAGCTCGATCGCACCGGGGGGCTTTTCGTCATAGCGAATCGTTTCGCCATAAAGTCGCAGCGCCACATCCCACCATTCTGTCGCCTGAACGTCTTGAAATAATTCAGCCGCAGTCGCGATCTCGCTCAATATCTCCGTCCAAGCACCAGCTGCCTCCGCCGTCGCGGCGTCTGATGGGCGCGAGAGATCGAATCGCCTCGCTTCAAAAATGGCCGAGAGAGCGGTCGACGCATTCGCCGGAAAATTCCCCGCAACAAGAGTCTCCCGAAGTTCCGCGATGAGTTTCAATCCTGTATTGTCCGGCGCATGACGGCGCGCTTCGGTCAGGCTCGATGGCAGGTGTCGCGTGTGCAGCCGGTCGAGTATTCGCAAAAATTCCGCCGCCGAAAAATTCGATCCTAGCCGATCACCGAGAAACTGAAGAAAATCCGGACAACGCCCGAGCGTCTCGACTGTGGCAAACGACTCGCTCGCTACCAGCCCGGCGAGCGCCGAGACGAGTTGGTACACCGCGTCACCTTTCCGCCGATGACCTTCCGGATTGAACGCAACGAAGTCGGTGTGCTGCACCGCGCTCTCCAGCATCGGCAATACGTCTGTGTCTGCGATGCCGACCGCCAGCACGTCCTCAGGGGATTTGTAATTTCGAAGGGCCTCCACCGTGCGCGCCGCTTGCGTGAAGGGATCCGCGCACAAATGGACGCGCTCCTCAAAGCGGGGCAGTTCGATTACGCGCTCCGTCCACACCGCGTTTATCGGAAGTCCCCATTCGTCGAACGCTCCCGCTTCTTCGGAAGGCGCAAAGATCACGATGTCCACCGGAATCGTTTGAGCGCATGCAGCCAGGACAGAGAGCGCGAGAGGCTGGGGATCGGGCGCGCCGAGCACGACGATCCGATTGATCCCCGTGAAACCGACGACTGCATTGCGCAAATAATCAGCTTCAACATTTCTAGCTGCCTCGATCCGAACCGCGTGCCCATCGCGGAATCCCGACGCTGCCAGTCGCTCCGCGTGCAATTCCTCCAGCCGTGCAATCTGCTGCCACCGTTCTGCCTCGGGAAACGCATCACCGGCGATCACCGGCACGTCGACGAGTCGCAAGCCCGACTCGGCCAACACATGCTGGATGCGGGTAAACTGCTGAGCGAGCCGGAGCGCCCAGCCAAAATCACGCCCCGGCGGATCAATCGGAAAAACTTTCCTGAACTCATCGAGCGGGGCCTCGCGAAACACTTCAGCCCAAGTTAGCAAAGCGATGAGGCGCGGCGCCGCGTCCCGTGTATTGGTCACGCTCGAAACCAATGAATCCGGCAACATGACGCGCGGCGGAAAAACCGCCGCTGAAAATGTCGCCGCATGACTCGCCAACGCCTCGCGTAACCGACGCCCGGACTGCCGTGTTGGTACGATCACCACCGTATCCGAACAGTCCAGCGGTCCTGCTTTCGTCCAGTTACTCGCCAGAAACTCGACCGCCTGCGGCAAAAGCGGTCGATCCCAAGGCAGGAAATAGCGATGAACGTTGGCGAGAGGAGAAGGCACCGATGAGTGCTCACAATGGGCGGTCGAACGATCTGCCCGCAAGGGAGAGTTGTGGCAGGAGCTGTCG
>CBRAFL010000167.1:0-11551 GCA_967755055.1 uncultured bacterium
TCCAGCGTGGCAAGGAGCAGAGCCAGGTCACTGGCGTCGAAGGCAGCCAGCACCGCCCGCTTCAGTTTTTCTTTCAGCCATGTTCGCGGCTCGTCGGCGAACGTGCTGTCGCTACACGTCACCAGCGGAATTCCGCGCGTCAGCGCCCACTGCATGGCACAGTGAATCTCTGTATCCGCATATCCCACACAGACAACCACCGCGGGTTGGAGTTCGTTGAGCGCGCGGCACAGTTCAGCCGCAGAACGGGTCCGCCGGCGCCCATAACGGCCCACCGCCTGCACCGGGCTCCACGCATAAATGGTGTCGGTCGGCCGAAATTCAATGGCGTGCACTCCGCCGGGCCGGCACGCAGCCCACGCTTGCAGTCGGGCGTGATGGTAGGGGCCGACGCGTTGAACGAGAAAAGCGGCAACGGTCCCGGCGTTCATCGAGCAAACCCAGGGACGCTCGATGAACCAGCGCGAAGGGAACGTCGCGATGAGTGCGCGGACCGGGCGGAACGAGGAAACCGACGGGCCCGCCACGCCACGTATCCGAGGATGAGCATCGCGGGTAGGAAAGGGAGAAACCACATCGGCACCCAGTCACGCATTTGCGCCACAAAAAACGTCACCAACACCGTCACAAACAACCGGTGGAAATCAGAGGAGGCGCCCGTCGTGTAGAGCTTGTCCGCAAGCGCCAGGATCAAGCCCAACCAGAATAATAGTGTAACTGGACCAAGGATACCGTAACGGATCAGCTCGCGACCCATCAACCCCGGCGATGCGCCGAGGAAAGCCTCCGTGGACGGAACTCCGAGACGCACGTTCTGGAAATAGACTGAAAATTCAGTCGCAGACACGTCGAGGGGCTTCCACGGAAAGAGCGAGCGCGGGAGTGGCATGAGGATCCCCTCGATCGGCCGCTCGATGAGCCCACGCACAAAGCCGACCACGGGGTTGGGCGCCGCGCCTTTGGCGAGCAGTTCCGTCCGAAAAAATTCCAGCCCGTCCATCTGACTGGAGGTTCCCTCGTTGCCGCGGATCTCGAACATGTGCTCCGCCAGTTCCTTCAGGTTCACGGACGCGAGCCCCTCTGTTCGGAACAGCGTGGCCATTTGCATCAAGACGAGCATCACCGCGCAGACCACGCCGCCGTAGGTGAAAATCTTTCCGCCGAATCGAGGATTGCCCAGGTAGTAAACAATCAACCCGAATCCCAAAATCACCAGGTAGGTTCGCGAACCTTGGAGTGCTACGCTCGCCGACCAGAGCAGGACGAGAGGACTAAGCACAAACATTGTGAGCCGGTAGCGCGATCCGAGCAGATAGAGCCACAGGAAGAACATACTGGTCGACCAGAAGGTGAGGTTCAGGAGGCTTGTGCTCACCGGACCGCCCCAAGTTTCGAAGCCGCTGAATTCACCGGTCACCGACCAACTCGCCCGCTGGTAGACGATGTTTTTAATCGCGCCAACCACCACCTTTCCGAACAAAACGTTGGGCAATGCGACCACGACAAACACCACCACAAATCCGACCATCACCATGGGATCGACGTTGCGCCGCGACCCTGCCGCCGGATGCGGCACAAACTTACCCAGCTGCCGGCCCAGCACTGCAGATATCGCGCGATAAGAAAGCAGGAGCATGCCCGTTGTAAAGTTGCCCAGAAAAAGCCCGAGCGTTTTGTCCAACGGTGCGACCACCGCGATTCCCGCCTCGAATTCCCGGAGAGTCACGGGATTGGCTTGGAAAGCCTGGTAGAAAATAAAACCGCAAACGGTGGCTATGAAGCCCGCGAGATCCGTCTTGTGTTTAAAAAACCGTACCGTCCCGATCACCATCAACGTCAAGCCGATCACGCCCGGGAAGAACCCATACACCGCGGGTGACTCAATCATCATGCCCAGCGCCGCGATCGCCGCGGCGAGAAACGATCCGACTATATAGAGGGTGTGGAAGGAATCGTTCACAAATTCAAGAGACGGCCGCGATATAGGACTCGATCATCGAGCGCGGGGAGAATTGACGGAGGTAGTCCTGCCGCTCTTCGATCAACGGCGTCGGGCGGCTCTGCAGGCTGTGGATCAAAGCGGTCGCGAGAGCCGCTGGATCTGCGGATCGAACCAGCACGCCCCAACGTCCGTCTTCCAAGACTTCGCGACACGCCGGAACGTCGCTCGCCACGATGGGCAACTCCGCGGCCAGCGCTTCGATCAACACGGACCCGAGACCTTCCTCGCGCGTCGTGGAAAAAACAAAAACGTCACTCTGCCCCAACAATGCCGGCACATCCCGTCGCGAGCCGAGAAAAGTGACTGCGCCATTCAAGCCTAGCGCAAACGCAAGATCTTCGAGTCGCTTCCGCTGCGAACCGTCCCCAGCCAGCCAAAGCTGCACCGTTGGCTCGGCACGCACGACCGCCGGGATCGCCCTCAACAAAGTCTCGTGATCCTTATGCGATTCCAGCGTCGCCACCATAATCAGGCGCGGCCGCCAGTCGGTCCGAAGGCTGCGCGCAACCTCCGCCGCCTCCCGAATTTGGCGCACCGGTGCGCAATTATAGGCGACGCTCAGGATCGAAGCGAAAGCCCCGGGCACATGTGAAAACTGTCGGGCCACATACTTTGAGCAACAGAGCATACGTCCACCGAGACTCCAAACGACCCCGGTTGTGAATACGGTATGAGCTTGGCCCTTGAAGGTGGCCGTTGGCGGGTTACCGGCGTGAGTGATGAGTCTTCGCACTCCTGCCAACGCCGCGCCCAGCAGGATAAAAGCACCAAAACCGTTCGGCCAACAAATGACCAAATCCGGTTTTCGTTCCCGACATACCGTCCAGGTTCGCGCGACCATCTTCGTGAATTTTCTTCCTCCGGCAGGCAGCGCTTCGTCGATCTGTATCCAGCCGGCCAATTCGCGGAGGATATCCGTCATTTCGGGCGGACTGCCCTCGAGGACAAACACCTCTTGCTCGCAACCCGGATGCTGAAGGAGGTCGATTGCCAGTTTGACCGTCCCCTCAGCTCGGGGCGAACGCAGGATATGGAGTATTTTATAGGACACGGCGTTTTGCGTTCGGGCCACAGGTTCAGTCAAAACGGCCAAGCACGGCCTCAATACCGTCCCTGAATCTTTTCCACGTATAAGCTTTCACGCTGTTACGCACCCGACCTGTGTCGAAAAAGATATCCTTGGACGATAGTGCTGCCACGCGCGCGATTTCCTGCCGGATGCTTTCGGGTTCACCGGGCTCCACGTAACGGATATGCGGCTGGGCTTCCTCGAAATCCGGCAGCATGGAATTCTTTGTACCGATCACGGGACAGCCGCAGGCGAGCGCCTCCAGATAAACATGGCCGAATCCCTCGGAAAGCGAAGGCAGCACAAACGCCCGCGCGTGCGTAAACCAGCGCATCAGCTCCGCTCCGCTTACGCCTGCAAGATGCCGTACAGATTTAGCTCGGGCCAGCATCGCCTGTAACTCCGGCTCAACCGTCCGTGCGATCACGACAAGCTCGTGCGTGTTGGAAACGCCGCACGTTTCCCAAGCTTCCAGTAAATGATGCAGGCCTTTGCGCTGCGTTCCACTACCGACAAAGAGAAAGTACGGTTTCTCCAATGGAGAAACGGAGACTCCTCCTTCGGCCGCGTCGGGCTCCCGAAAACTACAGCCGTAGGGAACGACGCTGATTTTTTCCGGCGGACAGCCCGCCGCATGCAGCGAGCGAGCCGTGAACTGACTGGCGACGATCACATGATCCGCAGGCTGCCAGGCTTTCCGCGTGTGATCTTTGTAGCGTGCAGAAAGGTTCGATCGCGTATTTTTTCGAATTCTCGCGAGGTGCTGTGGATAGCGCGCACCGTCGGCAAACAGCAATGGATGCTCGAGATCAGGATGAGGATGAAATTGAAACAGAATTCTCGCCGCATCATGCCTCAAGGGCTGTCGAAACGCCCAGTCAGCCTGAAATTCATAGAGCAGAAGACCCGCTCGATGGATCTTCGAAAGCGCGACCGCTTTTCGCGCAAACGCGTTGTCTTCCCAAACCGCCACTTTCGACGGTTGAAGGACTCTCTGCCCCAATCTCGCAGCGAGGTTCGTGATCTCCAGACACTCGATCTTCGAGTGCTCAAGCCCCTCTGCGTATCTGCCCTCGAACCGCCGACCATATGGCATCCTGAGTCGGCCTAAGAATCCTTTTCGCCGATAAAAACAGGTGGTGAAGGCCGCTAGACGCCCATGCTCAGCAAGAGCTACCGGAATTTGATAGAAGTCTCTCCTTCCGGGAAAAACGGTGACATAGGGCTTTTTCATTCTCGGGAAGATGCGATCACGCGCGGCATTTGCGTCCGTTGTTCGATCAAACGTTCTTTCCAGGTGTGCGTACCGCCATCGCCTGCTTCAGGATTGGAACCAGTTGGGTTGGCTCCCTCACATAAATCGTGTTTTGCGCTCCATCGGACGGCTCGTGCAAGTGACGCAACTCACGCTTCCACGGCTCATAAGCCATGGGGAGGAAACCGTGTTCACGTAAGATCGCCTCCGAAGCCACGAGCGAAGGCTCGGCATAATTTAAAGGTCGGAACGTCTCCATTACCACCGCCCGGAGCGAAGGCTTGCCGAGGATAGCACGCCCGCCTCGTAGCACACCAAGTTCCCCTCCTTCGACGTCGATCTTTATCGCGACCGGTCGCTCCGCGGCTAGCAGCCGGTCCGCGGTCCTCAAGTCAACCGTGACGGTGCCGCCATTCTGCGCTTCGCCGTCACCGAGCTCATGGTTGCCCGCGTCGTGGTCCGCCGTGAACGTGACTTGCCGGTCGCCGTCGCCCAGCCCGAAACGAAGGACGGAAATCCGGTCCTGAACCGACTGCGGGTTAATGGCGACGTTCGCCACGAGACGATTGCGCGTGACGGGTACCGGCTCGAACGCCATCACGCGCGCCCCGCGCCCGGCCACAGTTAAACTCCATCCACCTTGGTTGGCTCCGACATCCACGAAGAGCTCACCCGGGCGCAAGAGATGGAGCACAAACGCCAGCTCCTCGAAGTCAGGCATGCGATGATACCAAAATCCGGAAAGGGAACTTGAGGCACCTGGAACAAGCAGAAGCTTTGTGCCGGTGACCGTCTCAAATTGCATAGGCCGCCGGAACGCGTGCCGCCAAAACTGCCAGGCAAGGAGACGCGCAGTGACGCCAATCGGCCGCCTCCGGGCGAACTCCGGCTGATAGATACCTTTGAGGACCTTGATAACTGAGCTCATGAAAGACGGGAATGCCCGGTCCACGGGCGCACGGGATTTTTTATGGCGCCTGTCGCCAACAATTCCCTCCATTCATTGACGCAACGCTCCCACGTCAGGAGGGGCGACCAAGCCCGGGCCGAGTCCCGCAACGCCGCGGCGCGATGCTCGTCGGAAAAAGCGGCGTGCAACGTTCGCGCGACGAACCCGGCTGAGCTTCCCGGCTCAAAACGAAATCCAGCATCAGGCGGAACGGTGTCGGCAATGCCTTCGACCATGAAGCCGGCCACCGGCACTCCCGCACGCAAAAACTCTAACGTGGAAATCCCCAGCGGCTCACGCGCAGAAAAGAGACAGCCGACATCGCACCCGGCGAGAAATTCGAGGAATTTCCCGGACTCGGCAGCCTTGTCGATAAAGCCGGCAAATTCCAGGCCTGGAGTTCCCTCCAACTCGCGCGGTAAATAACCCGCGCATTTAACCGTCGCAGCCATGCCCAAGCGCTCCAACTCGGTCCGTACTTGCAAGAGAAAGGGCAGGCCCTTGCGCTTCCAATCCTTGCCAATGAAGCCGAGCTGCAAGGGACGATCCCGTCCAGGCCGTCCGCCTCTCGCGGAGTATACATAGCCCGCAGGCAGAGCGATATTTGCGCCCGGCAAAATGGTATGAACCTTTACTGCCGGTACGCCGCAGTCATTCACAACGGAGTTCGCAACCCATCGCGCCATCGTGACGACAAATTCGCTCGACCGAAAATTTTCCCGCTCGACGGCCCGCGCGTGTTCGCTGATTCCCGCAGGCAGACTTTCGGCGAAGCCGCCGGGAGAACGAGCGCTGGCAAACGTGGCATCGATATAATGCGCCAGGCGTGCACCTCGAGCGATCACCGTGCTCGCGCGGGGAAAGTGCTGATTGAAGGTCACGATTCTTCCGGTCCATGCTTCGGTCGGAATGGCTGATTCCGCGCGCTCCAGGAACCTTGTGCTATATTGGTAACCTCCGGCCCCTCGGCCTTTGAGTATCTGGGCGAAATTCCACGACGGGCGCGAAATTTTGAACCTCTTCATGGGCAGCCGCCACGCAACGGCGGACTCACCGCAGGTCCGCGCAGCGTGTCCAAAGTGGTAGGGTGTCCCGCTCCAGCAGTTGATGTCGCCGGCATCTCCCATCGCGGCAATCGCCTCGATCATCTTGTGCCTCCTTTGCTCGAGATCATCTGAAGGTACGCTCCTGTCACCGTATCCAGAGAAAACATCCGGCGTGCGCGTGCCTGCGCCCGACGTCCGAGCGAACGGCGGAGCGAGGGATTATCGATCAACTGCGCCAAGGCTCCCGCCATCGCGGGCGCATTCGCTGGAGGCACGAAGACCGCGCCGGTCCCGCAGACCTCGCGCATCACCGCCAGGTCGCTGACCACACAGGGCAAACCCGTCATCATCGCCTCGGCCACGGCTGTGCCCATGCCTTCGTCCGCGGTCGTGGAGTGGACATAGATATCCCACGTTTTCAGCACAGGCAGCGTTTCGGTAAACCCTAGAAATCTCACGTTTTTAGAGACACCCAGCCGCCGCGCTTCACGCTCGAGCGAATGCCTGAGCGAACCGTCGCCAGCAAACTCCACCATGATGTCCGGACGAGAAGAGACAACCAAGGCCGCCGCCCTGAGAATCGTAATGTGGTCCTTGATGGTATCTAACCGCGCGACCATTCCGATCCGAGGCCCGCTGCCAGTGGGGAGCGAACGGTGCGCGCGAGGGAAATCGAAATCCGAGACCACGGCATTATAGACGACGACGGTCTTGAGGCCGCGAAAATACGTGGCCTGACGATAGCTCGCCGCAACGTGGTTTGAGCAAGCAACCAAGGTAATGGGTGGGGCCCGTGGCTTGAGGCGCTCCAGCATCCACTGCCTCATCTTGGGAATGAACCCCGAGGTCACGGGATTACCAAGATAAACAACAATGGGCGTTTCCCAATGTCCAACGGCCCGAATCACCGCAGCGAGCCGGCTCGTGCTCCAAAGAAAGATTCCTTCGGGTCGGGCCCGCGACTTCGCCCAAGAGGCCAAAACCGAGTGGAATTTTCGGCCACCGGACTGCCAGGCCGAAAGATGCTCCACTCGCGCACCGGCGGAATTCCATTTGGCCGACATCGGGCCAGGACCATCAAAGACCGCAACGTGGTGATCGCAGTCGCCAAGTCCTTCAATGACGCGCAAGCAATTGACCTCGCACCCGCCGACGTCGGCAAGCGGCGAAAGATGGAGGAGTGTTTTTCTTGGCGCCAGCATTACGTGGTGATCGCGCGAGCGATCAAAGCCTCTACCTGGCGCATGAATACGGGCTCGCTGAATCGTTGCTCAACGCTTGCCCGGCACTGGGCCCGCGAGATTTCGCCGACCCGGTGAATCGCCTGCACCATGTCACCCACGGAATCACATAAAAATCCAGTCTGGCCGTGCATCACCGCCTCGGGAGTTGAAGCCAGACGCCAGGCAATCACCGGCACTCCGCTCGCAAGAGTTTCGATCACCACAACGGCAAACGGCTCGTTCCACTGGATGGGAAACAAAAGAGCCGTCGCACCCGTCAAAAGTTTGATCCGGGTGGCTTCGTCATACGGGCCAATCCATTCGCATTGCGGCCCAAGGTGCGGCTTCACCGAGCTCTCGAAATACTCTGCGCTTCCCTCCTCGTTCGGAATATTTCCTCCAATCACAAGTTTAACTCCCGCCCGCCTGGCCGCTTCGATGGCGAGATGCACGCCCTTGTTTCGTGTGAGACGACCGAGAAAAACCAGATAAGGAGGGTTGGCCGAGGCAGGCGAAAAGGGAATTGCATCCGCATCCACGGAATTATGTACGATGCTAAAGCGATCAGCCTGGGCATCGCCGGAAACTTGAGCGCGGCTGACCCCGACGAAATGCTGTCCACGGCGGCGACGGTTCAAGACATAGCTCACTTCGCGACCAGTCAGCGGGTTTTGAAACCAATGAATGAGCGGCACCTTGGTCCGATATACGATTTCAAGGTAGTCCAATCGACCGAAGTTAATCACCAGATCGGTGCTCACCGCTGCTCTGAGCGCGAGGACCTGGAACCAAATTTTTCTGAACGCCCGACTGGGATGTGCCAATGAAGGCGCCCGGTGAATCGTCAAACCACCCCCGTAATCTCTCGAACCGGGACCCGCCATGAGATGTACGTGATGCCCTCGTTGGACTAAGCCGCGGCACATCAGATCGACGATTCGTTCCGTGCCGCCGTAGTTTACCGGTGGAACGGAAACATGCGGATCGGCGATGATCAAAATTCTCATTCGATCGCCTCCTGGGTAAAACGCCCCGACTCGCGGCCCGAGCCGGGGAGGACGTTGCGAGATGCTTTGATTGGGTGGTAAACGTTCATATTAGCGCGGACTTGAATTTCAGTGAGTTCCCCTGCGTCGCCGGTGTGTGCTTTAAAATCGAGTGGCGACTTCACGAGGCACTCGGCTGAAAACGCTGCTTGATTCGCCGCCACTGCCCGACGACGTCGTCCAACGCGATCAGTCCCACGGCGAAAACGAACGCCAGATAGAGCACCAGTCCGCACAGAGCGGCGACGGCGAGACCGACGGCGGCCGCGCGGAGATCGACTGTGCTGGTCTGCTGTACAGCCAGTGCGGCCGCCCCACCGCCCAACAGCATGGCCACGAAAATTTTCAATACGAATGAGACACTCGGAAAACAACCTGCGCCCAACTGCGTCCTGACCTCCCGCCAAACAACCCAGCTCGAGGTGGCGAGCGCGGCCCCGACCACTCCGATGCCTACCGCGTTGAGGCCCCACCAATGAACCGACAGGACCACCAACACGATGGAGAGGCCACCGTTGACCAGTTCGGCCAGCGAAACCTGCCGGTGACGATTCAGTCCGGACAGCAAAAACTGGCCGGCGGACAACAACGCCCCGAACACCACCACACCGGCGACCGACGCCGCCATCCCGTGATCAACCCACAGCCGTTGGTGAGTCCAAGCTCGAACAAAGGTATCGCCCAGCGCGAGGAACAAACCCACGCCCAACCCACCCAGTAGCAGCGCACGCTCCAGCGTATGTCGGAACACTTCCCTCACCCAGTCCCTTGAACCAGAGACCCACGCCTCGCCATAGGCGGTCACCATGGTGGCGTTCCAGGAATTAATAGGCGTGAAAAATAAATTGAGCAACGTGGTCGGGACCGTGTAGAGCGGCACGGAGGCCGGCCCGAGAATCGAGCTGATCCCCAACGTGGGCGCCGTGCCGCCCAGCGTTCGCCCGATTTGGAGCAGAAAAGTTTTTGCGCCAATCCGCAGTTGAGTGGAGTATTGCGCCCGGTCCCTCCATGGGCCGGCTACGAAGGCCCACGGGTGCCTTCGCCAAACATGCACCGCGGCCGCGACGCCACTCGCTACCGAAAAGGCCAGCTGCACCGCGAGCACGACCGCAATGTTGTGCGTCAGCCAGGCCGCAATCATTGAGCCGGCCAGTCCCAACACCCGGCCAAGTCCCTGATAAAATCCAGGCCAATAACTTTCCTGAAGGCCGTGAAAGATATTATTGAAAACGCCGAACAGGAAATTGGCCGCTAGTTGGACGCCCGCCATCAAGAGCAGCAAGTCAACCGAGGAATGCTGCGCGAACATGGGTAATCGCCTGCCAAACGATGCAGCCAGAAAAATCATCCCCAAAGCGAAGGCGACCACCACGCATGAACCGGCCGCAAGCACCGCGCTGTGCCGCACGATGTGCGCGATCTCCAGTTTACTGCCTCGACCATGCGCCTGCGCCACGAGAATCAGCGAGCCCCAGCTTAGGCCCGCATCCGCGAAGCCAAGGTAGCCCATGAACGCGAGCACCGTCACCATCAAGCCATAGGCCTCGGCTCCCACCGTGCTCAGGTACAGTGGAATCGCCACCACCGAAAGTGCCTGGGCGGCATAGCCGAACGCAGATACAATCACTGTGCTGCGCAATGCGCGAAACGTACGGCTCATCGTGATTGCGTTTCGATTTCGATCACACGCCGTCTTGAGTGGCAGTCGAGAGAGGCGCAAAGCCCTGCACGATAGTTCGCGAGGGAGCGATCTTGGCCGCGAGAGAAACGTTGGCCACGAATCTAGACACGGTCGAAAATCTCGTCGTACATCGCGCCGTCCGTTTTACGAAAACGTCCTCTATAACCACGGGTCTCCATGAACTCCCATAATTCTTCCCTCGTTGTGCCGGAGCGCGCAGTGCTTCTCGCGGCGATCTCGACGTGAAGTCGTTTTATTATCCTCGCATCCAATAATCCTTCTGCACCGCGAATCACTCCGAATTCCGCGCCTTCCACGTCGATTTTGATCAAATCGATCTCCCGGTTCCCAATCAATGCGGGCAGGAAATGATCGAGCGATACCGTCGCCACCCGTTGGATTTTTTGTGACTCGGCCACTTCGATTTTTCCGAGATAGCTCAGACCGCTGTCATCGGAATAGACCATGTCAGCGATCCCTTCACTGGCGGCCACCGCAGCGTTAAAAGGAATTACATTGGACGCGCTGTTGATCGTTATATGGTTCGTCAACCGTGCATATGTTTCCGCTATCGGTTCAAATGCCACAACCAAACCGTTATGCCCCACCTGCCGGGAGCCGATAATTGTATAGTTACCAACGTTGGCTCCTACATCGACGAAAACTCCGCCGGGCGGCAACGTCGCGATCAAATCTGTGAGCAGGCTCTCATAATCGTCGCGAAAGAAAAAATAGCAGGTCCCATCGTCGGGACGAAACCTTAGCCTCACGCCTTTCGGCGTCAGGCCCTCGACGGTCTTGGAACCCGCCGCCAGCATTTTATACAGACGGTATTTTCCGCGCGGGTTCCACGGGTTTGCGCCAAACTTAATGATGAGGTTGTCGAATATCATGGTTCTCGTTGAGGGCCGGAAAACCAAAATCGAACCCGAGCCGCGCGTGCTCGTCCAACTCATAGCCGGTCCGTCGCCCAAACGTAACCCAGCCGCATTCCGCAACGCACATGGTTATATTGATCGACTGCGGAGAACGGTCTCCTTGATGCTCTGCGAGCTCGCGTGCCGAGGCATCGCAAAAAACCGCTGCAAGCAGCTCAGCCAATCAAAATTTCTGAACAGCGTGGACCAGCCTCTCCAGTCCTCAGCTCAGTCGAACCGCGAGATTAAGTCTTCAGCGCATTCCCAACAGCCAAACCAGAGAGCCACTCGACTGATCGCGACGACGATTGGTCGAATTAACGCTTTTAGTTAGGGGATGTAGACCGCTGTTTGAAGTCGAGG
>CBRAFL010000168.1:0-11456 GCA_967755055.1 uncultured bacterium
CCCGGCCGGGTCTTTGCGACCGGTCGCCGTCGAACTCAGTCGCGCTGGCTCGGCTTGAAAATCCACGCGATCGACTTGCCGCTCACCCGCGATCTGGAACTTCATCTCGGCGATCACGCCTACATCGGCCTCACGCGGATCGAACGAAATCGCGTCAATATTTGTGGTCTGTTCCGCCGTCGCGAAGTCGGCGCAAAGAGCGCGGAACTTCTTCTCGGTTATCTTGAAGTCTGCGGCCTTGTCACTCTTGCTGAACGGCTCCGACATGCAGAACTGGATCGCGAATCTTTCTCCGCCGTCGCGGCCGTCGATTTCGACCGACGCGTTCGGCCGGCGACGGAAATAAGACTCGGTGACACGTTGGCGATGATTCCTCCCTTCACTGGCCACGGCATGGCGATGGCGTTTCAAAGCGCAGAAATTGCGCTCGCTCCACTTCTCGCATTTGCGCGCGGCGAGGCCGAGTGGCCGGAAACGCGTCGCACGATTCACGAGGCGCTTCGCCGGCGTTTTCGCATGCGACTCGCCTCGGCCGGTGCGCTTCACTCTTTCCTGCTTCAACCCTCACGCCAGCGTTGGCTCGGCGCGCTCAATCGCGCGCGTTTGCTTCCGCTCGGCCCGCTCTACGCCGCACTTCACTAATGTATCTCCATGCTCTCAGCACCGCTGTTCCCCCCGATACATTCACCCAGCCCCAATGCTGGAACATCTACGAACGCTCGACCATCCGTTCGCGACTCAGTCGCCGCTCGAGCCTGATTCTTCACAGCATTCTTCGCAGCGATCACGGTATCGAAACGCGTCATTTCGCCGTCTCCGACGTCGATCGTATTTTCGATCTCTCGCCCGACGAACTGAACACGGCCTTCCGCACTCACGGGCCCAAACTCGCCGGCCGCGCGCTCACCGCGGCACTGGCCAAAGCCGGCGTCCGTCACGAAGAAGTGGATGCGCTGCTCATCTGCACATGCACCGGTTACCTTTGTCCCGGCCTCACGAGCTACGTCGCCGAACAGCTCGGCTTGCGCGACAATACATTTTTGCAGGATCTCGTTGGGCTCGGTTGCGGTGCGGCGATTCCGACGTTGCGCGCCGCCCATTCAATCATCGCCGCGCAACCCGACGCCATCGTGGCTTGTGTCGCCGTGGAGATTTGCTCCGCCGCATTTTACCTCGATGACGATCCCGGCGTGCTCATCAGCGCGTGTCTGTTCAGCGATGGTGCGGCTGCCACGATTTGGCGCGGCACGCCCGGACCGAACGCTCTTCGCGTGTTCGATTTCAACACCGTCCATATTCCCGCCGACCGCGACAAACTGCGCTTCGAACAGCGCGACGGAAAACTTCGCAACCTGCTCGACCGCTCCGTGCCCGAACTCGCCGCTCGCGCAGTGGACCGTCTCTGGCAACAGCGCGGCGATCGGCCCGTGATGCGCGTCGTCGCCCATCCCGGAGGCCGCGACGTGTTGGAAGCCATTACACCCGTGGTGGCACCGCATGCGTTGACCGCGAGTACGGAAACGCTTCGGACAAACGGCAACATGAGCAGCCCCTCGGTGTTGTTCGCGCTGGAACGTACGCTGCAAAGCGCAACGCCGGACGCGTCCGGTGATTTCTGGCTCGTGAGCTTCGGCGCCGGTTTTAGCGCGCACAGTTGCCGCGTCGGTGGCGGGTGAAGATCAACGTCTGCAAAGAAAGCCCACCCTCGAAGGTCCACAAGCCTTCGTGAAGGGCTCTGCCCTCGCTACTCACAGGTCCGCGTCTCACGCCGCTCCCCCGATTACCTCACATTACTTCGCATCGTTTCACATCTCCTCACCCCACCAGGTAGACAAGGCGGCCCCACATGTTACGTAATACGTAACAAACTAGTTTCATTACGTAATGCGTAATATTCACCTTTATTACGTATTACGTAATATGTGGGCTGGAGCCGCCGCTGGTTTCGCGGGAGAGGCAGTTCACAGCACGAACGTCTTCTCGCACGGCGCGTCCGTCCCTCGCCTGGGCGCGCCGAGCGGTGCTTGAGGTTCGGTATTCTTCCTGGTGCAAGCGGACGAAATCGTGCTCGTGATCGTGCTCATGATCGTGCTCCACTCGCTCCGATACAGGATCAAAAGATCACCAGCAGGATCACGATCACGCGCACGATAAACCTCCGACCTTCCGCCCATGGCCAAACTCGCCGACCTCGTCGCTTACTGTGATAAACGCACCCGCCGCGCCGCGTTCGAAGACGCACCCGGCGCATTTAACGGTCTTCAAATGGCGAATCGCGGAGTGATCACAAAAATTGGCGCAGCCGTTGACGCCGGAGTGATTCCATTTCAACGCGCCGTGGCAGCCGACGTGGATTTCCTCATCGTTCATCACGGAATGTATTGGGATACGCCGCGACCATTCGTCGGGCCGGTTTACGACCGCGTGAACACGCTCATCGGGGGGAATTGCGCCGTGTATTCGAGTCACCTTCCACTCGATTCTCACCCTCAAATCGGCAACAACGCACTTCTCGCAAAACAACTCGGCCTCACGGCGACGCGCGGTTTCATTCCCAACGCGGGCGGCGACATCGGCCGCATCGCACCGAACAGCAAACTCACTCGCGCCGCACTCCGCGCCAAACTGGAAAAACTCTACCTTCGCGTGATTGCGATTGAGTACGGCTCAGCGAGACCGCGCGAAATCGCGTTTTGCAGCGGCAGCGGCAACAGCGCGTTGAAAGTACTCGTCGAAACAGACGTCGACACGCTCGTCACGGGTGAACTGCGCGAAGAATGGTTCAACCGCGCCCAGGAAGAAAAACTCAACCTGTATATCTGCGGACACTACGCCACGGAAGTGCACGCGATCAAAGCGCTCGCCGCAGAACTGAGCAAAAAATTCCGCCTGCCGTGGGAGTTTATCGCCACCGATAATCCGCTGTGATGTTCGCCGTGGCAGCCGCAGGCGTCCTTGGTAGCGGCAGGCGTCCCTGCCTGCTGGCATCGGACCTCCGAACTCCAATATTCGATCTCCAAACACAGCAAGCAGCGACGCCTGACGCCACGCCCTGAACCGGCCAACTCCGCCCAAAGCGCATCACCGCGAAAAAAGACACTTCCCCTTTCCCGCAGTTTCGTGTGTTTCGTGGTAACGCCTCGATGAAGAAAATCGCCATTCTCAACGGCCCCAACCTCGATCGCCTCGGCAAACGTGAGCCAGAGATCTATGGCCGCGCCACGCTCGCCGATCTCGAACAAGCCTTGCGCCAGGAATTTGCGACGACGGTCCAGTTCGACTTTTTCCAATCCAATCACGAGGGCGCGCTAATCGACAAAATCGCCGCGCTCGCCGAGGCGAAATTCGACGGCCTTGTGCTCAATGGCGCGGCGTTCACCCACACCAGCGTGGCTCTGCGCGATGCACTCGCCGGCGCCAACCTGAAGACAGTCGAAGTGCATATTTCCAACATCTACAAACGCGAAGAGGTCCGTCACCAATCGCTCACCGCTCCAGTCTGCGCCGCCGTTATCACTGGCCTGGGACTCGAGGGCTATCACGCCGCCGTGCGGTTTTTGCTCAAGGCTTGAGCATGCGATCCGAAAAACAGGTTCCCGTCGCTGGGGAACCGCATGGATCGGGTCACCAAAGTTCACCCAAGTCTTTTGTGACAGACTCTTCGAACTCGCACGTTGTGGCGCTGTCCGACGTATTACTTCGCCATGGTCGCAGTCTTACGTTCGCCACAACGTCGTACGTATTTCGCCAAACTCTCTGATGCCTCACCTTTCACCCCCCTTTAACTCCCTGCGTCGAGCAACCGTCCTGGCGGCCATCTGCCTCACCGCGTTTCAACTCAAGGCCGCCGAAACTTCTTTGCTGGAGGCAAGCAAAGCCAGTCTGGCCGACCTCACAAGGGCTCCGACGGCGGCGTTGGCCTCGTTCCTCGATCGATTGCCTGATCTGGTTGATCAAGGTCTCCCCAGCTTCGCTCCCGAAGGCGCATTCCGCCTCTATTTTCGCCCGCGTTTTGGCGATCTGCTGCACGAGGATTATTTCCGGATCAATATCGGCGCGCGGCTGAAGGTAAACGACCAGATCGAGCTCAACTCGGAACTCGGCACGTATTTTACTCACGGGCTGCGTGACTCGGTTGGAAATGGCCTCTATCAATTTCGTGCGGGCGCCAAGTACGAGGTGTCATTCGCGCCGGATTCGGGATGGAGCTTCGGTATCGACTACACCACGCCACTGAGTCGGCCGCCATACGAGATCACCGACGGTCTCCGTCACACGATGCCGTACGTCACGTACACGCGGACTATTTCTGAGAAGTACGGCGTGGTCGGCTTTGCAACACTCGGGTTGGATCTGCTCGATCACACCTCGCTGCCGCTTAATTTCGCCGAAAACGAACTTCATGCGAACTCCACTATCTTGACCGTCGGTGCGGCCCGGCAATGGCGGCGAATGAACGTGATTTTCAGAATCTTCGATCGCAACACGATCCTTTTGAGCAACCTTCACGAGAACGCTTTCGGCTTTCGCCCCAGTCTCGGCATCCCTTTTCTTCGCCGTCCAGATGGCAGTCCGCGAGCCACTGCCACCTTCGAAGGTCGCGCCATTTGGGGCCCGGATGGTTTTGAGACCGGCGTGAACACCAGCATCCGTCTCGATATCGAATATCGCCGCGGAAACAAGGCACCCTAACTGCAGCGTCCGGAATAGCGTGGGCCTCCGTGCCTGCTGATCTTTTGAATTTCGATTTTCGAATTCTGAATTTCGACTTCTCCGAACTTCGATCTTCGGTCTCCGAACACCGATCTCCGAACACAGGCAGGGACGCCTGTGCTACGACAGACCCTCAGCGGCCGGACGCGTGGAACGCAAACCAAGCCAGCTTCGCCGCGTGCATCGTCGCGCACGTGGCGAGCGCAGCGGCTAAATCGTCCACGACCACACCCCAACCCGCGGGAAGATCCTGCAGCCGGCGAATGCCAAATGGCTTGAGAATATCGAACAAACGAAAGAGGCCGAGGCCGACGAGAAAGATCACCCACGCCCATTTCATCGGCACCCATCCGTGCGCGAGTTCACGCCATCCGAGAAAGCACAACGGGATCGCCACGAATTCGTCGAGGATCACCTCGCCCGGATCTTTCCGCCCCAATCGAAACTCCGCCTCACCGCACATCGCCACCGCGAAATAGGCGCCAAGTGCGCTAAAAAAAAGCGTTCCGATAATCCCGAGCGGATAAAAAAAGACAGTGAAATAAAGCAGCCCAGCCACCGAGCCCCATGTTCCCGGCGCCGGCAGTTTACGCCCGATCGGCCCCAGTGTCGCGCACGCCAGCACCGTCGCAGTCGGCAAAAATCTTGGCCAGATCGGCTGTTGGAACTTCATCGCCCCTTCAGTCCTTCACCACGTGTCCGTGCCGGCGAAAATAGGTCCAGCCCGACGTGATCGTCAGCACCGTCGACAGGACGAACAACGTAATCCCTCCCGTATTCACCGCGGTAAGCCACCAGTGTTCGCTGCCCGTAAACAAATCTCCAAAATCCTCCGAAAACATCCTCGCACCGAGCAGCCAGCCGATCGCGTTGAGTTGAATAAACGTCTTCAACTTCCCTCCGGCATCCGCTTCCACCACGACGCCCTTCGTCGCCGCCACCATGCGCAATCCCGACACCATGAATTCGCGCGACAGAATGCAGAGCAGCGCAATCATCGCCGGAATCTGGTGACCCATAAAATATTCGCCGTTCACCAGCGCGATCATGATTCCCAACACCATCACCTTGTCGATGACCGCATCCATGAACCGTCCAAAGGTCGAAACCTGGCCGCTCTCCCGCGCCAGCTTGCCATCGAGCCAATCCGTCAATGCCGCCGCGATGAACAACCAAAACGCGAGCGTCGCCGCCCATTGAAATTCGGCGTACATCAATGCCACGATGACGAACATCGCGGGAACACGGGACACCGTCAGGAGATTGGGAAGATTAAGGCGCACGCGTTAAGCGGCGATAAACACACAGCGGCGCGGCCAAACGCAACACCGTACGCGCATCGATCCTGATGTGTCATTCGGCAAAAAGACATTCGCCACATTGCCGCGGATCTCTTTGCTGACCCAACTCGCATGCGTCATTGCATTTACCCCGGGACATTCGACCCGATCACTTACGGACATCTCGATGTACTTTCGCGCGCAGCGAAACTCTTCGACCACGTCACTGTCGCCATCGCCGAAAACGCCGGAAAAAATCCGCTCTTCTCCGCGGCCGATCGTCTCGCGATGGTCCGGCCTAATGTCGCGCAATTCTCCAACGTTTCGGTCACGTCGTTCCACGGACTGCTCGTTGACTTCGCGATCGCGCAAAAAGCGACAGCGATCATCCGCGGCTTGCGTGCACTGTCCGACTTTGAATTCGAATTCAACATGGCGCTGATGAACCGGCACCTTGAACCACGGATCGAAACCATTTTCGTCATGCCGAACGAACAATTCAGTTACACGAGTTCCTCCCTCGTGAAACAGGTGGCAAAGTTCGGCGGCGACGTTCGTCATTTCGTTCCACCGAACGTCGGCGACGCTTTGACGAGCGCGTTCAAAGCGACCTGACCGCGCGATTCGCCATCGGGAACGGCGGCAGCGAAAATCGAGCGGGAAACGTTTCGCCAGATTCCCGAAACTCGGTGTCACTTTTGCCTTTGACGAACGTCTTTCGGCCACGAGTCGCCGCCTCCCGACAAATCGCAGCGCGACAGTCTCCGACCACTCCACTCCTTTCCCTGCTCACTCTTCATGGCTAAATCGAAACGTTTTGGCAGTGTTCTGTTAATCCTGGTTCTCCTGGCCGCCGCGGCCGCCGGCACGTGGTATTACCTGCGGCAAAACAAAGAGCAGCCTCCCGAATACGTCACCGCACCCGTCACTCGCGCCGACGTCACCCAAGCCGTCACCGCCACTGGCGCACTCCAGCCCGTGGTCACCGTTGACGTGGGCAGCCAGATTTCCGGCATCATCGACAAGGTCCTCGTCGATTATAATTCCGTGGTGAAGCAGGGAGACCTCGTCGCGCATATCGATGCCGGCACGTACGAGTCACGCCTCCACTCGGCCGAAGCCGAACTCGCCAACGCGATGGCGAATCAAAAGCTCGTCAGGCTCAACGCCGACCGGTCCGAAACCCTGCAAAAGAACGGCCTCGTCCCGCAGTCAGACCTCGATCAAGCCCTCGCGCTGGTCGCCCAGGCTGAAGCACAGGTGCAAACCCGCACGGCGGCGGTTGAGAGCGCGAAAATCGATCTCTCGCGTTGCACGATTTATTCGCCAATCGACGGAATCGTTCTTTCGCGCCAGATCGACGTCGGGAAAACCGTCGCAGCCAGCTTCAACACGCCCGTCCTTTTCACCATCGCAAACGACCTCACAAAAATGCGGATCATCGGCGCGATCGCAGAGGCCGATATCGGCAACGTGAATATCGGGCAGCCCGTTAATTTCACCGTGGATGCGTTTCCCAACCGCCAGTTTCGCGGCCGCGTTTCGCTTATCCGCAATTCGCCCATCACCGTCCAAAACGTCGTCACGTACGAGACCATCATCGACGTGAACAACGAAGACCAAAAGCTCCGACCAGGCATGACGGCCAATGTATCCGTGATCATCGCACAGCGGCCGGGCGCGCTGCGCATTTCAAATAATGCCCTGCGCGTTCGTCTGCCCGACGTTGCACCTCCCGCGCCTGCGAAGGGCGCCGCTTCGACTGGCGCCCCCGCGTTGCGGCCAGCCACCGATGAAGAGCGTCGCGCACTCATGCGCGACGCCGGCTTCACTCCCGGTTCCGGTCCGCCTTCCACCGAAGTTCGCGAAAAAATGCGCCAGCTCGCGGCCGAACGCGGCCTCGAACTCCCTTCCCGTGGCCCTGGCGGCGGAGGTGGCGAACGCGCGCGCCCCAGCGACGCTCCCGTCACCCGCACGGTTTATCGCCTCGTCGGCAAAGGCGAAGCCGCACGACCTGAGGCCGTCAGCGTTAAACTCGGCATCTCCGACGGCACCCAAACCGAAGTGATCGACGGCCTGGCCGAAGGCGATCTCGTGATTACCAACGTGATCAACTCTGGGAAAAATTCGCCGTCCGCTCCCGCCGCCAGTCCTTTCGGCGGCCCACGTCGTTTCTAAATAAACCGGATCCGCTCGATGCCTCCCGTCGTCCAACTTAAGGACATTCAAAAAGTCTACAACTCCGGCGAAGTGAAGGTGCACGCTGTTCGCGGCGTAACCCTCGATCTTCACCGCGGCGAGTTCATGGCTGTGATGGGCGCAAGCGGCTCCGGAAAATCGACGTTGATGAACACGCTGGGCTGTCTCGATCGCCCGACCAGCGGCACCTATCTCCTCGACGGCATCGATGTCTCAAAACTCGACCGCAACGAACTCGCCGATCTCCGCAACGAAAAGCTCGGCTTCGTTTTCCAAGGATTCAATCTCCTCTCCCGTACCACCGCGCTAGAAAACGTCGAGCTGCCAATGCTCTACGGGAAGCAACGCGGCAGCAGCAAAGACATGCGGGATCGCGCACTGCACGCGTTGGACATCGTCGGCCTCTCCCAACGCGCGGATCATTTTCCGAGCCAGCTTTCCGGCGGGCAACAGCAGCGCGTCGCCATTGCCCGCGCTCTCGTCAATCAACCGCAAGTTCTCCTCGCCGACGAGCCGACCGGTAATCTCGACAGCAAAACTTCCGTGGAAGTGATGGGCGTGTTTCAAAAACTCAACGATCAAGGAATCACGATCGTCATGGTCACGCACGAGCTCGACATCGCGCACTACTGCAAACGCAACCTGATCATGCGCGATGGCCGTGTCGTCAGCGATGTTCAGGTCAACGAGCGCAGTATCGCTGCAGTGGAGCTGCAAAAAATCGTCGCCGCGGAAACCCACGCCAAACTCATCGGTCAGGATTAATGCGCCATGCGGTTTCGCTCCACCATCATCATCGCGCTCCGCGCTCTCCGCCGAAACAAACTGCGGTCCATCCTCACCGCGCTCGGCATCATCATCGGCGTCGGTGCCGTGATCGCGATGGTCAGCATTGGCAATGGCGCCAAAGCGCAGGTCGAAGCTCAAGTCGCGAGTCTGGGGCAAAACGTCATCACCGTTTTCTCCGGCAGTTTTACCGGCGGTGGCATGCGCGGCGGTTGGGGCAGCGCACCGACGCTCTCCGTTGATGACGCCCTCGCCATCGCGGCCGAGGTCAGCAACATCGCCGGCGTCAGCCCCGAGGTGCGCGATCGCAATCAGATCCTCGCGAATGGACTGAACTGGAATACTCAAGTGCTCGGCGAATCCCCCGACTACCCCGAAATTCGCAGTTGGAAACTCGCACACGGCTCCATGTTCAGCGACCAGGATGTCCGGAGTGTCGCGAAAGTCGCCGTCATTGGGAAAACTGTCGCCGATCAACTTTTTCTTAACGAGGACGCCGTCGGCCAAACGATTCGCATCCGCAACATTCCTTTCAAAATCGTCGGCCAGCTTGAATCGAAAGGTTTTAATCTTTTCGGCCAGGACCAGGACGATGTGGTGATCGTTCCCTACACGAGTCACATGAAGCGGCTGTCGCGCCGCACCAACATCGGCTCAATTATGGTTCAAGCCAGCACCGCCGACGCAATCGATCGCGTGCAGCAGGAGATCACGGCTTTGTTAACTCAACGTCGGAACGGCAAGGAGCCCGACTTCACCGTGCGCAGCCAGGTGGAACTCGCTCAAACCGCCACCGCCACCACTCGCACGATGACCCTTTTCCTCGGCGTCACCGCGGGCATTTCACTCATCGTCGGCGGTATCGGCATCATGAATATCATGATGGTCTCCGTTACGGAGCGAACGCGTGAGATCGGCATTCGGCTCGCGGTAGGTGCACACGGTCGCGATGTCCTTCTTCAATTTCTAATCGAGGCCGTAATCCTCAGCTCGATGGGCGGAGTCATTGGAATCATCGTCGGTGTCATCTCGTCCGAACTGGTCAGCTACTTTCTGAAATGGCCCGTGCTCGTCTCGACTTTCTGGGCCGCAGCATCGTTCGCCGTGAGCGCAGCGGTCGGAATGTTCTTCGGCTACTACCCCGCGCGTCAGGCCGCACAGCTCGATCCCATCGACGCTCTGCGCTACGAGTAGCTCATGGTAGGGCGAGGCCTCCCGCCGAGCCGTGTATTGATTGCTACTGTGCACCGGCACGGCCGGAGGCCTCGCCCTACCCTACTGCGCTTCTCGCGCCGCCACAGCCACCGCCGTGAACAACTGCTTCCGTCGCGCCGCGTCTCGTTTCCGATCCGTCCGCACCTCGAGCACCCGAATTCCTGAAGCCGGCAAAACCGAAATCAGTCCAGCGAATTGCACCCAGTCTTTCACCACGACGTGCTCCACGTCATGTGCGGCACACAGCTTTTCAAAATCCACTTCCTGCGGCGTCGCGAAAAATTCCTCGAACGGCGGATCAAACTTCGCCACCGGCAGATGCTCGAAAATTCCACCGCCGCGATTGTTGATCAACACGATCGTCAGCGAACCGCGGAATTTCGGTTTGATTAGAAATCCGTTCGCGTCGTGCAACAGCGCGAGATCGCCCGTCAGCAACACCGCTGGTTCTCCGCCATGCGCGACTCCGAGCGCCGTCGAGAGCGTCCCGTCGATTCCGTTCGCGCCCCGATTGAAAACGATCTCGTGTGCGAGTCCGTTCGCCGGCCAGAAATATTCGACATCCCGCACCGGCATGCTGCTCGCGACAAACACTCGCGTCCGCTTCGGCAGATGCCGCGCCAGCAGCCACGTCGCCTTCCCTTCGAACATCGTCGCTTCCGCTTCGACCGCCTGATCCATCGCGCCCCGCGCCGCCGAGTCCGCCACCGTCCACGATTTCAGATAACTTTCGTCCGCGACTTTTTCGCCCGCGACGGCGAGCGACTCCACTGGCGCCGTGATCTGTCGCGTCCGCCCGTGCAACGCATCGCGGTTCGCCGCCGACGGTGCCACGAGCAAAATCTCCGCACCCGACATCTCCAGCCAGGCCCGCAGCACTTTGCTCGTCGGCCAGCCGCCGAGACAGAGAACGGTCCTCGGCGCCAAGTCTCGCGCGAGCGTCGTATCCCGCAGAATCGCATCATACATCGTCACGACGCCGCCTTCGCTCGCACTTCTTAGAGGTGACAACGCATCCGCCAAAATCGGCCAACCCAATTTTGCTGAAAGCTCCCGGATACTTATTACGTAATACGTAATATCGGCCGGCGCCGCCGGCCCCGCGATAATCAGTCCGCGCGCCGTGGTGGGTCGCTGCCAGATCGTCGCTACGCTCGTCACCGACGAACTCCAGCGCCGCGAAGTCCGGCTCCTGGCCCGCCGTCACAAACTCGCTGGCTTCCGCGATACCGACCGCGCGCTCGATACCTTTGATTTTGATTT
>CBRAFL010000169.1:0-11372 GCA_967755055.1 uncultured bacterium
GTGAATAGAAAGGCTTTCGCGGAACGAACTTCGCCGCGTTCGCGTTCACGCAGAACGCGCACGTAAGATTCCTGCACCAAGTCGTCCACATCCGCCGATTGCAGCGTCCGCCGCAGATACGCTCGGAGGGACGATTCGTGCGGCTGCACCTCTTCGACGAACCAACGGGCTTGTTCGGAGTTGAGCGGCGGCATGGCGGAGCGGAGATGGGAGCTAGCGACGTGCCAGACGGAGGACAGTTTCGATTGTGCTTCGAGGTTGCATCTCGGAGTTGCAAATTTCCTGTACTCCGGACGCCTTCATTTCGATCGGTGAGGACTAAAAAAAGATCGTGCGCGAAAAGTCACGCTCGAAACTGTCCGGCGAAGGATGAACCGCACCGTAACCGGTGCGGCTACGCAAAACCTACTGCAGATAAACTCGCCCACCATTCGCCGTTGGCGGTGGGTTAAGCCGGCAGCAGGTGGTGCGAATGCGAGATCAGTTCTGCACGAAGGTTGTGACGCTTTTCGCGTCGAGCGAACTTGTGAAGCTGCCACTGACGACGTTGTACGATGTTCCCGCCTGCATGCTCTTGGTTTGTGAGGTGGTGTAAGGCGTCACCGACGTCGCATTGCCGTTCTTGATGGTGAAGGTCTGGCTGACAGCTCTGCTGGATGTATTGATGGCGACGATGACCAGTTTTCCCGCGTTTACGTAGGCGCTGCTATACACACTGTTTGAACCACCGGAGGCATCCACGCGAACGGCGCCAAAGCGAACAAATTTCGCGAACTGTCCCATGACATAGCCGCGGATATGAATCGGACTGCCGCCCGCTTCGATAAGATTGCAACCGGGCTGCCTCACATACCACCACACGTAAGCGTTCGCTAAATTGGTCGTGAGTTGTTTATGGATTTCGACGGCAGTCGAGAGGGCGCCGTCGATCGTTTGATCATTGTCGTAGTGCTCGGTCAGCCAGATATCTTTTCCGAGGTTATAGGCCTGACTCCACAGTTGATTGTGATTGGCGCCGTACCAGTGATAAGCGCAGATCGCGGTGTTCGCGGCACCGACTGGGCTGGATAATACTGAATCAACGTAAGACGGTAGAAAATTAAACGTCTCTGGCATGATGAGGCGGTTATTAAACCGGCTGCCGTGGTTCACGATAAAATCGTAGAGTTGAGCCTCCGACCAGGTGCAGGATTCATAGGTCACCGAGATGTTCGGTTCGTTCTGAACCGAAACGGCATAGAGACCGGGGATGAAGCTCGCGAAGTTATTAAGCCAGTTCACGTAGTCGTCGTAATATTGCGGGAGCAACGCGCCTCCGACGGTGCTGACATTGTCCTTCATGTAAGCGGGAGGTGACCAGGGACTGGCCATGACGATCGCGCCACGGGACTGGGCATTTTTAGCATTCGCGATTTCGTCGGACCACAAACCGTCCGGATCGATTCGCACGCGCAAAATGCTCAGGCCGAGCGTCGTGAAAAGGGCGTCGCATTCCGCGGTGGTAAGTTGACCGTGCCAGGCGCTTGCGCCGCCGAAACCGCGGATGGTTTGTCGCGTGAGAGTCTGGTCGATCGTGCAAGTGGCGGCGACCAGCTGACCGTGCAATAGAGTGAGAAAAAATATGACGGCGAGAGTCGCCAGGCGTTTTGAATTCATGTGGGGTTTTGAGATTGCGCTGTGAGCAAATTCACAGCCGCAGGGATTTTATGGGGTTGAATTTGCGTTGACGCTGAAATGCGGATGTCGAGACGACGGCTGGAATTAAGGGGGCCGATGAAGAGGAGTATTCCATGAAGCCACTTCGCGTGTTTCAGCGATGAGGTGCGCTGATCGTCAAAAGGGTAGATGAGCTTCTGCGTGAATGGACGCAGACTCCGTCCAAAGCACAAATCGCCAGTTAGCCTCATTATAGAGTGCCAAGGGGAGCACGACGCCTGTCCGGCAATTTTTTCACCGTCGCAGGAAAAAATTTCCCGAAAGGAGCCCGCGTTTGTAAAAGCAGATTGAATACCAGGGTTGAAACTCAAGTTCTGCGTGCGAGGCGTGATTGCTGCATCAACGCTGGCAACTTCCCCCATTATGAATTCTCCCGATTCTCATTCCGCCCGGCTGAAAGCGATTTTTTCCAAGTCCGTGGAGTTCCAGGCGACGCTGGAGGCAAAACTCAATTGCCTCTGCGAAGCTTACGAAGATATTGCCGCCAAGGGTCTGGCCGCGATCGAGGCCATTGAAAACCACGGCGAGCGCGCACGGCTTGCACAGAATTTTGCCGCATCACTCGATCGTCGCCTCGCGATCATGGAGGAGTTCACCTGTTCGGGCGCTCACGAGCCTTTGGATCATTTTTCTCCACCACCGTTTCGCGATTGAAGCGTGCCGTGGCGGCGTGATTTGCACCACGGAGACACAGAGGCACAAAAGTCGAACTATCTGGCGAGGATGGGGTTCTTCTTCGTGGCTTTGTGCCTTTGTGGTGAATGAACGGGGAGATTTTGGCGGACTACCATTTACCGCCAGAAACCCAGATCGACTCTAGGATTGCCCGCCTCGGTCAGGTTGGCGAAGGATATTAGCAATGGCTCGTGTCCTCTTCTTCAGCGAACTGATCGGGAAAATTTCCGCGGTTCTTTTGTGGTTTTATAAGCCGTGGTCTCCACTCGGCGCAGTGCTGTTTTTTGGGCCGGACCTCTTTGTGCTTTATCATCTTTTCGTGCCCTCGGGCCAGTGGCTGTGCCAGGTGTTCACTCATTTCGAAACCGCACGGGAAGAGGTTTGGTTGACGATTGACGACGGGCCCGACGGTGAAGACACGCCGCGAATTCTCGACTTGCTGGATCGCCATGGCGCGAGAGCGACGTTCTTCGTCGTCGGCGAACGGGTTGCGCGATGGCCACATCTGGTCACCGAAATATTGCGGCGTGGTCACGAGATCGGCCATCATACTCACACGCATCCGGCTGGAACCTTTTGGTGCGCCTCGCCAGCGAGAGTGCGTCGGGAACTCGATGACGCGCTCGCGGTTTTAAAATCAGTGGGTATCCGTCCAGCGCGTTTTCGCGCTCCAGTCGGCATTAAAAATGTCTTCCTCGCCAGCGCATTAGCCGCGAGAAAATTGCAATGTGTGGGCTGGACCGTTCGGAGCGGAGACTGTCTCGGGAGTCGGGCAGAAGGTGTGGTTGAAAACGTGATGCGGCGCGTCCGGCCCGGCGCGATTCTACTCCTGCACGAAGGATCAAGTGTGCCCCGGCAGATGAGAGTGAAAGCCATTTCCCTCGTGCTGGAATCCCTCACCGCGCAAGGTTTCCGCTGCGTCGTGCCGCGCTTGGATCAACTTCGCCCGCAGGCGGAGCAGAATCCTGAGCTCACTTTCAATCGAGGTCAGACGGCGGCGGCAAATCCGGCGCGGCTCGCGGACTGAGTCGTTTCCGCAGTTGGTGTATCACTGCTCCGGCGACGAAAAAAATCGCTCCCGCGGTCACCATGGCGGACGGATCGCGACGCATCAGGGCGTCGCCCAAAATAATCGTCGCGGAAAGGTAGCAGGCCGGCACGAGCGTGGAGGCCACCATATAAATGCCGAACGGAGCGTTCGCCACCGCGAGCAGGTAACTTTGCAAAAAGAACGGCGGACCGGGCACGATTCGCACGACGAGCACGATGGGCCAGGCGCGTTGCGGATGAATTTCCGGTAGACTATAGCCGAACCAACGCAGAGCGCGTTTCACGAATGGCCGCAACGCGCGCGAGGCGATCCAGTAGGAGAGAGCAACGTTGGCTGACGTCGCGGCGATGGTGCACACGACGACGGAGGGCACGCCCATCGTGGGGCCAAACACCGGACCGGCCACCAGCGTGAACGCTGCGAGGGGAAATCCCACCGCGGGAAGCAATGCCATCGCCAGAAAAAATGCGACTGGACCCGCTTCGCGGAAAAAACCGATGACACGTTCAACCGCCGCTGAGAGATCCGCGACCGGCAGAAAGAAAAGCGCGATGACGATCAGCACGCTTGCACCTCCGGCCAACAGCAGCCCGATTTTTTTTCGCCGGCACATCACGCTGCGGCTTTGAAGCGCGTGCCGTCGCTCTGCCGGTAGAAACGGTTGAACATGGGAGTGGCCATCAACGTCGTCACAATCGCCATGAAAACGAGGATCGAAAACAGTGTTGGCGTGATGATTCCCCGCTCCAAACCGATATTGAGAATGATCAGCTCCATCAAACCGCGCGCGTTCATCAGCGAGCCGATGCCCATCGCTTCGTGATGCGTCTCGCCGCAGAGCCGCGCGGCGACATAGCACGCGCCCGCTTTCCCGATGACCGCAGCCGCCAGCACGCCGGCGGCGACGAGCCAGAGAAACGGATCGTTGACCAAGTCGAATCGCGTGTTGAGGCCCGAGTAGATGAAGAAAAGCGGGAGGAGCAGATTTGTCGTGAGCGGTTCGATGAACGTCTGCAAACGGACCGTGAAGGGACCCTTTGGAACGGCCGCGCCGAGAAAAAATGCGCCGAACACCGCGTACAACCGGATCGAATCGGTGAACCAGGCGGCGAGCATGAGCAGCACCATCATCCAGCCGAGCGCAGTGCGTTCAGCCGTTTCGCCGCGCGCGGCGTAGTTGGAAATGTAACGCAGGAGGCGCTGCCCGACGGTGAAAAGTAAGACAATAAACAAAGCGCTGCCGCCGATCGCCACGAGCGCGATCGACGAATCATGACCTACGCTCGCAAGAACGAGCGCGAGCACGCCCCAAGCGGCGGCGTCATCGATCGCGCCGGCGGCGAGCGCGAGGGCGCCCACGGTCGTGCCTGTCAGCCCGCGTTCGAAGATGATGCGGGCCAGCATGGGGAAAGCGGTAATTGCCATTGCGGCGCCCATGTACGGAATGGCTTGAGCCGCGGATACGCCTTCCGCGAAAAAACCGCCTCGTGCTAACAAGAGCCACGCGAGGCTGCAACCAAGTGCGAACGGCGCGAGAATTCCAGACGACGAAATCGCGAACGCGCTGCGCAGACGGCTGCGCACGAGATCGATTCTAAAATCCAAACCGACGGTAAACATGTAGAGCGCCAAACCCACTTGGGCGCCGGAAAAAAGAATGGGGCGCGACGCCGCGGGAAAGAGAGACTGTTGGAGGTGCGGCCAGAAATAGCCGAGCAACGAAGGCCCGAGAATTACACCGGCGAGCATTTCACCCACGACCGGTGGCTGACCGAAACGCGTCGCCGCCCAACACACCGCCCGGCAAACCACCAGAATAATGGCGAGCTGAAGAAAAAACTGCACTGAGAGTTCGAAAGTCGTCATTGAGGAGGGTGGAGGTCTTGGCTGCTGAAACGACCGTGCTCAAGCGGGAACTGGCTTGTAGATTGACCGGCCGCGCCGCCGCCGTTTCGTTTGTCTCACACTTCGGATACACCCACGCTACGCCCGTCGATCTCACTCTCTGTTGAAGAACCTGCCTCAAAACCCTACGCCGCCGCCGTCGATTCCGTCGCGAAACACCGCGCCTGCACTGAGCGTGGATTTTGGCGATACCGCGCAGGGGAATGAAGCAACGACGCTGCATATCGCCGCACCCTGGCTCGGTGGAGCGGCTCGCGAAGAAATCTTTTCCGGCGCGGTCCGCATCGGTTCTGAAAACGGCCTGGACCTGTATCGCTCGGGTGGCCTGTTGCTGGGGCATGCGCATGATCCCTTCGTCGATCGGGAACTGGCATCACGCACCCTTTCGGTTTACGCGCGCGTTTTAAAAGCGTGCGAAGGCCGGCATCTTTTCCGGATTTGGAATTACGTGCCGAGGATCAACGCGCTGACGGATGGATTTGAAAACTACCGCGCCTTTTGCATGGGCCGTTCGCTCGCGTTTGAACAAAAATTTGGCGGCGGTTTTCAGTCCATTCTGCCCGCGGCGTCCGCTGTGGGCAGTCACGGTGAGCATCTCGACGTGATCTTTGTCGCGGGGGAGAGCGTGCCGCGGCACTTCGAAAATCCCGCGCAAATCCCTGCTTATCTTTATCCGATTCAGCACGGCCCGCGGGCGCCGAGTTTTGCGCGTGCGACCGTCGCTCGCGACGGATCGCGCACGTTGACGTTTATTTCGGGCACCGCGGCGATTCGCGGGCATGAAACGGTGGCGCCTGGCTCACTGGCGGAGCAGCTCGACTGCACGCTCGACAATCTCCGGTTGATTTCGAGCGCGGCGGGCCTCGGTGAAAATCTCGCTGCCGACGGAACGATGCAACGCTTCTTCAAGATTTACTTGCGGCACGCGACTGATTTTGCGGCGGCGAAGGCGCGGCTCGAACGCGCGCTGCTCCAGCCGCGCGATACGGTGATCTACCTGCAAACGGACATTTGCCGCGAGGCGTTGAATGTAGAGATCGAGGTGACGTTGGTGGGCGAGGGATAGTTGGAGATATTCGGCGGGTAGGGCGAGGCGTCCCCGCCGAGCCGAGAACGCACGGCTCACCGGGACGGTTCGCCCTACCTGGAAAATCCGGGCCTGGTCGGTGGCGCGCTCGCCGCGCAACGTTTTCTATGGGCTGGCTGAGTTGCGCGGCGATCGCGCCACCTACGCCAATCACCGAGCCCTTTACCCGCCCAACAACGCTCGCACCTGTCGTGTATCCGTTTTTCCACGGCTCGTTAACGGGAACGCAGCCATCGTCAGAATCTTTTTTGGAATCTTCCAGGGGGCGAGTCGCTCGCGCAGCGCGTCGCGAATCTCATTGCCGGATCGCTCCGTGACCACCGCGGCCGCGAGCGCGTCGGCGCGCTCCGCATGCGAGGTGACCAACGCATCGCGGACGCCGGTGATTTGTTTCAATGCATGCTCAACCTCCGCGAGATTCAGGCGGCGTCCGGCGATTTTCACGAACCGGCCCGCACGGCCGACCAAAACCAGTTCGCCAGTGTTATCGAACCGCGCGATGTCGGCCATTCGATGTGTGCCGTGGCGCCGGTTGCCAATCGTGAACACCGCGTCGCTTGCAACCGTGAATCGTCCACCGCGTCCAAACTCAATTCGCACTCCCGAAATCGGCTGGCCGACGCCACGCCCCAGCGCAGCGGAATCGCCAGTCGAATCGTAGCTGATGCCGCCCGTTTCGCTGGAACCGTAAAAGCTGTGAATCTTGCAGCCGAACTTCGCGTGAAAGGCCTGCGCGATTTCCGGAGCGAGTGGAGCGCCGGCGGAAATCACCGTGCGTAGACTCGAGAGCTGTTCGGCTGAAACCGAGGAGTCGGCCAGTGCGCGCAGGAGCGCCGGCACCGCGGGAAAAACTGTGGGCTTCCATCGTTGAATCGTGGTGGCAATCGCGTGAGGCAGTGGCGCCGTTCCGAAAACGATGGCGGTGCCTTGGAGCAGGAGCGGCATAATCAAATTGCCCAGCCCGTAGGAATGGCCCCACGGAATCAGACCGAGGTTGAGATCGGAGGCTTGGATACGCATGGCCGCACAAAGCTGCCGGCCATCCGCCATCATCTCCGCATCCGTGAAGAGCAAAGGCCGCGGAGCTCCCGTCGAGCCAGAGGTAAGTTTGATCACGCGAGCACCGTCCCGTCGTGCACGACGTGGCGCGGTCAGCCGGTCAAGTTGCCCGTCGCGCCAGAGTAGCGTCGCGCCGATAAGCGCGGCCGTCGCGCGTTGCGCTTCGATCGGTTCACCGGGTTCGAGCGGCGCGATCACGGCGTTGCTTTTTAATAGACCGACAAAAACTCGCAGCCATCCCGCGCCGTTCGGCTCGGTGAGCGCAACGATTTGTCCGGCCGCCGTGCCGCCGTACTGTCTGAACCAAGTTTCCGCTTCGGCATCGAGCTTTGCGCGCGTCCACTCGCGTTCGGACGCAGCATCGATCAGAGCGCGAACAGAGGGCGCGGCTTGAACGGCGCGAGTCCAGGCTTCGAGCAGCGAGGAAGGCGCGGCGGAATTTTCTATCGCATCGTCCGGCTTCATGCGACCGGTCGGCGAGCCAGCGGCTCTAATTCAACCGCGGCTAAAGCTGTCACTACGATGCAGGCCACGGTGAGTCCGAGCGCGTGGATGACGGGAATATGACTAAAGGCCAGCACGCTGAAAGATGAAGCTGTGCACAGCGCAGAAAGGCGAATCGCGACGGGCGGAGCGCCGCCAGCGCCGGCATTTTCCGCGGAAAAAATCGCGTAGTTGTGAGAAAGGCAGACGCCTAGAAACGCGCCAAGCAGGTGAAACAGGTTCAGTGTTTGACCGGTCAGTCCATAAATTCCGAATACGAAGAAACAGGAGCCGGCCGGAATCAGGGCGATCCGCAACCCACGACGGAACGGATAGATCATAAACACGCTTGCGATCACCAGTCCGAGGCCGATCAGACTCAGTCGCAGTGCCGACCAACGGTAGCGCGTAAAGAGTTCATTCAACGACTGGAGTTGGTTGACGCTCACCGTGTGGAGCTCCGGCGGCAGCGGTTGTTCGGTTTTTTCGTCAACCAACGTCGCGAACCAGTACGGAGCGTGCGTGCTGCTCAAGAGTGACAGCGGACCAGTCAGCATCGACGTGACGCTCGCGGCCAGTGACTCGTAGTTGCCGTTTGGAGTCGCGTCGAGGGTGTGACGCCAGGCGTTGAAAAACGTGGAAAATGAGTTCGGCGAAAATCCGTGACGCTCGAGCGCTGTGCGGAAGTCATTTGAAAAATGATTCAATGTCTTCAAGCGCGCCGGTTGCTCGCGCCAGTCTTGCTCGGTCGGAAGAAGAAGCCCGAGACTCGAGTTGATGGAGCCCGGCCGCGCTTTTGCTTCGTAGGCAAGAAATTCTTCCAGGCGTTGCCGCGCTTCGGCGACGGTCGTGCCGTAGGTTAAATAAATCGAGCGGTCGGTGCTGTCGCCGAAGAGCGAACGCACGGCGGCTTCGTTGGCGTTTAGCTTGGGCGCGGGAATATCGAGCTCACGAATGTCGTCGCGCCACCGCAGCCGGAGTGGCCCAAAAGCCACAACGAGCACGGCCACACCTAAGAGAACGCGGGGAAACCAACGCCATGCGCGCCGATGTGATTTCGCCGCGAGTCCTCCGAATTGTCGTCCTTCCAGAAAGGGGCGGTCGAGTTGGGCGAAGTACAACATCGCCACCGCCAGCGCGCACAAAAGGCCCGAGCCGACGAATAAGCCGATCTGTCGAATCAACGGCAGATCGGAAAACACGAGCAGCGAAAACCCGATTACGGTGGTGAGACAGCTCGCGAGCAAAGGTTTCAGCAGGCGCCGCAGTTTTTCGGAATACGTTTCGTCGGGTCGGAGCGACGGTTGCATGTAGATGTAAACCCCGTAATCCACCGCTACGCCGCTGAGCAGTGAACCGATCACGAAGACGAGGATGTGCAGGCGATCAAACACGAGTGTGGACACGGTCCAGGCGCCGGCGATCGAGAGCACGATGACCGGCATCAAGTGCAGTATTTTATAGATTCGCCGGACGAAGATTGCGCTCATCGCGAGCACGGCGCCGATCGAAAAAATGTTGAGTAACCGAATTTCGGATTCGATCCGCGCGCGGCTCGCGGCGGCGAAACGATTCACCCCGGACCAGCGCAACTCCACGCCGGGATGGGTTTCACGGACGCGAGCCAGAGCGGCGTCGATGACTGAAAAAACCGGCTGTTGCCCGGCTTCAGCGAGTGGGGAAGCATTGATTCGCGCCCACACCAACGCGTGATTACCCGCATTGCCGGAGGGCCCGGCGAGCTTGGCGTGTTCGATCAGATGGGGGACGAGCAGCAGCGGATCAGCCTGCACAATTTCCTGCATCGCCGCGGCCTCGGGCTGGCTTAAGAAATTCTCCAGATCCGCGGCGGTCTGCTCGGCGAGCCACGCCGAAAATTCGGCGGCGGGTTTTCCCGTGCGATCAAATTCCCGCTGGCGTTCGCCGAGCCAGCCGGGAAGCAATAGTTCAAAACGTCGCTCGAAAATCCGGCGTCCGAACTGGTCCTGTGCGGTTGAGTCGCCGATGACGAGGGCTTCGGCAAATTCGGGTGACTTGGCCAACTCAGCGGCGAAATCTCTCGCGGCGGTTTGTGGCGCCAAAGTGGGGGTGTTCGAATCGCTCAGCGCAAAAAGCATCACGCGAGCTTGCACGTCGCCCGCGAAACTTCGGACGAGATTGACCTCCGGCGATTGCTCGGCGGTTGGAATCAAATCGAGGACGTTCGTCGAGATCTTCCGAGCGTAGTCCAGCCGAACGAGCCAGGCGCCGCAGAGAACGACGAACGCGAGCAGCGCCGCGCGCGCGTAGAATTTTTGGCGAGCGGGCGACATCAGCGTCAGCGAAAGAAGTGCTGCAACACGTCCATCGAAAAGATCACGTCGCTCTCGGTGTGGTTGATGAGAATCTCAATGCGCTGTTGGTCCGACTTCAACATCTCGATACGATCAAGCGCTTTTTCCCGGCCATGGACAACAACGGTGCCGAGCAAACCGGCGAGCGTGGCGTCGCGGGGGACGAAGCCGAGCGTCCACTCGTCGCCCTCGCGGAGCCCGTGGATCACGAATTCTTTTTCGAGCGCGGCGAGATCGAAACGCAAAATATGCGAGAGCGCCGAGGTGGCGGCACGGGCACGGCTATCGTCGGGCGCGGAGCGTTCGCGGCCACGTTCGTCGCGCATGAGCACGCCTTTTTCGTCGACGATGACGACGTACGGTTTTGTGCCTCCGTAACTGAGGCTCAGTCCGCGTTGCGGGATGATTCGGATCTCACCTTGGAGTACGATGGGTTTGTCACGAAATTGAAAATAGCGACGTTCCTCGAAACGCGAGAGCCGGTTTTTCGGTTGGCCGAGTTCAGAGAATAGTTCGCGCCAGGAGGGATTGTTCGCGGGATCGGAGAGAATGTTTTGCTCGGCGAGGACGGGGCGGGTTTCGGCGGCGCGGGTGAGGGAGCAGGTGGCGATGAGAAAAAGGCAGGCGATCAGGGGGGCGCAAAGAGTGCGTGCGACTCGCAGCGTCTTCCGGGATGGAGGGTCCACCTCCGTGTGGACCGGATCGGAAACGGACGACACGGAGGCTTGTGCGCCTCCGGCGCGCGTTCCTCCATTTAGGAACAGAAGACCTCGTTGAGTGGTGAATGAAAAAGCACGCATGAGAATCAGGCCGCGCGACGACGGTGGAGAACTTGTGGCCAACGCCAAACGAGCAACTGACTGAGGAGCCGCGTGTGCAGCCAGATGAGTTTCAAATTATCTCGGAGATAATGAAAATGGGAAACGCCGCCTTCATTTTTCGAGAGATAACGGCACGGCGCGGAAAGATTGATCGTTGGCACGCCGGCCCAAACCATCCGGACCGCGACTTCCGGATCGAAATCGAAACCGCGGGCGCGACGCGTGGAGGCGAGGGCGAGGCG
>CBRAFL010000170.1:0-11352 GCA_967755055.1 uncultured bacterium
GATCGGTTTTGTGGTGCATCGTGGCTGGGATCACGCCGTGGACCACAATTGGACGGCGGGTTTTTTGTGCGAGCAGCAACACCTGCCGGAAAAGGACCGCGTGCCTGCGCATGTTTTTCCCGAGCAGAATCCGGTGGACCGCTGGTTTTTTGAGACGAACGCGTCGGTGCTGGCGGATCTAAAGCCGTTTGCGAAGTGGTTAAAGCACTACAAGCCCGATGTCATCATCAGCAAAGCGGCGTATGTGCTGCCGTTGTTGAAACAACTGAACCTGCGGATTCCGCAGGACATTGCTTTCGTGAATCTATTTCTCGACGAGACCAACGGCAGCATGGCGGGTGTGCGTCAGAATCACGACATGGTGGGAGGCGTCGCGGTGGAAATTCTCGCGGGTCAATTGCAGCACAATAAATTTGGTCTGCCCGAAGTGGCGACGACGACTTTCGTCGAGGGCAATTGGTACGATGGCGCGACGTGTCCGATGCTCGTGGACGCGGAATTGAAACGATAAGATGGGGGCCGATCCCATCGGGACGGTGGAAGCCCCAGCCCGACGAGGACATCGCGCTCCACCTGATTCGAAATGGTCGGCCTGGCCGTAGCTGGAACGGTGACGATGCGGATCCGCGCGTTAACCCGCGCGGCTACATTAGGGCATGGACGATTTGACGGTTACTGATCGATTTTTGGATTATCGATTCCCAGTGCGTCGGCCAAGTCGGTCAAATGCTCCTGCTCTTGCACGATGATTTCCCGCAGAACTTCGCTGAGCGCGAATTCGCCCAACGCCTCAGCCTGCCGAATCCGCTCGCGGTAGGCAATGATCGTGACGCGTTCGTTTTCCAGATCGAAGCGAAGCATGTCGTCAGGATTGTCCGAGAGCTTCACTTCCTTCGGCGTGGTGATCGGCGTGCCGTTGAAATAGTCGATCTGCTTCGCGATGATCACGGCGTGCGCCAATTCTTCCGTGGCGTGTTTTTCCAGCTCCTGGGCAATGTGCTGATATTTCGCGCCTTTCATCGTCTGACTATACACGACGTAGGCAATGATGGCTTGAAACTCACGCGCCAGATCTTCGTTGAGCAGGCGGACGATTTCATCGCGGGTAGTGGGAGTATTGTCTTTCATGGGTTTTGTTCGGCGATGAAACGCGTTCGTCTGCTCCGTCGCCTGAGTGCCATCGACCGCTGTTTTTTGCGTCAGTTGCGCGAGCGTTGACGATTCAGATCGGGCCCGCCTTCGCCTGGCTTATGGCGGGCAGGCCGGGATCAGCGACCCCATATGCGCTAACTTGCGGGCAAATCCACTCGCTCACGCTCGTAGCTACGAGTGTGAGCGACCGTGTGAAAGGCGCTGTGCGGTGTAGGTAGCGCGCTCGCCGGGCTACGTTCGTAATCTGTAGCGCGACGAGCGCGCTACCTACAAGTCGATCATCCACTCGTTCACGCCCGCCCCGTCCTGCTAAGTTTAGTTTTTACTCCGCGCGCAGTGCCACCATCGGGTCAACCTTCGTCGCCCGACGAGCGGGGAGTACGCTGGCGATGAGTGCGATGATCGTGAGAATCAGCGGCGCGATCGTGAGTGCAACCGGGTCCGCCGCGCTGATGCCATAGAGCAACCGCGCGACGAGACGACTGAGCGCGAGATAGCCGAGCAAACCCGCGGTCACACCGATCGCAACGAGCGCGATTCCCTGTCGAAGCACGAGGGTCGCGATGTTTCGCGCGGTGGCGCCGAGTGCGAGACGGATGCCGAATTCGCTCGTGCGTTGCACGACCGAGAATGCGAGCACACCGTAAATGCCGAGCGAGGCGAGCAGCAGGGCAACGCCGCTGAACAAGGACAACAGCAGCATCGGAGCACGCCGCGGTTGCGACACGTCGTTCATGCGATCGGTCATCGTTTTCACGTCGTAGACGGGTTGCTCGGGATCAGCGGAGCGAACGGCAGCGCGGACGCCGGCGGCGAGCGCACTCGGATTACCATCTATCTTCACCACAAGGGTGAGCCGGCGACCCGGGTATTGAGCGAACGGAAAATAGATCGTTTCTTTGGCGATGTTCTCCTCGAGGTTTTGAATCTTCACCGGAGCAACAACGCCGATGATGACGCAATTTCGTTCGTTGCGCGTGATATGTTTTCCGATCGCATCCTGGCCGGGCCAGTAGCGATCGACGAGGACGCGATCCACCACGCATACTTCCTGAGTGCCGATGTGATCGGCGTCGGTGAACCAGCGGCCGCGTAGTAGTGTGAGCCCGATTGCCCGCAGATAACCCGGATCGGTTTCGCGAACTTGAGCATGCGGACTGGGCGCACCGGCGGGCACCACGATTTCTGGACTGTTGTAGGAACCCGAGCTGTTGTTGCCGGTGAAAGGAAGAAGAGTTGTTATGCCGACATCGGTTACACCCGGCAATGCGCGCAACGCTGCGACTGCTGCATCGTGAAAAGCGACGATTTTTCCGGGCTGATTATAACTTGCGGACGGGAGATCGAGATTTGCGGTGATCACCCCGGCGGGTTTGAAACCGGGATTTTCCTGCTGGAGTCTCGCAAAACTTTTCATCAAGAGACCGGCGGTCGAGAGCAACATCACGGCGAGTGCGATTTCGGCGACGACGAGGGCGGCGCGTAATCGTTGCGTACGACGGCCGCCGGTTGCACGTGTGCCGGCTTCTTTCAGCGCAGCCGCAGCGTCACCACGCGATGCGGACCAGGCGGGCAGTGCGCCGAAAAGCACGCCCGTGGCGAGAGCGCAGGTCAGCGTGAAAGCGAAAACGGTGAAATCCAGTTTCACCCCGAAGGCGCGTGGCAATGTGGATACACCGAGGGAGCCCAAGGCGCTGACGCCCCATAACGCAACAAGCAGGCCGAGCGCTCCGCCGGCGACGAAAAGGACAATGCTCTCGGTCAGCAGCAAACGCACGAGACGCGCGCGGCCCGCGCCGAGTGCGGCGCGGATGGCGAGTTCGCGTTCGCGCGCGACGGCTCGCGCGAGGAGGAGACTGGCGACGTTGGCGCAACCGATGAGGAGCGCGGCCGCGACGCCGGCTTGAACGAGCCAGAGCATGCCGCGGACGTTTTCCACGTTCTGTTCGAGGAAGCCGCTGACGCGTCCGCCGAAGCCACTGGTTTTATAGAACTCACGATTGTGGGTGAGATGTTCGGCGTTGCGCGCCTGGATGAGATCGAGGTTGCGTTGAACGGTGGCGAGCGTTGCGTCGGGCTTCAGCCGCGCGATCATTGTGGAATATTCGTTGCCGCGTTCTTCGTCGGTGCGCTGTTCAGGAGTGAACACGAACGGCACCCACGCCTGTGCGCGCGGAGTAGGAAAATAAAAACTTTCCGGCATCACGCCCACGACAGTGACGGGCTCGGTGTTGAGGCGAATGGTCTTGCCGATCAGTTCCCGGTCGGCCCCGAAGCGATTCTTCCAAACAGCGTGACTGAGGACGACGACCTTGGGGCTGCCAGGTTTTGCGTCGTCTTCGCTGAATACTCGACCGAGCGCGGCGCCGGTTTGCAATGTTGAGAAAAGCGACGGCGTGACACTGAGACCGATCAAGCGTTCGGGTTCGGCGGCGCCGCCGAGGTTGAAACTTTCCGAGTGAAACATTGCTGAGTCCGCGAATCCGGTCACGCCGTCGCGACGATCGAGATAGTCGGGAATGGAGACGCCCGCGTTTTGAAGTCCCATCAACGGGTAGGTATTATAGACGTAGACGAGCTGCTCGGAGTTCGGCCAAGGGTAAGGCTTAAACAAAATCGCGTGGACGACGGAGAAGATCGCGCTGTTTGCGCCGATGCAGAGAGCGAGGGTGAGGATCGCGATCGCGGTAAAGCCGGGAGATTTCGCGAGTTGGCGAAGGGCGTAACGGAGGTCGTTCATGGGATTCGGAAAAGAGTAGCGAGTAGTGAGTAGCGGGTAGCGAGTAGGTCGGAGTTCGGAATTTCGGAGTTCGGGTCGTTCTCGTTCTCTTTATCGTTCTCGTTCTCGGTTGGGCAGAGTCGGAGTTCAGGTCGTGATCGTAATCTTAATCGTGATCAGTTTGGGATTAGGGACTGAGCGACAGCGTTCGGCAGAAACAGTGCATGGAAATCGGAATAATAACCCAGCTGAGAATGCTTGGTTACAGGGAAGTTTCTGCGGTGGGACCGATTGTCGTCGCGCAGGCGTCCTTGCCCGCTTTTCGGCGCAGTTGCAGACTAGAGGTCCGCGGAATGGGCCGCCGAACACCACGAGGGCGTCGCATCCCCATTAAACCGGACCGATGAAGTTGAGAGTTGAGAGCTGAGCGTTGAGAGCTCAACTTTGGCCTCTCGACTGCATGAGCCCCATCAAAACCCTGGGTTTGGCCAATTTCCTTCTCCGCTTCTGAGCCTCGCTCAGTTCGACAGGTCGACTTCAGTGCCGTTTGCCCAGCCATGGTCCGTTTCCAGCTCGTGATACTTGGCGCTGGGGAGGGCGCGGGCCAGGTTTCTGGCGTGCTCGACGGGAATGACGTTGTCGTATTTCGCACCGTAAATATCGATCCGACCTTTATAGGATTTCAGTGCCTCGATATTATCCCAGCGATCCAACATGATCAAACCCACCGGAAGATACGGGAATTTCTCCTGTGCGACATTTTTCAGTACGTCGAACGGCACAACGAGGGCGACGCGCGACGGAGGATTAGCAGTTGTGGTTAAGTACGAGGCGGGTCCTGAGCCGAGTGATTCACCGAGGACACATAATTTTGATGCGCCATAGGTCGCGATGAGTGAGTTGTAAGCTTTCAGCGCGGCGCTGTTGAAAGAAGTCTTTGATGACTTGCCCGGCCGATCGCCGTATCCGGGATACTCGAGAATATAGATTGAATCGAGCGGACTGAAACAATGCAGCGTGTAAGTTCGAGTGGCAGCTTGTCCGCCGTTTCCGTGAGTGAAGAGCCACACCTGTCGCGGATTATTTACGAGACGCGCATACCCGGTGTATTCTCCGTCGACCTGCCATGGAGTGAGACCGTTTTGCGCCGCGGGCGGTCCGCTCATCTCGTGGGTCGGGAAGTAGAGAAGATTTCTTTGGAAGCAGCCGACAAGGCAGAGCAAAAGAACGCCGCTCAGAAACAGGCCAACAAGGAGAGGCATTAGAGTTTTCATGTGGGTTCTTCCTGGCGAATGAGGCGGTCGCTTCGTGTTACAGCTTGCGAATGTCCGGGAGTGGCGCGGCGAGCGCGCAACCTACGCGGCGATGGCGTGATGATTAAAAATAACGCGGTGAAATCGTCAGGCCGCGGTGGGCGCGGGCTCTTCGCGGAGCATGCGCTCGAGTTCGCGGTGGTTGATTTTTCCAGTGCCAAGTTTTGGGATCGCGCGAACCAGCTTCAGTTCGCGCGGTGATGATAAATTGCTGAGTCCTTTTGCTTTTATAACAGCACGGAGCTCGGCGAGTTGAAGGCGCGGTGCGTTGGTCAACGCAATGAGCGCTTCGCCTTTGTCTTCGTCGGGTCGCGTGATCACGGCGACTTCGCAACGCAAACCGTGTTGCGGAAAAGCGCCGGCGAGCGCGTCTTCGATCGCAGTGAGACTGACCATTTCGCCGCTGATCTTGGCGAAACGTTTCATCCGTCCGCGGATGTGCACGAAGCCGTCGTCATCGAGATGCACGATGTCGCCGGTGTCGTACCAACCGCTGAGGGATTTGAAATGCGCGTTGGCGTCGGGGTTGAGGTAACCCTTCATGACGTTCGGACCGCGCACAAAGAGCCGGCCGCCATCGGTCACGCCATCGACGGACTCGAGACGAGCTTCGATACCGGGGAGTAGACGGCCCGCGGAGCCGACTCCAGGCTCCATGCGCGTGTTGAGGCTGATGATCGGGCTGCACTCGGTGGCGCCGTAGCCTTCGAGAATGCGCACACCGAATTTTCGCGCCCACGTTTCCAAGGTCGCGGTCTGCACCTTTTCCGCGCCGGCCATGAGAAAGCGTAGCGTCGTAAAATCGTACGGGTGAGCTTTGCGCGCGTAGCCGTTGAGAAATGTATTCGTGCCCATCAGTACGGTGCAGCGTTTCTCGTAGATGATGGTGGGTACGATCCGGTAGTGCAGCGGCGACGGATAGAGAAACGTATAACAGCCGCGCATGAGCGGGAAAAGCGTGCCACCGGTGAGACCGAAGCTGTGGAAGAGCGGCAGCGCGTTGAAGAAACGGTCGTCGTCGGCGAGATCGATGACGACGGATGCCTGGCGGATATTGGCGAGAAGATTTCCGTGCGTGAGTTCGACGCCTTTCGGTGTTCCTTCCGAACCGCTGGTGAAAAGGATCACGGCGGTGTTGTTTGCGCGCAGCGGACTTTTCCGAAACCGACCACCCGGAGAAATTGTATGGCGGACAAACGCCGCGAGTTTCGTCATCCGCGAAATCGTCGGTCGGATATCCTCGAGGAATTTGATACTCACGCCGTCGGCGATGAGTGGCTGGAGGTTGAGTTTCGCTTTTTCGAGGAAGGCGTGCGACGTGAGGATCTGCTTTACGCCGGCGAGGCGGACGCATTGGAGCATCGTGGGAATGCCGGTGGAGAAGTTGAGCAGCGCGGGAATTTTTTCCGCGGCCCAGAGACTGAGGATCGTCACCGGGAGAGCGTTGACGTTGGGCAGGAGGACGCCGATGCGTTCAGCGCGCGTTGGGGAGAGATGCGCTTTCCATGCGCTGGCGAGTGCGTCGGTGCCGACCATCAGGCGACGAAACGTGAGCGGCTTGAGCGTGACATCTTCGAGTGCGATGCGGCGCGGAATGGCGGCGGCGATTTCGGCGATGGCGGCGAGGACGGATTGAGCGCCGTCGCTGGTTTCGACTTCGAATTGCTGGCGTACGAGTTGATCGCGCAACCAGGTGGTGAGTTTTTGGCGCTCGATCGTGTGAGAAACGTGCGCGAGTTCGGGCGCTTGCAGTGGGCCGCTGAAGTGGACGCTCACGCGCGGAAACCACTGCGTCCATCCGGTGTGTTTGACCCAGGGGAGACGGTTCGCGCCGCGGAGATAACACGTTATCACCTTCGCGTGGGTTTTGCGGATGAGAAAACCCGTTCCCTCGAACAGCTTCATCAGACTGCCGGTTGTCGAGATGCGGCCCTCCGCGAAGAGGACGAGCCGGCCGCCGCGCTCGAGGAATTCCGCGAGTTCGCGGACGGCATAAGGTGAGGCCGTATCCACCGGAAATGTTCGCTGGTTGAGCATGGTCATCCGGTGAAAGGGACTGGCGTGGGCGGTCGTGCGGGAGACGACGAATTTCCAATCGTTATCGAGGACTGCGCCGAGGAAGAGCCAGTCGAGCCAGGAGACGTGGTTCGGCACGAGCAGCACTGGGCCGGGCGTGTTGAGCGCCGCGGTGTTGACGGCGCGGAAACCGAAACACAGTCGCAGTATAAATCGAAGGAGGATCTTCATGATGTTGCGGTGGTGGCGGCGGAGCGGGAAATCCGCAGAGCGATCGCCAGCGCAAAGAGTGTGACGGCGAGTGCAACGAAGACCTGGGCGGGCGTCAGGTTAAAACTCGTCAAGAGCTGAAGGAAACCGGCGCCAATCAACATGGAGAAATAATCGACGAAATTTTGGACTGCGATGGTTTTGCCGAGACGCGTGTGATCGCCCTCGTGCTGAAGCGCGGCGTTGAGGGGAATTAAAAGCAAGCCGGCCGTGAGGCCCGTGACGATGAGTGCGAGGACGGCGACGATGAGACCGGCGTGTCCGCCAACGAGGCCGAGCAGCAAAATACCGGCGGCCATGAGAAGACCATAGCGTCGAGCCCAGCTGAGTTCGCCGACCTTGTGGAATTGGCCGGCGAGGACGCTGCCGGAAACGATACCGACGATGAGGCCGATTTTGAGCAGCGCGAGTTTCTGATTGGTGATGCTGGTCACTCCGGCGGATTGCAGCGTCGCCAGGCCCCAGCCTTGAAGATTGCCGCGGAGAATTGCGCCGGCGAACCAGAACATTCCGCAGCCGAGCAGGACGCGACCGAGACGAGGATGACGAGCGAGCGCGAGCAGACTGCGGCCGAATTCGGTGATGCTCCGGCGCAGACTCGCGGTCGGATTATGCGGCGTGCGTTGCATGGCGGCGTTGAGAATCAACGCGGTGAGATAGAGTCCGATCGAGACAGCGTAACACGCGGTGAGCGTTCGTGTGTGATCGAAGAGCGTGGCGCCGCCCCAAAGTCCGCCGAGAATCGCGACGAGCGTGAGCATTTCAATCGAGCCGTTGGCTTTAACGAGACGCTCGGCCGGGAGAATTTCTGGTAGCACGCCGTATTTGGCGGGCGAATAGACGCAGGCGCCCAGTCCCACGAGTGCGTATCCAGCGACCTGCCACACGTGGCTGCCGTGAAAATCACCGGAGTGGAGCCACACGCCGATCAAGCCGACCGCGGTGCCGAGAAGTTTTAGAAGGTTGCCGAAAAGAAGTCCGGTGGTCTTGGGCAAACGGTCGTTGAGAAACCCAGCGAGTGGCGCGAGGAGAATGAAAGGGATGAAGAACACGGCACTGAAAAGCGCGTTCTGCGAGTTGACCTGTTGCTCGGTGATCTGGCCGGAGAGCAGTTGAAACGTCAGCGGCCCGAGGATGGCTGCGAGGAGAAAGTTATCGCCGAAGGCACCGAGAAACTGGCCGGTGAGGAGGAGCGAATAATTGCGATTTGATTTCATGGTTGAAGCGAAAAGTGGGACGCCACCGACCATAACCGATCGCTGCGAAAGGCCGTTAATAGATAAACCTGATAAGAACTATTGGGTGAACCGATGCGGGAACGGCCGCACGAAGTGAGCGTGAGTTTGCTGAAGCGAACACAGATGAGGCACCGACGAATGCCTGACCGAGTCGCCGCGGAGGATTCGGGTCATTTACGGCGAAGAGCGTTGCCTCGTGATTGGTGATCCAGCTATCGGAAAGGGCGCGGATGAACGTTCACCATTTGGAACTTTTTTATTACGTCGCCCATCACGGCGGCATCAGTCGCGCCGTGCGGCGCATGCCTTACGGCATTCAGCAGCCGGCGGTCAGCAGCCAGATAATCTTATTGGAGCAGGATCTCGGGAAAAAACTTTTCGAACGATTCCCGTTCAAGCTAACGCCGGAAGGTGAGGAGCTGTTCGCGTTTGTCCGGCCGTTCTTCGGCAACCTCGACGTGGTGGCAAAGCAACTACGCCACCAAGCGGAGCCGCAATTGCGCATTGGCGCGGCGGAAATTGTTTTGCGGGATCATCTGCCGCATTTGCTGACGCGAGTGCAGGCGACGCATCCGAATCTTCGGCTTACGTTGCGCTCAGGGTTTCAGGCGCAAATGGAGACGGCGCTCCAGGATGAGGAGATTGATATGGCGATCACGCCGCTCGAGACCAAACCGCCAGCGCGGATTCACTGCCTGCGACTCGTGCGCATGCCGCTGGTGTTATTGGTGCCGAAGAGCTTGAAAATAAAGTCGGCCGCGGAGCTTTGGGCTCGAGGGACCGTTGAGCATCCGTTGATCAGCCTGCCCGCGACGGAGACCGTCAGCCGTCAATTTAGGAAAGGGCTGCAACGCCTGCGCGTGGACTGGCCGATGCGGATGGAGGCGAGCTCGCTGGATTTGGTCACGCGGTATGTGGCGAATGGTTACGGTATCGGGTTGAGCGTGTACGATGGTGAGATTGTCCGTCATCCGAAAGTGAGAGTATTGGAGTTGCCCGGATTCGAACCGATCGAGATCACCGCATTCTGGAAAGGCGCGCTGAGTCCGCTCGTGCGCGAAGTTCTGGAGGATATGCAACGCTACGCAGCCCGGCACTGGCCGGAGTGGTGTTGCGGGGATGTGATCAAGTGAAGGGACGCGGAGAGTCTAGGGCTGAGAGATCGGAAGTCCGGAGCTCGGAAATCGGGTCGTTATCGTTCTCGATTGAAAAACTCAGGTCGGAAATCGGAGATCGCAGTTCGGGTCATGCCCTTGGTCTTAATCCCGGTTAGATAGATCACGATCACGAGCTCGAGACGAACGGCGGCCCGCTCGACGCGATCATCGCATCATGCATTCGTAAGTAACAGGACTGCGAGCAGCTGGGCAGCAGGGTTAACCCGAGCTTGCGGACGCGAAGGGCGATGCATAATTTCCAAACGCAATGACCGCCACCGAAGTAATCAGCCAACTCCAGACCTTGCCGCCGGAAGAAGTGGCGAAGGTACGCGAGTGGTTGATCGAGCACGATGAGGAGTCTCCGGAATTGCTTGCTGCCATCGACGAGGGTCTAAGCTCGTTCGAGAAAAAAGGCGCCCGGGTCACGACTCGCGATGAACTCGGAAACAAAGTGCGGCAATGGGCTGGCAAGTCGCATTAACCGAACAGGCCGAGACTGATTTGGAGAATGCGATCGCATTCCTCGCAAAGAAAAATCCTGCGGCAGCCGAGCGCATTGGTCTGGAGTTGGTTGATGTGATTTTCTCGCTCGACCATTTGCCTACGAGAGGTGCACTCGTGCGAAAGCGGCCAGGGCTGCGCAAGCTGGTACATCGACATTACCTTGTGATCTACCGTGTCAATGAAGGGGCTGCCTTGGTTGAAATAATCCGCTTGTGGGACAATCGCCAGAATCCAAGCCGTCTGCGCATCCCGTAGACGTATTCGACACCAGAGAGGTCGATCGTGCGAGTGATCGTACTCGCTTCAGGATCGGTTCGGAGCTTGTGGGTCGGTCGCTCTCGTGTTCTCGGCTGTGGATGGCACACGGAACGAGCGAAGACCTCCAACACTGAGAACGAGAAAGAGAACGAAGAACGAGAACGACTGCCGGAGGCGCGCGGTGCGAGTTTAAGTTGGGAAGTTTAAGTTGAAGAGAGAGCGGATGACTTAATCTTAAACTTGCCACTTAAACTGCCGCGAACGCCGTCGTTCCCGCTATTCGGCGCGCAGCGCGATCATCGGATCCACTTTTGTTGCTCGTCGCGCGGGGACGAGACACGCGGCTAGCGCGATGACGGCGAGGAAGAGCGAGACGACGCCGAGGACAAACGGATCGGTTGCGCTCACGTCGAAGAGCAGCTGCGTCATGAGTCGTGTGAGCGCGAGGGACGCGGCGAGTCCAATCACGAGTCCGAGTGCGGCGAGTTGCATGCCTTCTTTTAAAATCATCGCGACCACGGTTCCGGGCGCGGCGCCGAGTGCCATGCGGATTCCAATTTCTTGAGTGCGTTGGGCGACGCTGTACGCGATCACGCTGTAGATGCCCATGCCGGCGAGGGCGAGCGCGACACCGGCAAACGCGCCCAGCAGAATCAGCATCAAGCGACGATCCGCGACCGCTTGCGTGAGCAATTCGGAATACGAGCGCACTTCGCCCACCG
>CBRAFL010000171.1:0-11343 GCA_967755055.1 uncultured bacterium
GGGCGCCGCCCTGCCCCTGCGCGCGGCGCGGCGCCCCCCCCCCCGCCACCTACGGGATCAAACTGAATCCACTCCGATGGCTAAAGATTGCTGCCGCGTCCGCGAATTAGCGCCACGACGAACAGAACCAGAAACACAACGAAGCAAATCTTCGCGATCGTCGCGGCCGTTCCGGCGATGACACCGAATCCAAGGACGCCGGCGATGAGAGCGATGATCAGAAAAGTAATCGCGTAGCTTAGCATATTAGTGGGGGGTTGATTTTTTTGGGGCTCTGACGAAACAACCAGCAGCGCTCAGCAGAAATTAGACCGGGGAAATGTCTGGCGGTTCGGCTACCACTAATAGGTAAAAGCCTGACAGAGCGGTTTCCCGGCTCGCGGCGCGCGCACGCATGAACCTGCGCAAGCCAACACACCCCGCCCTTCGGGCACCCCTCTTGCTAGAGGGGACTTCGGCTGCGATTGATTGGATTCCCCTCTAGCAAGAGGGGTGGCGCGAAGCGACGGGGTGTGTACTCCGGTGTTCATACCATCTGGTGAGCGAGTGGATTTACCCGTAAGACACCACCTCGGCTACGCCGTCCGCTACCGGCGCAATTTCAACAAGCGCTCTCCCGCGGCGTGAAGCGTCTCCGGCTTTTTGGCGAAGTTCAGTCGCACGTACCGATTTTCCCCATTGGCGAAAAAGCTCGAGCCGGGCACCGGCGCCACTCCGATCTCTCGCGTCATCCAGTGAGCGAATTCCACATCACTGGCGTACCCAAACGACGAAATATCCACCATGACGAAGTACGCGCCTTCCGGTCGCGTGTAGTTGAGTCCGGTCTGATCCAAATAACTCAGCAGCACATCACGCGACGCCGCGTACTCCGCCGCGAGTTCATCGTAATAACTCGCGGGAAAGTTCAGCGCCGTCACCACCGCGTGCTGCAAGGGCGCAGCGGCGCCGACCGTGAGGAAGTCGTGAACCTTGCGCGCTTGGGCAATGATCTCAGGCGCGGCGTGGACGTAGCCAAGTCGCCAGCCTGTGATCGAAAAAGTTTTGGAGAGCGACGAGCACATCAGTGTCCGTTTCGCCATTCCCGGCAGCGTCGCGAAGTACGTGTGCCGGTGTGGGTGAAACACAATGTGCTCGTAGACTTCGTCGGTGAGAACAAACACGTCGAACTCCTCAGCGAGCGCCGCGATTTGCAACAGCTCGGCACGGGTAAAAACGCGCCCACACGGGTTGGAGGGATTGCAGAGCACGAATGCTTTCAACCCGCTCGCAAACGCCCGACGTAGTTCCGCAGGATCGAAGTGATAATGCGGCGGATGCAACGGCACATGGATCGGCGTGGCACCGGTGAGAATGGCGTCCGCTGCGTAGTTTTCGTAGAACGGTGAAAACATCCCGACGCGATCGCCCGGATCGCAGACCGTCATCATCGCGACCATCATCGCCTCGGTGGCGCCACACGTGACCACGAGTTCACGATCGGTGTCGACCGAAACTCCCATGAAACGCGTGAGCTTGGCCCCGAGCGCCGCGCGGAGTTCGGCCGAACCCCACGTAACCGCATATTGGTGACGCCCCGCATCCATCGCGTCCTTGGCCGCCTGCACGAGTTTCGCGGGCGGATCCCAGTCGGGAAAACCTTGCGCGAGGTTGATCGCGCCGTGCTTCTGCGCGACGCGTGACATTTCACGAATCAACGACTCGGTAAACGTGGCCGTTCGTTTCGAAGTGCGGGGCATGTGTAACAGGAGCAGCGTCGACGTGCCGGCTACGGCACGGTCCGCACGCTAAAGCGTGCGGCTACAGTTCAATTCACGGGATCTTGATCTCCATCCCGAGTCGCAGCGAATTTTCGCTTGGGAGTTGATCTCGATTTGCTGCGTAGATGTCCCGCCAGCGAGAGCGGTTGCCATAATATTTTTGCGCCAGACTGAAGAGCGTATCGCCTTTGACCACTGTGTGCCGGCGATTCGCGGTCGAGGACGAAGACGCAGAAGGCGCGGTGGGTTTGGTCGGAATCGCGCGAATGGGTTGCTGGACCGACGGAGATTGCGCGGCCGGAATCTGAGGTGCGGGAGTTGGCGCGGAGGTGGTCTCCGGAGCAAGCGATACGGGTGAATCCGCGGCATCGTTCCGTGGCGCGATGAACGGTTTTGGCTCCGGCAATTCGACCCGCGGATAAGTGGGCGTTGCAGGCTCATTCAGCGTCGCCCGGCTGCGAGTCGAAGGCGATGGCGCGCCGCCGCGTAACGCAACCAGTTCGGCTTTCATTTGGTCGTTTTCGCGCTGCAAACGGTCGACCGTATCAAAGATCTCAAGCCGTTCCGCCTGGTTTTCGAGCGGCTGCGCCGGGAGCGTGCGCGCAAACTCCCGCTTCGCCACGTCGATCAAGCCCTTGACATAGACCGCCTGCCGGGAGTTGGGCTGAAGCTCGAGGTACTTTCTAAAATGATAAATGGCCGCGAGCGGATCCTTTACCTGATTAAGATAAAGGAGGCCGGCCTCCAGGTGCGACTCCGGCGCCGACTCACCCCGTTTGGCAATGACCTTCAGGTAGGCCGACAAGGCTTCCTGGCTGCGGCCTTGCTTGACGAGCTGCTGACCTTGACGGTAGTTGGGCTCGTCAGCTTCCGACGACAACGTCTGATTGTCTGCCCGCTCGCACCCAGCCGCGAGCAACAGCGCGATACTGGCTAGCGAAAGGGTGACGATCCGGCGGATTCTCATCAGGTAAGGGAAATGGGATTGAACGAGAAGTCGTTCGCCGTAAATTCCGCACTCTACTCCCGCGACTCAAACCCTAAATGGCCCTGCAACCGAAATCCATTCTCGCCCGCGCTCGCGACTGCATCCGCATCGAATCCGACGCACTGGCCGAGACGGCGAAGGGATTGGGAGCTGAGTTCATCGATACCGTCCGTGCCGTGGAAGCGACAATCGCCGCCGGTCGAAAACTGATTTTCACCGGTGTCGGCAAGTCGGCTCACATCGCACAAAAACTGACGGGCACGTTCAATAGCACCGGCGTGTCGTCCTGTTTTCTCGACGCGACCCAGGCACTGCATGGCGATCTCGGATTGTGCGGCGAGGGCGATTTATCGCTGCTCCTTAGCAACAGCGGGCAGACCGAGGAGATCATCCGGCTCGTGCCGATTTTAAAACGTCTCGGACTACGACTGGTCGCGTTCACGGGAAACCCTGACTCCGACCTCGCAAAAAATTCCGATCATCGGTTGCTCTATCGCGTACGCCGGGAAGCGTGTCCACTCGCGCTGGCGCCAACCGCGAGCACGACCGCGGCTCTCGCGCTCGGCGATGCACTGGCGATGGTGTTGCTGGAAGCGCGCGGCCTCACACGCGACGACTTCGCAAAATTTCATCCCGCGGGAAATCTCGGCGCGCTGCTCTTGAAAGTAAAAGACATCATGCGTTCTGGAGAACGCCTGCCACTGGCTCGCGACACGGTTTCCACCCAGGAAGCGATTCTGGCCATGACTCGCGCGAAATCCGGTAGCATCGCTTTGGTGCATCCGAAAACGGGCAAGCTGACGGGCATTCTTACCGACGGGGACTTCCGTCGCAGCGCGCTGACCGGCCCGGATTTTCTACAAAAGCCGGTGGCAAATTTCATGACGCGAAATCCTAAAGTGATTGTTGAAACAGCGCTCGGCGTGGATGCGCTGCGTTTGTTTGAGGCGCACAAGATCGATGATTTAATCGTCGTAAACACCCATGGCCGTCCCGTCGGACTGATTGATGGCCAGGATCTCCCGAAATTGAAAATCGTGTGAAGAGGCCTGTTCGAATTGGTCTCATCGGGATGGGCGGTTTTGCCGGATCGCATCACGGCACGATCCTGCGGCTGGAGGAACGCAGAGAGGCGCGGCTCGTCTGCACGTGCGACCCGCACGCGACGAATTTCACTCCGCAGCAGCAGCAGTGGAGATTTGCCACGCGCGGAGTCCGGGTCTTCGACGACTATCGAGTGATGCTCGAGAGCTGTCACCGCGACCTCGATCTCGTGGTCATTCCCACCCCGATTCAGCTGCACGCCGAGATGCATGCCACCGCGACTGCGCTCGGCCTGCCAACGTATTTGGAAAAACCAGCCACCCTCGATTACGCCGAACTCGAGCGGATGATCACCGCTGACGCGCGCCTGCCGAAAGCATCGCTGGTGGGCTTCAATTTTATTATTGAAAAGCCACGCTTGCGATTGAAAGAGCGGATGCTCGCTGGCGAATTTGGCGCGGTGCAAGGAGCGACGTTGACCGGGCTCTGGCCGCGCCCCACGAGCTATTTTCATCGGAACGAGTGGGCCGGACGGTTGATGATCGACGGCGGATTCGTGCTTGATTCGTGCCTCGGCAATGCGCTCGCGCATTTCGTGCACAATCTGTTTTTTTGGGCAGGCCGCGGCGAACTTTTCAGCTGGGCGCAACTCGTCGCGGTGCGGGCCGAACTTTACCGGGCGCACGCCATCGAAGGCGCGGATACTTTTTTTGTCGAAGCCGATACCACCGCAGGCGTAACGATGCGGTTCGCTCTTTCACACGCGTGTTCAGGCGGGAGTTCACAGGCCGAGGTGGTCGTGTGCGAACGCGCCACGATTCGCTACGTGGTGGGCCAGCAGGCAGAAGTTCGCTGGAACGACGGACGGCTTGAGAGAATCATCCTGGATCCATTTGATGGCCTGGAGGAAAATCATCTGGAATACTATCGCTACCTGCGTGGTGAAAGTCCGCGAGCTGCGACGACACTCGCCGACTCTCGACCCTTCGTGGCGTTGAATGACCTCGCTTATGTTTCGAGCGGGCACGTCGCTTCGATCGCGCCGGAGCGAATCAGCCAGGTGCGGGACGAAAAAGAACAGAAAGACTACTTAAACGTGTCAGGCCTTCAGGCGGCGCAGGAAAATTTCACGGCCCGCGGCTCATGGCCGAGTGCGAGCGGCTGGGGCCGGACGCCCGGCGAAGTGACGACTCTGGCTGATCTCTCACGTTTCCACGACGTTGTGCGCTCGATGGTCGGACGGTGAACGAGTCGAAGGTGCGGTAATCTCAGTGGAGACGGCGCCCGTCCGGCTGGATTAGCTAATGCGCCCGACCAAACGGGCTGCTAACGCTGGCACGGCGCGGCTCGCGCGCTTGAGTCACACGGGCATCCGATCACGATCATTGCATGGCCACCCCGACGTTCTCCTATCAGGAACCGTTCCCACTCGGTGCAGATACCACCGAGTATCGGCTGCTTTCACGCGAGGGCGTGAGCACGTCGACATTCGACGGAAAGGAGATCTTGAAAGTCGCACCGGAAGCTTTGGCTTATCTGGCGCAACAAGCGTTCCACGACTGCTCGTTCATGCTGCGCCCGAAGCATCTGCAGCAGGTCGCCGCAATTTTGGAAGATCCCGCCGCGTCTCCTAATGATCGATACGTCGCACTGACGTTACTGAAAAACGCCGAAGTCGCTGCGGAAGGAATTCTACCGTTCTGTCAGGATACCGGGACCGCCACGATCGTCGCAAAGAAAGGCCAACAGGTTTGGACCGGCGCGAACGATGCCGAATGGCTCAGCCGCGGTGTCTACGACTGTTACACCAGGGAGAATCTGCGCTACTCGCAAACCGCACCGCTCGATCTGTGGAAAGAGACGAACACGGGAACGAATTTACCGGCGCAGATCGACCTCTACGCCACAGAGGGGTCCTCTTACGACTTTCTGTTCGTCGCCAAGGGCGGTGGTTCGGCGAACAAAACTTTTCTCTTTCAGGAAACCAAAGCGCTGCTGAATCCGAAGAGCTTCGAAAAATTCGTCGCGGACAAACTTTCGTACTTGGGCACGGCGGCATGTCCACCTTACCACCTTGTTTTCGTGATCGGCGGCACCAGTGCGGAAGCCTGTCTCAAAACAGTAAAGCTGGCGTCGGCTAAATATCTCGATGCGCTCCCGACAAGCGGCAACGAACACGGCCGGGCGTTTCGCGACATCGCGATGGAAGCGAAAATTCTCGAGATCGCACAGCAGAGCGGGATCGGCGCACAGTTCGGCGGAAAATATTTTGCGCTCGACGTGCGTGTCGTCCGCCTGCCGCGTCACGGTGCGAGCTGCCCGGTTGGCTTGGGTGTTTCGTGCAGCGCGGATCGCAACATCAAGGCGAAGATTACGCGGGACGGGATCTATCTGGAGAAAATGGAAACGAATCCCGGACGATTTATTCCTGCCGCGCAGCGTACGCTCAAAGAAGACAACATCGTCCGGATCGATCTTCATCAGCCGATGGAGCACATCCGCGCGGAGCTTTCCAGGCATCCGGTCACCACTCGGATTTTGTTAAGCGGGCCGATGATCGTCGCGCGCGACATCGCTCACGCGAAGCTGAAGGAGCGGGTGGACGCAGGCCAGGGACTGCCGCAGTATTTGAAAGATCATCCGGTCTACTATGCGGGCCCGGCGAAGACGCCGACAGGGTACGCTTCGGGTTCGTTTGGGCCGACGACAGCTGGACGTATGGACAGCTATGTCGATCTGTTTCAATCGCTAGGCGGTTCGATGGTGATGCTCGCAAAAGGCAATCGCAGTCCGCAAGTGACGACCGCGTGCAAGCGTCACGGGGGATTTTATCTCGGCAGCATCGGAGGACCAGCGGCGATCCTCGCGAAAGAGAATATCACAAAAGTGGAGACGCTCGAATATCCAGAACTCGGGATGGAAGCCGTCTGGAAAATCGAGGTGAAAGATTTCCCCGCGTTCATTTTGGTCGACGATAAGGGCAACGATTTCTTCGCCAATGGCTGCGGCGCGTGCCTGCCGACCAAGTAGGTGTCGCGCTCGGCGCGCGTTATTCGCCGATCAACGTCACGATGATGTTTCGCGAATGCGCGGCGCGCCGGTGCTCCCATAGAAAAATTCCCTGCCACGTGCCGAGGAGCAGACGACCTTCGGAAAAGGGCACGTTCTCGCTGGTACGCGTCAATGCCATCTTGACGTGACTCGGCATGTCATCGGAACCTTCGAGCGTGTGCTTGAAATGCGGGTCATCCTCCGGCACGAGCCGGTTGAGCCAGGCCTCCAGATCGTGACGGGCTGACGGGTCGGCGTTTTCCATGATCACCAATGAACAACTCGTGTGCTGACAAAAAATCGTGACGACCCCGCGCCTACAGCCGCTGCGCTGCACCTCATGAGCGATCCGTTCGGTGATCTCGATAAGCCCCTGGCCGCGAGTGCGAATCGTGAGAGTTTCTTGATGGAGGGACATTTTCGATCGGCGCTCTGGCGTTTGATTACCGACAAGCCGGCTGAGAACTGCACTGGCCTGTTGAAAAATCTAACCTCCGCCTGCACCCGGCACGCTAGCGCCCGGCCTGGTCATTGACACCGGATCGAGCGCGCGATCGAGCGTGGCCGCATCCATCAATTTTCGTTGGAGAACTATCTCCCGCAGGGTTCGGCCTGTCGCCAGCGCTTCTTTCGCAACCGCAGCCGCCTGGTCGTACCCAATATGCGGATTCAACGCGGTCACGAGCATCAAAGAGCGGTCAACCAGCTCGCGACAACGCGTCACGTCCGCTTCCAATCCATCCACGCACTTGTCCGCGAAAACCTGGGCTCCGTTTGCGAGACAATGCACCGCTTCGTGCAGGCAATGCGCCATCAGTGGCATCGTAACATTAAGCTCAAAATGACCATCGCGGCCGCACATCACGACCGTCTGCGCAAGACCCTGCACGTACAGGCAGACCTGCACGAGCATTTCACTCATTACCGGATTCACCTTCCCCGGCATAATTGACGAACCGGGTTGAGTGGCCACGAGTCGCAATTCTCCGAGGCCGGCGCGCGGTCCGGAGCCGAGTAACCTGATATCGTTGGCGATCTTCGTCAGGCTCGCGGCGATCGTGGTCAAATAACCTGCGACCTCCACGCAGTCGTCGCGGGCACCTTGAGCTTCAAAATGATTGTCTGCTTCGCGAAATGACAAACCCGTTTCCTCGCCGAGGATTCGGCACACGGCGGACGCGAACTCCGCGTGACAGTTGATTCCGGTTCCCACCGCGGTGCCGCCGACCGCGAGTTCGGTCAGCGCCTCGATCGCTTTGTGGGCGCGATCAACGGACTTTTGAACCTGCGCAGCATAACCTGAAAACTCCTGACCGAGCGAAAGGGGGGTCGCGTCCATTAAATGGGTACGCCCGATTTTGATCACGTCAGCGAACTCGGCCGCTTTCTCGTCCAGGCGCTCGTGCAATGCATTCAAGGCGGGGATCAGCTTCCGCTCCAGAGCCAGGGCGACGCTTACATGCAGAGCAGTTGGAATGATGTCATTCGAGGACTGGCTGAGATTGACGTCGTCGTTGGGATGCAGAACTCGTCCTCCGGCGGGAGAGGAACTAACCAGCTGGGTCGCGCGATTCGCGATGACCTCGTTGGCGTTCATGTTGGTCGAAGTCCCAGAGCCTGTTTGAAACACGTCGATCGGAAAGTGCTCCACGTGCTGTCCGTCCGCTATTTCGCGAGCCACGGCTTGAATCAATGTGCTTTTTTCAGCCCCGAGCAGACCGAGTTCTTCGTTCGCCCGTGCACACGCGAGTTTCACCAAGCCCAAGCCGCGAATAAATGCTTCGGGCAAAGGACGTCCGCTGATGGGAAAATTCAATACAGCTCGCTGGGTGGACGCTCCGTACAGTGCGTCCTCTGGCACGGCCATTTCACCCATTGAATCTTTTTCAGTTCGCATCGGACGCTTAGCTTACCTGTTTCCCATCAAAAGCAAAAGCCCCGCGAAAAAGCGGGGCCAACTCAAACCGAACGAAAGAGGCGATCATTTGCGGATCGCCTCAGGTTTTACGGGTCAGAATTTTATGGCGACGCGATCGCCCTTTAGCCCGACGCGGCTGATCGTGTCGTAGAGCCGCTCCTCGGTCAGGTGGCGGGCCACGCGATCATTCGCACTCAGTACAGCTTCACCCGAACCCGCATTCACCGGCAGCGCGGTCGCGAGCAAACGCGAGCGGCGGGATTCTCCCGATGCAGCAACTTGCGCAAGCGGATCGCGCATGGGTTGCCGGGTCTGCGACGGGCGCATCGATGGGCCGAAAACATCATCCATCAAACTCGGATCAGCAGCTTGGGCAGCTGCCAAATTCGCAGCGATGTAGCGCTCTGATGGACTCGGTTCACGATCAACCGTAGGAAGGTTGATCACCTGCGCTGAATGGGAAACCGGGCTTGTCGCCACGGGTGCGGAAGCGACATCGACTGATTCCGACACCGACACCGCAGAATCGTTCGGCGTCAGCATAGCAACTGAAGTCTGGTTTTCGGACGATGGGAGGTGACTCGACAGGTTCGCAATCGCTTCAGACGAAACCTCCTGAACGGCGGTCTTCGGAACGTACATCGAGCTCAACTCAGGAGAGCGATACTCGCGCACGGTGATGAACGAGACGACCAAAATAGCCGCGGCACCCACCGGGAGTTGAAAGTGTGCAGCGCGCGCACCCATTCGAATCAGAGGCGCCCACCACGGACGCGGTTCGACGATCGCAGCCAGTTGTTTGGCGCGCATATCGCGTTCAAACTGGCTCCAAAATTCCGCTGGTGGTTGTTCAGCCCGCTTTACCCGGAGAAGATCCTCGAGCGTAACCGTGGTCTTGTTGGATTTCATCGACGAATATAAGGCTGCAATTCTGATTGAAGGAGCTGCTTCGCATAGTGAAGCCGTGAGCGAACTGTCCCTACCGAGCACTCCATCACTTCGGCAATTTCTTGATGGCTGAGGCCATCGATCTCAAAAAGCGTAATCACGGTTCTATGCTTGATAGACAATTTATGCATCGCCTCGTTCAATTTTTCTTGGAGCTCCCGGGCAAAGGTCTCGCGGTCAGCGCCTGTGGCGTCAGTAAGCGCAGCGATCACTTCGGCGGCGACATGGTCATCTTCGTTAACTTTTTCGAAGCTAAAAAAGGTCCGAAGCCGATGCTTGCGTAGATGCGTGAGCGTCGAATTGACCGCGATGCGATAGAGCCACGTGAAGAAGGAAGACTGCCCCTGAAAGCGGTTGATGGATTGAAATGCCTTGATGAAGGCGTCCTGCGTTAAATCCGCCGCATCTTCCCGGTTGGACGTTAAATGATAAACCACGCCGAAAACACGCGAACGGTACTTCAGCACAAGTTGATCGAAGGCCGCGACATCTCCCGCCTGCACCTGCCGCACAATCGTGACGTCCGAGTCGGCTTCGTGCTGGCGGTCAGGTGACGCGACCAGCGTCTTCCCGAGGATTTTAACCGCATCCATAAGATGCGGCAAACAATCGCAAGCCCCGCAACGGCGCAAACGGAAAGTGCGGAAGAATCCGCAATTGAAAGCTTTTTTCGATCTCAGCCAGCGGCTGCAACAACTGCCTTGGCGGAAGACAGGAAAGGCGGCTTACGTTGTATCGCGGGCCTTCGACGGATTCAGAATTAAGAGTGCTGTAATACAGCCACTTGGCGGAGCAAAACCTCACACAACCCAAGCAACAAGGGGGTTGGAGATTCACCGGGCCATTCCTGCAAGGCCGCGCATGCCGCCCGTACTTCCCGATGAACTCCGTCCGCCACAACATCAAACACCCCGAGTTCGTTCATCTGCTGCAGCCGCAACGCGAGTTGCGGAGAGCGCCGGCCTAAAACTTCTCCGGTCAACTCCTCGCGACCCTCCGCAGTGAGTCGCTCCATCAGCGTGATCAAAGGTAGCGTTAGTTTTCCGCTCGCGAGATCAGTGCCAAGAGTCTTCCCAATGTTCTTTTCCTCACCGAAATAGTCGGCGAGGTCATCATAGATTTGATAAGCGATTCCGAGGTGACGTCCGAACTGGGCCACTGCTTCGACATAACCTGACTCGGAGCCGGCGAGCTGCGCGCCAAGGAAGCACGACACGCGAAACAGCTCGGCGGTTTTCAAATCGATGATGCGATGGTAGTCGGCGAGAGTGATGTTCGTCGAACCGCGACGAAGTGTCTGGACGATTTCGCCGGAGCACACCTTCCGCGTGGATTCGGAGATCGCAGCGCAAACAGCCGTTGAAGGAAACTGCGTGGCGAGGTTCAGCGCATGCGCAAAAAGCGCATCGCCCAACAGCACCGCGGCCGTCGGCCCGTAGGCGCGCGTCGCAGTCCGTCGATTGCGGCGCACGTCTGCACTGTCCATGATGTCATCGTGCACCAACGTCGCCAAATGGACCATTTCCACGACCGCGGCGACACGCACCAAATCAGGGGAAATCGTGTTTGAACCCCGCCACCCACTTAGGAAAACAAGCGCCGGACGGATGCGTTTCCCGGACTTATCAATGCAA
>CBRAFL010000172.1:0-11322 GCA_967755055.1 uncultured bacterium
ACTGACCAGGAGCACTGGCAAAAACTCGTCGTTGACGTAATCTACAATCCACTGCGCGACACGCAAAAGTTCGCGCCGCCCCAGGAATTTTATGATCACGCGCTCGTCTACTACGGCGGTCGCGGACGTTTTGTGACCTTGGGCGACTACGAAACCATCGACGCCGCCTTGCGGGTTACCAATCAATCCCTGTCGCTTCCCACCGGGAGCGGCGCCGTGAGCGTCGGCGGCGACTATCGATTGAATCGGCTTGCTGGATACACCGACGAACGCCGCTTCGGCGACGGTGAACTTCTGGAAGCGCCCACTCACTGGTCGGGCCGGACCGTCGAACGCATCAGTGCGTTCGGTGAACTGCAAGCGCCCCTACTGCCGCGCTCATGGCTGCCGTTTTGGATCAAGGATGTCGAAAGCGATCTCGCCGCTCGTTACGTGGTGTCAGACACCGCGCAGGAAACGAATCTGGCCCCGACGGGCGGACTAAAACTCGATTTCGCTGGAGGCGTGTCCTTCCGCGGCACCGTCGCAACATCGAACCGTTTGCCTTCGCCGTTCCTAAGCCGCAAAGTTTCCGGCCCGAGCGGCGACGTCGGCAGCGGCGAAGTGAGTCGCACCACAATCACCGATCCTCGGCTCAACGAGACATATGGGGTCGAAGCGAGCGACGCGCTAAATCCCAATCTGCGTCCGGAATCAGCCGTGACCCGGACGGCCGGCGTTATTTTTCAACGCGGTAAAACGCATCGCTTCCGTTTCGCCGCGGATTTTTCCGACACGCGCAAATCCGGGGAACTCACGCGACTCGAGGCCCAGGCAGTGGTCAATCTCGAGGATCTTTTCCCGGCCCGCGTGACACGTGCAGCATCGGAAACGGGGACCGTGGGAAGAATCACGTCCTTGCGCACGGGCAATGTGAATCTCGCCTGGCGTCACTCGCAAAACTGGAGCACCTCGCTCGACTACGCGTGGACGGAATGTGTGGGCGGACGTCTCGATATCTATGGCCGATTAATTTATTTTCAAAAATACGAACTCCAAGTCGGACCCGAATCCGAGAAGGTGGACGAACTCGAACAACCCGACGGCACCGCCGTGGGTCTGCTGAGATACCGCTCGAATTTCGGCGCGAGCTGGTCGAATCGAAATTATGGATTCGGCCTGGACGGACACTACTTTCACTCACGGATGATTCCGGTGGTTGAATGGGCCACCCAACACAACCGGCAGATCAATCCGTACTGGCAATTCGACGCCTACGTGCAGAGCGATCTCGCGCGCTGGCTGCCGTGGAAAAGTTCACGTTTCGGGCTACGTGGCCAGCTCCGGGTGAACAACCTTTTCAACGTCAGCCCGCCGCGCTACGCCCGAGATCCCTCCGGTGCCGGCTACCAATCCTACGGCGACTGGCGCCGCCAGACGTACGCGATTTCGCTGCAAGCGACGTTCTGATAAAAGCGCCGAGCGCAGACTCCCTCGTGGCTGCGAGCGTGAGCGAGTGGAGATAGGTGTAGGTGGCGCGCTCGCCGCGCTACAGATGACGAACGTAGCGCGGCCAGCGCGCTACCTACACCACACAGCGAATTTTCACCCAATCTTCCGTTCAATAGCGGATTCCTAAAGCTCATTTGTCTTCATGGTTGATCACGCCCGCCAGCGCAATCGAACCATGCACCTTTCCTCACTCCGCTTCTTCCGCCTCGCCGTCGCATTTCTCCTCGCCGCCGCATCCAGCCTGCTCGCTCAGGACACTTGGACCTTTCGCTCCCCGTCTCCCACCGGCAATCGCATCGGCAGCTTCGCCTATGGGAATGGCCTCCTGGTCGGAGTCGGCGAACGCGGCGAGATCGTCACCTCTCTCGACGGCGCAACGTGGACCGAACGCGAATCAGGCACGACGACGGACTATTTCGCCCGCGTCGTTTACGGAGCCGGTCGCTTCGTCGCGATCGGCTCGTCCAACATCGCCACCTCGGCTGATGGCATCGCCTGGACCATTCAATCAGCCCCGGCGCCCGTGTTCGATCTCGCATTCGGCAACGGCATCTACGTCGCAATCGCCTCGTCGGCCACCGACGGCGGCAATCGTCGCTTCCTCACGTCGACCGACGGCATGACTTGGACGCTCCGCGCCAACGTCCTCAACCCGTATCGCGTGCTTTTCGCCAACGGCGTTTTCGTCGCACCCGATTCCTCGGGGCACGTCCTCGCCTCGACCGATGGCGTCAACTGGACCGCGGCCACCGTGCTCGCTTCCGCCACGACCTCGCCCTTTTTCGCCGCCGGTAACAATCGCTTTCTTATCAGCTACGGCCGCGGCGCGTACCTCTCAACCGACGGCGTCACGTGGCGCGATGTGACGGCAGAAGCCCCGGGCTACAATGCGCCGGTCCCCGATCTCGGCCCACAAAGTTCGTTAGGTTTCGGCGGCGGATATTTCTATTTGCAGCAATCCCGCTACGCACAACAACCCTACGCCGAATATCGTTCCGCCGACGGCGAAACGTGGACGCGTCTTACTTCACTGACCTTCAGACTCGATTTTACCACACTCGGTTCTGGCGGCGGTGTCACCGTCGCTTCCGAGATCACCTCATATTACGGAGGTTCGACCAACGACAACGCCCACGTCATCCACTCCAGCACCGACGGCCTGGCGTGGTCCACCCGCAGCACCAGCCTTACTGCCCCCTCCGCCACCCCGCGTGCTGTCTACGGACTCGGCCGTTTTTTCTACGGCGGCAATTCCTCCAATGACGGTGCCTCATGGGCCCCGACCGGTTTTGAGCCCACCCACGCGGCCGGTGATCTCGTATTTCGCATCACCTCCAAGGATAATCTCGTGACCGTCCTCGTCTCCGCTGACGGAGTCACGTCTGCCACGATCGACACCAAAATCGCGCAACCCCGCGCGGTCGCGTTTGGCGCCAACACCTACGTGATGATCGGCGCCGATGGAAAAATTTCTTCTTCAACGGACGGCGTCACGTGGACCGCGCGCACCAGCACCACGACCAACGCGCTTAACGACGTCATCTTCGCCTTCAACCGCTTCATCGTCGTTGGCGATAGTTCCACGCTCCTCACCTCACCCGACGGTCTAACTTGGACGCAGTCGGATTCGGCGCCCTACACGAATTTCGACCTGAAGCATCTCGCCGCCAATGCTGACCGTCTCCTCGTTCATGCGTCTCCAAAAACCACCGACGCGACTCCCGGCACCGGGACGCTCTCCGGCGGTATCCCGGTTACCATCACTGCCGCACACGCGTTCACCTCGCTCGGATTTCTCGGCGACGTTTTCCTCGGCGTCGCCATTCCGCCATCGGCTTCATCCAGCTACGTTCCCGTTGAAACTGAGATGTGGAAATCCACTGACGGCTCCGCGTGGACGCGCGTGCCCCTTCACCTCGGGGCCGTGGATCGCACGTTTTTTTCCACCTATGGTTATCCGGTCCTCGCGTTCGGCAACGGCTCCGCGCAGCTCTCCGCTAGAGTCGGTCTCTACACGATCAGCGCGCGCTCCTACAACGCGCTCCTACAAACCACCGTCTCCTCCGCCGCCACCGCGCCTGTCATCACCTACGCACCTGTCTCCTCCACGGTGCATCGCGGCGAAACCGCCAGGTTCGCCGTCGGAGCCACCGGCACCGGCCCATTGTCGTATCAATGGAAGCACGACGGCGTCGCCATCGCCGGCGCAACGTCCCCCGCTTTAACGCTCGATCTTGTGACCGACGCCGGAGCCGGCAGCTACACGGTCACGATCACCAACAGCGCCGGCTCCGCCACCAGTGCCGCGGCCAAGCTCACTGTCTTGCCGCCGGTGCCCCTCGTTATCACGCAGCAACCTCTTCCGACTGAAGCTGCCAACTATGAGCCTGCGATTCTCAGCGTCGCCGTTACCGGCTCCGGCCCGATCACCTATCAATGGCGCAGAAACGGCCAACCGATCTTCGGTGAGACCAGCCAGACTCTTACGATTTTCTCGTCCTCAAGCACGTATCAATACCGCCTCGGTGACTTCGATGTCGTCGTCGCCGCCCCTTACAGTCAGGTAACCAGCCAGTCAGTCCAGGTTACGTGGGGCGGTTTGAATACGAGCGTCACTCCTTCCGGCCAGGTTCGCATTCCGGTCGGCGCTTCCGTGAGCGTCACTGCGAGCGCAACCGGAGTGCATCCACCATTCACCTACCAATGGGCACATCAATCCGGACCGGATATTCCGGGCGCCACCAGCCCCACGCTTACGCTCACCAACGTCCAGGGCCCGCGCACCGAGTCGTACGCCGTCACCATTACCGATTCCGCCGGCCATCACGAGTACGCGAGCTTCCAACTCATTGTCGTGCCCGACGGCTCCGCCACGATGAAACTCGAAACCCAGCCGGTCGCGCAGGCGGTCGTGCCCGGCGGTGACGTTCACCTCTCGGTCACCGCGCCCGCCGGCGCGAACTACCGCTACCAATGGCGCCGCTCCGCGCAGCCGATTCCCGGAGCGACCGGCGCCGAGCTCACGCTCACGAATTTCAACGCGTCCAACAACGGCCAATACGATGTGATCGTTTACCAAAACGACTACTCCGCCGCGATCATCAGCAACCCCGTCTACGTTGCGGTCGGCGGCTCACGTCTGGTCAATCTTTCCGCGCTCGGCTTCGCCGGCACCGGCGAGGAAACGTTTTTCCAAGGCTTCGTGCTCCAAGGCTCCACCTACGATCTTCAGACCGTCGGTCCGATCATACGTAGCGTCGGCCCCGGCCTTGTTCGTCTCGGTGTGCAAAACGTTCTCTCCGACCCGCAGCTCTCCATCCTCAACGCGAGCCACACCGTAATCGCCGCCAACGACAACTGGTCCGTCGCCCCCACGGTTTTAGGACTTCCCGCACTCCCGTCGGAGATGGCCTCTCTCGGCGCTTTCGCGCTCGACCCCGGCGCGCTCGACAGTGCACTGAAACTTCCCACGCCCGCCGGCGGCCTTTGCTTGGTGCAAGCTTCCGGCGCGGGCGGCAGTACCGGTTACGTGCTCAACGAAATCTACGCGCCCGATTATCCGTTGATCCGTCTCGTCAATCTCTCCGCCCGCGCACGAGTCAGCGACACCCCGCTCATCGGCGGTTTCGTGATCAGTGGCGATATCCCGTTGAAAGTTCTCATTCGCGGCGTCGGCCCCTCGCTCGGCGCGCAAGGTGTCGCACATCCCCTCGCGAATCCCAAAATCACGCTCTACCGCGGCAGCACCGCGATTCACAACAACGACCAGTGGAACGCCGCCGCGAATCTCTCCGAACTCCGTGCCGCCACAACGGCAACCGGCGCCTTCGCTCTGAACGAAAATAGCAATGATGCCGCCATGCTCGAGACACTCGAGCCGGGCGTCTACTCTGTCCACGTTACCTCCGTCGACGGCACGAGCGGCATCGCCCTCATCGAAATTTACGAAGCTCCGTGAGCTCCTCTCGCGGAGAACCGTTAAAAAATTCAGGAGTTGGATAGCGGGTTTTCGGTCACGAGCGGTCGAATGAGTTGAACACCGCACGTCTCTGCTCGTGCGCATAAATCGTCAGCTCCATGTATTCATTTTTCTTGTTCAGCTATTGTCGCTCCCTCTCATCGTCGCCTGCCCGAGTCCTTGCGCCTGCCTCTTAAATGAGGGGACGAATTAACGACGTCCGCTCCCCGCTTCATCGATTACCTCCATGAAAATTTCCAGAATCTTTCTCCTCGTTTCCTTGCTCCTTCCGCTCGCGCTCTCCGCCCAAGTCCGTTGGACAACCCGCAATCCCGCTCCCACCACTCTGCCGCTCAAAGCCATCGCCGCCGGTCAGGGCATTTACATTGCCGTCGCCGAACATGGCACCGTCGTCTCTTCCACCGACGGCCTAAACTGGCAGACCGAAACGTTTCCCTCCACGGAAAATCTTAACAACGTTGCCTTCGCTAACGGCCACTTTTTCGCGCGCGGTGATTCCGGCACCATCTTCGTCTCCGACGACGGCCACTATTGGCTCCAGCGTCTCGGCGGCAATGTTGCCAACAGCGGCGGCCCCGTTGGCCACAACATCGTGTATGGAAACGGCACCTACGTCGCCGTCTCTGCTTACGGTGGCACCGTCGTGACCTCCCCGGATACAGTGACCTGGACGGTTCTGCCCGGCGTCGTCGGGGACAGCGTCGCGTTCGGCGGAGGAATTTTCGTGATGGTGTCACGCCTCAACGATTCAGTCCGCACGTCGACCGATGGTCTAGTGTGGACGAAACCAACGTCCTCTGAGTTTAGCTGGGCTGACGAAGTCGCCTACGGCGCGGGTCATTTCGTCATCCGCCGCAGCACGCAGCTTTATCAATCCACCGACGCCGTCACCTGGACGCTGATCCCTGGCGTGAGCGCCAGCGGGGTCGCTTTCGTCAAAGACCGTTTCATCGCACGCTCGCAACAGCCCGTCACTTCACTCGACGGCGTGGCGTGGACGACGCACACCGGCGTGACCGTCCTGATTCCGCCCAGCCAGATCGCCGGCATCGGCGACAGCTTCGTGGGCTTCATCGGCAACAAACTTTACCGCTCCATCGACGCCCTCGCATGGACCCCCAGCGGTGTGAATTTTTCGACGACCGCGAACAACCCCGGGGTTGCTTTCGCGCACAATCGCTTTCTCACCGGCGACGGTTACACGTCCGTCGACGGTATCACGTGGACGACCGACGGCTTCGCCGTGCCCGTCGCCAACGCCACCGATCTCACGATCCACGCGGCCAACGATCGCTTCTTCGCATTCACCGCCGGGTCTGTTTATGTTTCGCTCGACGGCCTCACCGGCACGAAGACCGCCGACCTCACGTTCAATGCCAAATCTGTCGCGTATGGGAACGGCCGCTACATCGTAGTCGGTGCCAACATCGACGGCTCCAAGGGCGGCGTTGCCACGTCCACCGACGCCCTCGCGTGGACCGATCGCAGTCTCGCGGTCAATCTCCCTGCACTCATCGCCGTCGAGTACGCCACTAATCTTTTTGTCGCCGTCGGCCCCGCCGGAGCGATCTACACGTCACCCGACGGTCTCACGTGGACTCGACGACCACATCCCGTTACGTCGAGCAGTGCCAACGCGCTCGCCTACGGCGCGGGTCGCTGGGTGCTCGCCGGCATGCCGTCGCTGACCTCCACCGACGGCATCGAATGGTCAGCCTCCACCGCGCCCGATGCCACCGCGATCAGCTACGCCAACGGCTTGTTCGTGCTCAACGCCTATTGGGAGAGCGCGAATAATTTTCGCTTCGACCCCACCGCCACCATCGCGACTTCGCCCGACGGCTTGCACTGGACATACCGCGACACCACCAACGTCAACACGGGCTCCCTTGCCTTCGGCAACGGCAGCTGGGTGACGGCCGGCTATCGCGGTTCGCTCAGCCAATCCTCCGCCACCGACGCCGCACTCGCACCCGCGTTCACCGTCGGCCTTAGCGCCAAGCTCGACCCCGCCGACAATAACCACCTCACGCTCGACGCACCCGCCTCCGGCACTGGCCCGATCTCGTATCAGTGGCTCCGCAAAACATATTACTACGGCAACGCGGTCGCGACAACGAACACCTCCTCAACGCTGAGTCTCGCCAACTGGACCTCCGACACCGGCGACGTCTTCACGCTCGTCGCCACCAACGCCTACGGCTCCGCCGTGATGCCCTATCGCATCTCGTCTCAGACCAGTCAGCTCAACCCGACTGGTTTCAACACCAGCCTCGCGCGTATCGCCACCCCCACTACGGATGGCCAGATCGTACTCGCATTGGGCAATTCCTATTCGTCCAGTCTACTTTGGTTCGGGCCCGGCCCCGTCAACTTCCAGTGGTACAAAGACGGCGTGCTCATCCCCAACGCCAACGCTGCTTCAATCACGGTTCCGTACGATCCAGCGAAGGACTCCGACTCGATCTTCACTCTCGCGCTCACCAATCTTTTCGGCCGCGTCAATTTCGACTACGATCTCACCACGCAGATCACGCTGACTCCGTCTTCGCAAACCCAGGTCCCCGGCGGCGCCACCACGTTCACCGCCAAGGTGACGAGTACCCTTGCCAACAGCGTCGTCACGTTCACTTGGAAGAAAAACGGCCAGACCATCCGTACCTTCGACGCCCCGGTCGGCTCGTTTACCCAGACCGCCGTCGACAGCCTTGTCCTCTCCAACCTCCAATCCTCCGACTATGGCGTCTACCAATTCACCGCCAGCAATAAGCTCGGCACGATCGCCAGCGACTACTTCACGCTCACCCCGCCGCCCCTCACGCGTCTCGTCAACCTCTCCGTCCGCGCCCACGTCGGCACCGGCGACGATGTCTTGATCGCCGGCTTCGTCGGCAACGGGAATGGCGCCGGTCCCAATATCCTCGCCCGCGGCGTCGGACCAACGCTCAGTACGCTCGGCGTCGCCGCGCCACTCACGCGCCCACACCTCTCACTCAACGACGCCACTGGCGCCTCGCTCGCCACGAATGAACACTGGGACGTGCAGACCGGCTACGATGCCGCTTTCCTCCGCGATCTCACCACGCGCATCGGTGCCTTCCCTTTGCCTGCCGGCTCCGCCGATGCCGCGATCCTGCGCCCCGGCGCATTGAACACCGCGCGTCCGCCCCGCTTCACCGCCATTCTCTCCGGCGTCGGAAATACCACAGGCGTCGGCCTCATCGAGCTCTACGAATCCGCGCCGTCCTCCGAGCGCCTCATCAATCTCTCCGCGCGCGCTCGCGTCGGTTCTGGAGAAAACGTCCTCATCGCCGGCTTCGTCATCACCGGCGACAAGCCACTCAAACTTCTGATTCGTGGCGTCGGCCCCAGCCTCACCGGTCACGGTATTGCGTCTCCGTTGTCGAATCCGAAAATCACGCTCTTCGATTCCACCGGCCACGAGATTCACAACAATGACCAATGGAATAGCGCCGCGAACCTCACCGACCTGCGCGCCGCAACCATCGCCACCGGCGCCTTCGCACTCACCGAAAGTAGCAACGACGCCGCGATGCTCGAGTCCCTCGCGCCAGGTGTCTACTCCGTCCACGTCACCTCCGTCGACGGCACCAGCGGCATCGCGCTCGTTGAAATCTACGAGGCTCCGTAGTCACGAACAACCGTCCCTCGCCCCCTTTTTTCGAAAATTCGCCAGTCGTTCACGTATGCTCGTGTGGATGCGTCGCGATATTGCAGATACATTTCAACCGAACGGTCCGACCTTCTCATTTCCATGAATCCCCTGCCTGAATCCGAATATTTATCGACAGCGCTCCGAGTAGGAGCATATCCGAGACACCCCGTCGTTTTCGGCCGCAGTCGGCGGTGCGAAGTGCCCCGTGTTTGCAGTTACCCCACCTCTCCATCTCGTCAGTCTGATCGCAGGTTTGCTTGCGATCGGTTATGCCACGATCGGACAACATCGCTGGCAGTTCCACCCCTCGGCACGCGAGCGGGTTGGCTCTTTCGTATTCTCGGTTCTGATGGTCTGCCTCCTGTTCGCAGGTCGCTGGCCCATGGCCGTGCAGCGTTATGAACTGAATCCGGACGAGAGCCAGATTATCGCGGGCGCACTGACTCTCCTCTCGGATGCGGTGCCTTGGCGCTCGCTCGATGCCATGACCACCGGCCCGCTCAGTGACTATTGGCTGGCGCTGGCCGGCTACTTCGCGCCGATCGATTTTCTCGTCGCGCGACTATGGGCAGTTGTGACCTTTGGCGGCGCGCTGATTCTGACTTATGCCACCTTGCGTCGCATAACGAGTGATACGGTCGCGAGATGGGCGATGCTTCCAGCGTTGCTCTTTGTCACGTTCACGACGCACCACGACTACACTCATTATTCGAGCGAACATTTTCCATGCCTGCTGATGGCAGCGGCCGTTTATAGCCTGATTCGAATGATGCAGAGTGGCAGCGAGCGCAGTCGCGTCGCTTGGGGTTTTGCCTCCGCGATCCTGCTCGGTGCTCAACCTTGGGCGAAACTACAGATGGTTCCTGTCGCTCTGCCCGTCGGCGTTCTCGCCTTGGTCTGGTGGACCACGCGTTCAATTCTGCCCGTACGGAAACGTCTCGCTGGAGCATTCGCGATGGTCGTCGGATCACTGTTACCCAGCGCGGTTTTTATCACTCTCATCCTGGCAAACGGGTTGTGGTCTAATTTTGTCGCACGCTACATCGGCTACGTCCTCGAGTACGCGGAAAGTCGTCCTCAAATGGCGTTCGAATTGTTGCTAAATTTTGGCCGCTACGCAGGTCCTAATTCCGGCATGGTGTGGTTTGCCGGTGGCGCACTGCTTTGGATCGTCGTGGCTTTGGGCCGTTGGTGGCATCGCGGCCATTTTAACGGACGGTCTTGGGAGCTCTCGCTGGCCGTCACCTATGCATTCTCGGCTTTCGCCACGTGTATGATTTCCGGGCGCTATTTCACTCACTACTTGCTCATGCTCGTATTGCCCGTCGCGTTCCTCTCCGGCTGGATTCTGTTTCACGTCACCACGCCGGTCGTCGCGCATCCCCTGGGACGGTCGTTCACCGGCCTGAAGCCTTACGCGCTATTTTTCGTTTTGCTCGTCCTCCCTGCTTTGGTTCGGCGCCCCTTTATTCCTCAACCCAACATGCCGGTCCCACTGCCACACCGGGACGATGCTGTGAGCTATAAAATCAATGAGCTCGCGACGCCCGGCGACCGACTCACGACGTGGGGCTGGATGTCCGAATACAATGTGCGCACTCATTTGGCCCAAGGCGCACGGGATGCCATCAGCGTCAATTTGATGGAAGCGAGCTCAAGGCAGCAGCAGGCGACCCGCGATTACGTGGCAGATCTCGAACGCAATCGCACCCGGTTTTTCGTTGATGCGGTCGCCCCCGGGGCGTTCGCCTACTCGACTCCGGAATGGCGCCACGATCACTTCCCCGTCGTGCGCGAGTACATTGCGACTCACTACCGCTTGCTCGATGAACATGACGGTATCCGTATCTATGTTCGATCGAGTGCCACCGGTGGACTGACCAGCACGGTGGGCGAGGTCCCAGGCATCTGAAGCGTAGCCGTCGTCAGCTCAGATTGAGGGAGGGGCATTACGCCCCGACGATCGAAGCTCGAACCCACATCCCGTCGGGGCGTAAAGCCTCTCCCACAAGACCGCACCGATTAGTCATTAGACATTCGCGCGCGCGCTACTCAATCTGCTGCGAGTGCAGGTCTCGTTCATCATTCCCGTCTTCAACCAGCTGGCGTTTACGCAAGCATGTCTGGCTTCGCTCAAGTCGACGCTGCCGTCTGGTCTCACCCACGAAATCATTCT
>CBRAFL010000173.1:0-11279 GCA_967755055.1 uncultured bacterium
GGTCACATTATCGGCGATCAATTTCTCTGCTTCGGCGGGGGCAAGCATGAGACACAGCTACGCACTCGCCGAACCGTCGCCAGCCAGAAAAACTCCTCGGCGTTCTACTACGTAGAGTCACGCACCGCCGCAGCATTGTGCTCAGGCGCGCGCCTCCTCTTATTGTCCTCATCCCATGCTTCTCCCGTGGCTCCGGCTCATTTCTGGCGGGCTCGTCGCCGCGCTCGTCACGCCGACTCTAACGCACGCGTTCTTCGATCCCGAGAGCGGACGACCTGTCTACCGCAATTTCCGACCCACGGAATATCGCGGTCACCCTCAAGTCTATGCAGTGGACAACGCTCCAGGCCGCGGAACGGTTTACTTGAGCAGCGAACAGGGCGTCCTCGAATACGACGGCACTCGCTGGCGCACCCTGCCGGTGTCGACGCGCAGACTGGCGCCGGCGGGTTTTTGTGTTTTCTTGGGAGGTCCATGCCTGCCGTCACTGATTCGTTTCAACGTCCGCTGCGCGATTTGCGCATCTCGGTAACGGATCGTTGTAATTTTCGCTGTCCTTACTGCATGCCCAAGGAAGTGTTCGGCGCGGGACACGCTTTTTTGAAAGATCCGCAACTCATGGCGCGCGATGAAATCACACGAATCGTCCGCGCTTTTCGCGCTCTTGGTGTAGAAAAAGTGCGGTTGACCGGCGGCGAACCGCTCTTACGCCCGGATTTGAGCGAACTGATCACCACGTTGAAACAAGATGTCGGCATTCAGGAAGTTGCGCTCACCACGAACGGTTGGCTGCTCGAGAAATATGCAGCGTCGTTGCGTTCGGCCGGACTGGATCGCGTGAATGTCTCGGTCGATTCCCTCAACGACGAAACCGCCGGGCGGATGAACGGGCTTGGCTTCAAGGTGGATCGCGTGCTCCGCGGCATCGATGCGGCAACGGCGGCCGGCTTGCCCGTGAAAATCAATTGTGTCGTGCAGCGCGGCGTGAACGACGGCGAGTTGTTGACGCTCTGCGCATATTTTCGCGAACGCGGCCACACGTTGCGCTTCATCGAATTCATGGACGTGGGTAACACGAATCATTGGTCCGCGGCAGGCGTGGTGCCGGCGAAAGAAATCGTTGAGCGGGTCGGCAAGGAATGGCCGCTCGAGCCTGTTGGGCCAGCATATCGCGGCGAAGTGGCTGCGCGTTATCGCTACATCGATGGCCGCGGAGAAATCGGTTTGATCAGCTCGGTCACCGAGCCGTTTTGCAAGGACTGTCATCGCGCACGCCTTTCGGCGGACGGAAAACTTTATACCTGCCTCTTCGCCTCGCTGGGGTGGGACGTGCTGGGCTGTCTCCGCGGTGGAGCGAATGACGACGAACTAAAGCGTTACGTCGCTCGCATCTGGTCCGGCCGGCTCGATCGTTACAGCGACGAGCGCGCGGAGATTCTCGCGACCGGCGAAGTCCACGAGAAGATCGAGATGAGTTACATCGGCGGGTGAAAGGAGTATGGACCGCCTCTGACACGGACGACACGGAGGTCGCCCCTCCGTTCGATCGGCGCCGCTGCCGCTCTTACTCGTAGCGCATCGCGCGACCGAGGTAGTTCAGCATCCAAATTTCTTTCCACACGCGATACCGGCCTTCGTGCGTGATCTTGCCCAGATCTTCGCGCTGTGGCGGATTATGCAGAAATCCCAGCTCGGTGTTGACGCGATCCAACTCCTGCTGAGTCGTGTTGAAATCACTCAGCGGATCCACTGCGAACGGTTCCAACTTCACGCCCGCGCGTACCAGCCGCGCACGATGTTTCGCCAACAAACGCGGCAGCGAACGGCGCCACGGAGCTCGTTCCACGAACCAGTGCTCGGGATAAAAACCCGCGAAGGGCACGTAAAGATTATCGGTCACGTAGCGTTCGCCTTCGGTTGTGAGCGAGGCCAGCGCGAAACACACGGTGATCGCTCCGCTGGCCTGCGGAATAAACGTGAGCTGTACGCGGGTGGTCGCATCCGGATTCTGGTAAATTGAGACACGAAGATAAATCCCACCGCCCAGCTCGGCCTTCAACGCCTGCACTTGTTTGAAACCTTGCGACCGCAGCCACTCGCGCAGTTTCAGCAAGCGAGGCTGGATCGGCCATTCGTCACCATCCTCGTTCAATTCATAGCGCGGGAACAGCGGCAGCGGGCTCACGCTCAAGGCGTGAATGCGAAGCCAGTTCATCAGCGTTTCACCGAGAAACCAGACGATGAAAAACACCGCGACGAGAACCCAATACGGGCGATTCACCAATTGGAAATCGATGCAGATTTGCGCCCCGCCAAAAGCGAAGACCAGCCATCTCATCCAGCGATCAATGATGGAGAGAAGCGGCGACGCCACACGCTGGTTGATCTGCATTACGACCAGCGAGACGAGGATCGCAGTGAGAAGAAAATAGGGAAATTGCATCGAGTCAGAAACGGAACCCGCAGCGACGTTCGAGAACAGCGACTACTATACCCCAAACGCCGCAGCTCTCAAATAAACAAAACGAGGCGCGTCGGGATTAACTCAGCCGCACTGGCATGATGACGCAGAGAAAGCTCTCGAGCGTCTTAAACACGCCGGGGCTGACATCGTCTTTCAACTCGAAGAAAATTTCATCCTTCGTCAGTGCGCGGAGTGGGTCCATCACGAAGACCGGATTAAAAGCGACTTGCAGCTCGGGTCCGCTGTAACCGATCGCCATGGATTCATGAGCTTCACCGAAATCCGGACTCTGCGCAGTGATCTCGAGCAGATTGCTCGTAAGCTTGATTTTGACGGAGTTTGATTTTTCCGAGCACACCAGCGCGGCGCGATGTACACACTGCAGGAACAACTCGCGCTCGAGCTTGATCCGCTGATGCGTTTCTTTCGGGACGACCTGTTGATAATTCGGATAATTACCCTCCACTACTTTCGAGTAGAGATAAACGCTATCGACGAGTCCGCTGGTGTCTTTGTCGGTCGCGATTTGAAACGCGGCCCGGCGGTCGTTGAAATTGATTTTCAGCTTCTCGCCCTTGTCGAGCAAGCGGGTGAGTTCGCTCACGGTCTTCGCCGGCAGAATGATCGCGCCGGCACTCGATGCGGGCACGTCGAGTTCCTTCGAGACCAACGCGAGACGACGGCCGTCTGTCGCAACCAACGACAGCTTCCCGTCTTTGAAATTGAAATACACGCCGTTGAGGATGTACCGCGTTTCATCCGTGGACTGCGCGTACGCGACGCTCTTCAGCATCGTGGTGAGTTCGGCTTGCTCGAGAGTGAAAGCCTTCTCGTCGCCGAATTCCGGGAGCGGCGGAAACTCTTCCTTGCCGATTCCCATGATGCGGAAATTCGATCCTCCGGAGGCGAGTTTTACCTGGTGATTGGGCGCGGCGTCAAAATTTACATCTACGTTCGGCAGTTCACGTACGATGGTGGCGAGCCGTTTGACGGGCAACGTGACCGAACCTGTTTCCTTCACGTCGGCTTTGATTTTGCAGCGGATCCCCAGATCGAGATTCGTGGTCGTCAGGGAAATCTGATCCTTTTCGGCTTCGATCAGCACATTGCTGAGGATCGGCATCGTGGCCTTTGAGCCGACGACGTTGAGCACCTGGGCAAGGCCGTTGGCGAAATGGTCGCGATTGATTTTAAATTTCATGAAGGGGTGCCGGCGGGAAAGTTCTAGGAGAAACTAACAAAGGCTAAAAGAATACAGGTTCAATAAGGAATTCTATCCGTATTCATATGGAGGGCCAACAAGACCAGTAACCGGCCGCTTCTCCTCGTGGAATTGCGTTTGCGGACGTGTGAAGAAGTCATTTTGGACGGACCAACAACCATCGGGTTATTCACACCCGCAAAGTTATTCATCGCTCATGAGCACCTTGCTCACACTTCCCGAGCCACGGTTGCCGCAGTATGCCGATTCCGCCGGGACCGGCGCCATTGCCGGAATAAGCCGAAGAAAATGTAGCTGAGGCAAACGCACAAAACGGCGACTTCCTTGAAAAAGACGACCAGCCCCGCAAGCCCGAGAAAGAACACGAAGTTCTGTAGCTGGGTTTTGGTCTGCAGATCGACTTTTTTGCCGCTGGGATAGCGGACCGTGCTCACCATCAAGATCGCGATCAGGAGCATAAGAAATGGCAGCGCGAGCGCCCCCGCTTTCAAACTGCGGTCCGCCTCTGTCAGCCTCAAAAGAAACAAGACAAGCGCAGCAACGGTCGCTGCGGCCGCCGGCACGGGCAGGCCAACGAAATCCTTGCTGAGTTCCTTTTGTCCGCGGTGCAGCAGCGGATTCGTGATCACGTTAAAGCGCGCCAGCCGGATTGCGGCGCACAGGAGGTACACAAAACCGAAAAACCAACCGATGTTGCGGAAAAAGGGGAAGCCTTGGGACGGCGATAGAATAAAAAAGAACATCAACAGTGCCGGCGCGAAGCCGAAGGAAACGACATCGGCCAGTGAGTCGAACTCTGCGCCAAAAAGGGATTCACGACCGCCCATGCGTGCGAGGCGTCCGTCGAGAACATCAAAGGCCGCGGCTCCGAGGATAAACCACACCGCATACCGATAATGCTCGGCCGGGGTCGAGCCGAGATAGTCAAACGTCAACGCGCTTTCGGCTAGGCGCGCGTGGATCGAACTCACCACCGCCATGAACCCGCAAAACAGGTTTCCCGCCGTCATTAAATTAGGCAGGAAATAGATCCGGCTGGCCTGCGTAACGTTGTAGGGATCTTCGCGATCTTCAGGATCGTGTTTCGGCGAACTCATTTCGTAAGGCTCTCCAGATATTTCCAGAATTTCGAATCCTGCTCGACCAGTTGCTGCTCACTGACCGGCAGCTTGTTGCGCAGGAGAAAATCCTCCAGTGAGTTCCGGTGTAGAATGTAATGGGTATGCAGAGTTTCGCCCGTGACCTCGAAATAGAGCCGGTAATCACCTGCGCGTAGCCGATAATAATGCCGATCGCCACGATTGAAGCGGCCGAGCGGTTCGCGCGGATGCGCAAGATCCGCCGGCTTCAAACTGCTGATCGGCTCGATGACGTCGAGCTGGGCGAGTTTGTCGAGGCGGTTGAGCTCTCGCATGCTCTGTTCAGAGAAAGTAACCTGGTACATCGATTTGGCCTCAAACAAGGTTCGGCACAGGATTAGTCCGAAGATAATCCGAGTGGATCGGCGCAACGCGCAATGTTCTGTCGGTGGCGCCCATAAAAAATAAAGTTTGTAGACCGCAGTCCAAGGCCAGCAACGCTATTTAACAGCTTCGATCGACGTTTTGCGCGGCCGCAAACTCAGAGCTGTAACGCGCGCCGCGAAATTGCGCTGCCGGCGCGCAGGTCCAGTAAACCACACCGAAAGTTGGGCGTGCTACACCCAGTCAGCGATCTCTGGCGTGCACTCTGCAATGCGAATCCGCTGCGTTTCGCATATTGCAGGATCATGAAAATAAAAAAACAGGCGCGGTTGTTGCGCGCTCATTTTCACCACCAAGGAGTTAACGGAATAAACGAAAACGCGCTAAACTGGAACAGACTGAGCTGACACTCCGACCGACCAAACGTGGCTCTCTTCAGAGATTCACTTGCGTCAAAGGAACAGCGGCGGAATTTAAATTTCTTCTCTCATGTTTTCTCTCCCTGTCCTCGCCGAAGCCAATTCAAGACTTCACGCGGACATCGCCATCATCCGTCTGTTGCGCACTGGGATTCGCGCCGAAAAAATTTCCGCGATATTCCAGCAGGATCGGGCTCCCAATACGGTTTGCTGCTGGTTAAATGACTTTCATTCGCTTCCGATCGACTCCGGAGTGCCGATTGCCGCCGCCGGTCCATTAGGTCGGCTCTTTCAAAGTGGCCGTAACGAGGACGTTTTTCAGCAGGAGCTGGAAAGGTTGGGTCTTACTCGGGATTTGATGACGCGGCTCAGCGAGAAAGCGGCCGACGGGCAAATGATCCTCTGCGTCCACGCCCGAAGCGAAGCGGAGGCTGCGGTCGCCTGGCATATATTTTACCACGTTGAGGCAGAAAATATTACCTGCCCGTCCGGCTACGTCGATCACGTGGCGCGTGAGCAATCGGCACTCGTGCAGCAATGGGCCGAAATCGCGGCTTAAGAGGAACCAGAGAGTTTTCGGTTCCGAACCCGTTTATGATCGCCACAAAATCGCAAAAACGACGGTTGCGCCTCATCCGACAGCTGGAAACTGCCCGACAGTCGCTTCAAGTTTGGGACACGTCGCTACGGACTGCGATAGAACGCGCGCCGGTTGGACGACCCAGCGTTCCGAGCGATGCGGCCGTGCTGCTGGCGATCGTGAGCGAAGCGATGCAGGGCATAAATCGCCGGCTCGCCGAGCTCGGGGTTAACGACAGCAGACACGCGGTTGATTCACCGAAGGAGTCAAAGAAACCGTCTACCTCTGCGCCGACCGAAGCGACACCGTCGCTCAATCTTTGCGTAAGCGCGTGTCGCGCATGTGGTCGAGCGCTCAGCGCGGCGTTCCGCGAAGCGCAATCCGTGGCGGATGCGGCCAGTGCCCGCATTCTCTATGGACCGATTCGCGCGCTGGAGAAACAGCTTTGGGTGTTGGATCCTTCCCAAGCTTATTTAAAGCCACGGCATCTTGGGTAAATCCTGCTTCGTACGCGCATCTTCTCGTCTGAGAAGGTAGGCATGCAGCCGGCAATCGCTTTCGTTGGCTCATCGCGAGCTCGATGAGCCAGCGAGCTAAATTGACTTTTTTGCTTTTGGCGTCCCGCTCTTGAGTTCGGATGTCTGGCCGGTTCGCTGGCAGGCCTCTATTTTTCTCATGCGCGTGCTCAATCCCAAGGTCTATACCTATCTTGTCACGATCTGGATCGCTCTCTCTTTGGCTGGAATCGGGTTGGGCGTCATTGTGTGGGAAAATCTCAGCAGAAGCTTCGAGGCATCGGTTGAGTCAGCGCAATTTCGCCGGTCGCTTCGCGAAGTGTTCTCGGCCTTGCAAGATGCGGAAACGGGCGAGCGCGGCTTTCTGCTCAGCGGTGACGAAAACTATCTCGAACCGTTCCGACGGGCGGAGGCGCAGTTTCCCGCGAAGTTTGAAAAGCTCGCCGCGGATTCGATGGAGCAGCCGGAATTGCGAAACGATGTGCTCGCGTTGAAGGGACTCGCAGAGCTCAAGCTTGCTGCTTTGCGGCGTGCGATCGTCGCGCGTCGCCAATCAACGTGGTCCAACGCTTTCGACCGGTCGCGCGAGGAGGAGGGAAACGCGCTCATGGAGAAAATTCGTTCGACCATCAACCGTCTCGACCGGCGGCCGCAGGACGTCGTGACGGCGACCGGCGACGATACCCGTAATCAAATCAGGCGAACGCTGCTCGCGACGTTGCTAGCCGGCGGAGTGGGGCTTGGTGCGGGCATCATCGCGCTGTATCTGTCGAGGATCGCGTTGCAAAAAGAGAAAAATGAACGACGGCTGGCCGAACAAGCCATCCGGGCCGAGAGCGCAGCTCGGGAAAAGAGCGCGTTTCTCGCGAACATGAGCCACGAGATTCGCACGCCGATGAATGCGATCCTTGGATTTAGCGATCTGCTCGCGGCAGATCTGCCCCCGGGCGACAAGGCGCGTCAGCGCGTGCAGGCGATTCGGGATAGCGCGACGTCGCTGCTTCAGCTCATCAACGACATTCTCGATCTCTCTAAAATCGACGCCGGCGTCATCGAGCTACACCTCGAGCCCACGGATCTGCGCGAGGTGAGCGAGTTCATGCAAACGGTCTTCGCCCAGCAGGCGGCGAAAAAGGGTTTGCGACTGGAGTACGATCTCGATCCCGAGCTGCCGCACGCCTTGATGCTCGATCGCTCGCGATTGCGGCAGGTGCTCGTGAACCTGATCGGTAACGCGATCAAATTTACTGACCTCGGTTCGGTGAAGCTTTCCATCCACTGGCAAGTCGACCCGATCAAACGCGGTCGTGGCGCGCTGGAAATCGCCGTTCACGACACGGGTGTCGGCATTCCACTGGAGCGACAGAACGACATTTTCCGACCGTTCGTCCAAGTGAACCCGCAGCGCTCCGGAGAACAGCAGGGTTCTGGGCTGGGCTTGAGTATTGTGCACCGACTCGCCGAGCGCATGGGCGGCACCATCACCGTCGAAAGCGAAGTGGAGAAAGGAACATGCTTCCGCTTACGTTTTGCTGACGTTCCCATTTCTGTGCGACTCCCCGATCACGTCCGCGCCGATCTCGGCGAGCATGTGGACTTCAATGAACTTCAGCCCGCAAACGTGTTGGTCGTCGACGATAACGCCGCGAACCGCGATCTGGTCGCCGGCTATTTCGAGCAGACGGATCACAAGCTGACCTTTGCGAGCAATGGACGCGAGGCGTTGCAGCAGGTGCAAGCGCAGCAGCCCGACGTCGTGCTGATGGATATTCGAATGCCCGAAATGGATGGTAATATGGCACTCGCGGAATTGCGTAAGCTTCCGGGAACTGAACTTCTTCCCGTCATCGCGGTCACCGCATCCAGCATGATCGACGATGAACAGGTGTTGCGGGGTTTTTTCGCGGGTTATGTCCGCAAGCCTTTTACCCGGCAGGAATTGTTTCACGAGTTGGCGGCATTTTTGCCCCGACGGACTCGACGCAGTTCCGCAGCAGTCGGCCAGTCGTCCGCCACTGCTCTGCTCGGAGTCAGCACGGTTGCGCAGGCCAATCTTATTCCTGCGCTGCGACAACTCGAAGCCGGTTTGTGGCGTGAGGCGTCGGAGAGCGGCGCCATTAGCGACGTAAAAAAATTCGCTGGTCGTCTCGACCAAATCGGCAAGGCGGCAGGTTGCATCCCGGTGCAAACGTACGCCGCCGCACTACAACACGAGGTGGAGATCTACGCGATTTTGCGGATCGAAGCGCGGTTGAAAGACTTTCCTGGAATAATTAATTCTCTCGAAACCGCTCCAGCGGTTTCGGCCACGGAAACGCTTCAACCCACCGATGGCCACTCGTGACCAAATGAATCGCGACATACCCCCTGCTCGTATTCTCGTCGTCGATGATCAGGAAACCAACCTGCGCGTGATTGGCGACATGATGGGCCATCTCGGCTTCGACATCGTGCCGGCGCTCGACGGCGAGCAGGCGCTCCGACGGCTTAATTCCCGCCCGGTGGATTTGATTTTGCTGGATGTGTTGATGCCCGGTCTCGACGGATTCGAAGTGTGCCGCCGCATCCGCGCCAACGTGGAGTGGATTGATATTCCCATCATCTTCCTCTCGGCCGCAGACGACAAATCGCTGATCGTTCGTGCGCTTGAAACGGGCGGCGTTGATTACGTGACGAAGCCGTTCAATGCCGCGGAGCTGCTCTCGCGCGTGCGCACGCACCTCGCACTCAAGACCGCCCGCGATCGGCTGCGCCAGCTCGCCGAGGACAAGGATGAGCTGCTCGGCATTCTCGCCCACGATTTAAAAAACCATTTGGGCGGGATGCTCATGAGCGTGCAGCTGCTGAACGAGAAGGCGAAATCGATCAACGACACGCGCTTTCAACGCATGGGCGCCAACATTCTTCGCGCGACGGATCAGATGCTCTCGTTCGTGAAAGAATTTTTGGCCAACGCCGAGGTGGATCACGGTCGCCCGTTGAAGTTTCAGCCGGTTCATCTCCACGATGTCGCGAACAACGTCGTGCAACGACACGCTGAACATGCGATCCGGAAAGGCATCACCTTGCTGCTCGAACAACGGGAAGAAGGCGTGCTGGTCGAGGCAGACCGTGCGGCGCTCGAGCAAGTACTCGACAACCTCGTGTCCAACGCGCTGAAATTTTCTCCTCCGGGGAAAACCGTTCGCCTAATCGTCGGTCAAACTGCAGATGAACGTGGCGAATGCCGTGTGGTGGACGAGGGTCCGGGATTCACTGAAAATGACAAACAACAGATTTTCCGCCGGTATCGCCGGCTCAGCGCCCGACCAACGGGCGGCGAGCCGTCGACGGGACTTGGTTTGAGCATCGTGAAAAAATTGATGCAGGACATGCGAGGCGATTTGCGCTTCGAAAGCGTCGCTGGCGAGGGCGCTACGTTTATTCTGACGTTTAATCCCGTGGCGGTTTCCGCCTGATTCTTAATTCACTCATGGACTTCCTTGTCGTCGACGATGACCAAATTTTTCGGGAGGCCACGTGCCTTCTGATCGAAGAAGAAGGCCATTTCGCGACCAGTGCTTCGAACGGCGATGTCGCGTTGGAGCGGGTGAAAGAGGATAAATTCGACGCGGTTCTCCTCGACCTTCATCTCGGCCGACAAAACGGCCTCACGCTGTTACCGCAGCTGCTAAAAATCCGACCCAACCTGCCGGTCGTGATGTTTTCTGCACAAGGCACGGTGAAGACCGCCGTGCAGTCGCTGCATCAAGGCGCCGTCGACTTTCTCGAAAAGCCGTTCACGAGCGATCAATTCCACGCGGTGCTCGCCCGGCTTCGCCGACTGAGCGAGATGGGAAAGCAAATCGAGCGGCTCGAACAAGAGGTCAAGGAAGTCCAGTCGCAGATCCCTGAGCCGCTGATCGATTTCGAAACTCCCGTGATGCGCGCGGTCATGGATGTTCTCCAACGCGCCGCGAAGAGCACGGCGTCGGTTTTGATTTGTGGCGAGAGCGGCACTGGCAAAAGCGTGGCCGCCCGCGCGCTTCACGCACAAAGCCATCTCCACGACCGGCCGTTTGTCACGGTGAGTTGCCCCGCGCTGTCGAAGGAGTTGCTCGAGAGCCAGCTCTTCGGTCATGTGCGCGGTTCCTTTACCGGCGCGGTGCGCGATCATTGGGGCAAGGTAAAAGCGGCGGAAGGCGGCACGCTATTTCTCGATGAGATCGGTGATCTACCGCTCGAGATTCAGCCGAAGCTTCTCCGACTGCTGCAGGAGAAGGAATATGAGCGTCTCGGAGAAACCATTACACGCCGCTCGGAAGTGCGGATCGTGGCGGCAACCAACAGCGATCTCAAAAAACGGGTGGCTGATGGGGCGTTCCGCGAAGATCTCTACTACCGGTTAAATGTGATCACGGTGGAAATGCCGCCGCTGCGCGCGCGTCCGCGTGACGTGCTGCGTTTCGCCGAACACTATTTGAAACATTGCGCGGTGCAGTTCGGCCGGAAGGTCGATGGCTTTTCTGAAGAGGCTGCTGAATGCGTCCGGCGTTACAGCTGGCCGGGGAATCTGCGCGAACTGCGCAACACGATCGAGCGCGCGGTGATTCTCGCGCCCGACAAACTCATCGGCG
>CBRAFL010000174.1:0-11268 GCA_967755055.1 uncultured bacterium
CCGTCGCCCACGGCCATCTCGAGCTCGATCACTTTTTCCGCGGGGAGCATGATGAGGAAACCACTCGTGGGATTAGGTGTCGTCGGCACGAACACGGTCCAAGTGTTCGTGCCGATTTTTCCGTGTGGCTCGCCTTGCTGTTTGTTTGTGAGGAACCCGAGAGTCCACATGCCGTCGCGCGGAAATTCGACCATCACAACCTTGTTGAAAAGATTGCGGTTTTGCGTGCCGAACGTGGTGACGATCTGTTTGACGGAATTATAAACGGCGCCGATTCCGGGGATACGTTCGATAAAACGTTCGAAGACGCTGAGGAAGAATTTGCCGAAGACGTAGTTGGATAAAAATCCCAGCAGTGTGACCAGGAAGAGGACGACAATGGTTGCGACCAAGTCCCAGAAAAACGGTATCCTTTGCAGCGATTGCGGGAGGTAATGCTCGTAGAGCGGACGAAAGGTGCCGCCGGCGAGCTCAACGATTTTGCTGAAGGCCCAGACGGTAACAACGAGCGGCGCAAGCAGCAGCAAACCGGAGAAAAAAGCGGTGCGGACAGTGACGATCGAAGACGACGGGCGTTCGGACATGATGCGTCATCACGATTGTCGCAGCCCGCATGGAACGCACGGAAAATGTTAACCGGCCGGCCCAACGCGTGCCGGTTGCGGACTAACGCAAAACAAAGGCTGGGAAGCACTGCTCTCGGCTTAGCAGCGCCATCGCACGACCTTCGGCGCGGCGCATGACGCGTTTTTTTGCGGGCTGGAGGTCGTCGTAGCCGGCGAGGTGAAGCCAGCCGTGCAGGACGTACAGCGTGAGCTCGGTCGAAAAATCTCGGCGGTGTTTTTTTGCGTAAGCTGCGGCCGTGTCGGCGGAGACGCAGATTTCGCCGGCCACGTCGGCGGCCGAGTTTCCCTCGAAGGTGATCACATCGGTTGTTGTCGGATCCGCGAGGAAATCGGCGTGCAGTTGCGCAAGCGCGGGGTCGGTGAGAAAGACGAGCGAGAGTTCGCCGGCAGGGCAGCCGCCGCGAAAATCCGAGGCGTGTTCATCGAGGAGCGTGATCGCGCGAGTGATCGCGCGACGATCGAGGCGGAGGCGCGGGTGCTGGTTCGCGATGGCGATGGAACGGATGGGCATGGTGCTGGCTCTGCGTCTCGTTCTCGTAATCCTTCTCGTTCTCTTTCTCTCAAAAAAGATCGGAGGAGAACGATTACGAGAACGAGAATGAGAACGATGCCGGATCAACCGTTCGCGATGACCGGCGGCGCGGCCGTGACCGACAGCGTTTCCGCAGCGGTCGGATAGGCCACGCGCCCATGCAGCATGTTCAACAGCGTAAACTGAAAGCTGTTCTTGATCCGCGAGAGTTCGAGAAAAGTAAGCGGCGCTTCATCGAGCTGGCCGTCTTCGATACGCTCGCGGACGAGACGATCGATGAGTTCGCTCAACTGAATGGGCGTGGTCTGGCGAAGGGAACGGGACGCCGCCTCGACACCGTCCGCCAATGAAATAATCGCGCTCTCTTTCGACTGCGGACGCGGACCATCGTAGCGAAATTCCGCTTCTGGAACGGACGACGGTTCGGAGCTCGCGGCGACGACAAGAGCTTCCCCAATCGTTTTCTCCACTTTCGGTTCACACGGGAAAGGCGCTCGCGATTGGGCGACGGCGCGCTGGTAAAAATAGCGAACCAGTGTCGTGCCGTGATGCTGTTCAATCACGTCGATCACGGCGCGAGGGAGGCGATGTTTCACCGCGAGTTCCACGCCGTCGGCCACGTGACGCTTGATGATGCGAGCGGAGGCCAGCGGATCTTGCACCGCATGTGGATTCACTCCGTCGCGCTGATTCTCGCCGAAGAAAGCGGCGTTGGCCGTTTTTCCCACGTCATGGAAAAGTGAGCACACGCGGGCCACGAGTGGATTGGCGCCGATTGCGTTGGCCGCGTTTTCGGCGAGCTGTGCGACGATCAACGAATGATGATAAGTGCCCGGCGCATCGAGCTGCATGCGGCGCAGCAGCGGATGATTATAGTCGGTGAGTTCGAGCAGCGTGATATCTGTCGTCCGTTTGAACAACGACTCGAGCACGGGCAGTAGTCCAACCACCGCAATACCGGTCATTAATCCGGCGCCTAATCCGGCGGTCATTTGGCGACCGAGAATTTCCAACGGTGTTTGATCGGCAATACCGATGAGTGCGGCGAACGCGGCGACGGTCAGGCCACCCGTGCCGGCGGCGCGCACGACTTTGCCGCGCTGGCGTGCGTCACGGCAGATGAAGATCGCGACGAGCGACGCCAGAAACGTCAGCACGAGCAAATCGAGGCGATTGCCGTAGATGACGCCGGTGAAAATCGAGATCAGCAGCGCCATGAAGATCGCTGATCCGGCGTCGATGAGAATGGCGACGATAAGTGGCGCAAAAGCTGTCGGCGCGACGTACGGCAGCGTCGAGGCCCACGATCCGTCGTGCACAAAAAAGTCCGCTCCGCCCAGCGCGTAGATCGCGCGAACCACGGCGAGGTTGATAATCACCACGAGCGCGAGCAATCCGAGGCGGACGTTGCTGAGGAGCGTCTCCGGATCTTCGAGACGGATGTAAATAATCGAGGCGAGCACCATCGCGAGCACGAGCAGCACGCGGCCGAACAGCGTCAGGTTTTCGTCGTACTTCGTGTCGGTATGCTCGCGCAAATATTTGCGGTGCGCCATGAGCATCTCGTATTGCTCAGCGCCAACTCGCTCGCCGGGTTCCACGATCGTCTGTCCGCGAACAACGCCAACAGTGACGGGGCGCACCTGCTGCATGGCTTCGGCTTCACGTCGCTGAGTGGCTTCTCGATCAAAAACAACATTAGGTACGAGCCCGTTGCGAAACAGTCGAAACAGTGCGAGCGAAGCCGGGCGCGGCACGCCTTCCGCAGCGAGATTCACTCGTAGGAATGTCAATGCGTCTTCCATGCTTTGCACCGTGCGCTGCGTAATGTCGCCGTTGGCTCGCGTGATTTGAAAAACCGTGACGTTGTTGGGACCGGTGTTTCCGAGTGAGCCGTCCTGCACGCCGCGCGCATACAAGTCACGCAGAGCAGCGAGGCCGTTATCGAATAAGGCGGCGCGGGTGCGGGCATCGCCGGCGTTGAGCACCGCAATGATGTCCTCCGCGCTGACGCGATACGAACCGCGGGAATTAAAAGAGTCAGCGATCGCCGTGATCGCGTCCGGCCGATGTCCCGTTGCGCTGGAAACGTTGAGCGAAGGCCCACGCGAGCCGGACAGACCGTTTTCAAAAATCTCTAGTTGCGAAAGCAGGTCGCGGGCGGCGGCTTCGAACCGGCGCAGAGGTTCCATATCGAGACGATAAACCGGGGGAATGCGGTCGAGGAGTTGCTCGCGCGCGATGCGAGTGCGCTCCGCGCTCTCATAGCTGAAAGACGCACGCGCGACCACACGGACCGTTGCGACTTGGTTGGGAATTACGGGAAGCGTCGCGGTGGTCAGACCGGCGGAACTGATCAATAAAATCGCCACGACCGTAACGACGAAGATCAACGCGGAGACGAGACGGTTGCGGTCGAGAAACTTGCTGACGGCGGAGTGAGTCGGCGAAGGCGCCTGGTGAGCGCGGCGCGCGCTGAGACCTCCCAAAAGAAGCTTGAATTGGTCGCGGACGGACATGGTGGATGCGATTGAGAAAGATCTGAGAGGCTTAAAGCTTCTCCGGTGCTCCAGAGGCTTCTTTCATCGGATTTCGATAGCTATCGTAGGCTTCGATGATGCGTTGTACGAGCGGGTGACGGACCACGTCGGCACTACTGAAAGTATGGAAATCAATACCGGGGATATCCCGAAGGATGTGTCGGACTTCCAGCAGCCCGGACTGTTTTGCACGCGGTAAATCGATTTGCGTGACGTCGCCGGTCACCACCATGCGCGACTCTTCGCCGAGGCGCGTGAGGAACATCATCATCTGTTCCGGCGTGGTGTTTTGCGCTTCGTCCAGAACGATAAACGCATGCGAAAGCGTGCGACCGCGCATGTAGGCGAGCGGGGCGATTTCGATCACGCCTTTTTCCGTGAGACGGGAAACGTCTTCCGGGTCCAGCATGTCGTGCAACGCATCGTAAAGCGGACGGAGGTAGGGGAGAATTTTTTCCCGCAGATCGCCGGGGAGGAATCCCAGCGCTTCGCCGGCTTCGACGGCGGGACGAGTGAGGATGATGCGTTCCACCTGATTTTTGAGCAGCGCAGAAACGGCGGCGGCCATCGCGAGATAAGTTTTGCCCGTGCCGGCGGGACCGATGCCAAAGACAACGGGGTGGGCGAGGATCGACTGGACGTAGAGCTTTTGTCCCAGCGTTTTGGGTACGATGCTTTTGCGATTGGTGGCGATCACAACGGGAGCGGCCGTGAGTTCGCGGAGCTGCTCGCCTTCATCGCGCGCGAACGCGTCGGTGATACGCTGAAAATCCGTCGTGCGAATCGTCATGCCCTGACCGCGGGCGTCGTTGAGAAAATTGAAAAGTGCCTCGGCGCGGGCGAGCGGTGCGGGCGGCGCTTCGATCTTCAGACCGGCGTCGCGAGAAACGAGTTTAACGCCGAGGGCGCGTTCGGCGTGCGACAGATTTTCCTCACGGCCGGCATACAGGGCGTGAAGGTGACGCGGTGACGGAAAATGGAGGGTCTTGGAGGACAACGGCGAAAAATTATGAGCGGCGTGGGGTCGGTCGATGGTCGCGCGAAATCTGGGTGAACGACGAGGCGAACGTGACGCGCGCTTCAGGCGGTCGGTTTTGCGCGTGGAGCCGGCTTGGATTTGCGGGCGGCCGGGCGTGAAGATTTGCGGCGAGAAAGAGTGGGAACGGTGGCGCTCAGACGTTCCCAGGTGGCTTCAAGGGATTGCGGCAGCGTGCGCGTTTGGCCGATCACCGGCATGAAATTTGTGTCGCCGTTCCAGCGCGGGACGATGTGAGCATGCAAATGCGGAATGCTGCCACCGGCAGCGGCGCCAAGATTGAAACCGATATTGAAACCATTGGGGTTGAGCGCGGCTGTGAGGAGACGTTTGGCGAAAACGATTTCGGCCATAAGGCTCGAGCATTCCGCGGGCGTGAGTTCTTCCAATTCGGTGACTTCGCGAAACGGGACGGCGAGGAGATGGCCTGGGTTGTACGGAAAACGGTTGAGCACCAAGTAGGATTTCGCGGCGCGATGGACGATCAATGCGGCGCGGTCGTCGCGTAGTTTGGGTAGATCGGTGAAGGGGCGCTTCATTCGAGCCGGATAGCGTGGCGCCTCAATGTATTCCATGCGCCAGTAAGCGTGAAGCTGCTGCATGTTCAGAAGAGGGCCCAGCAAAGCCCAGCTAAAGGCAAAGTCAAAGCCGGCGTGGGCCTGCGCAGACGCAGATGCGTTGATCGCTGAAAGAGAAAGGGTAAGTCGGCTGCATTTGAGTCCGCACGCGTGGCCGATCAGCCGTGTCCGCGCGTGATGAACTTGGTTGAACGTGGATGGAGAGGAACGCGAAACCGTGGCGCGAGAACGTGCAATCCACACGCAGATGACAGAAGATTATTTGCCGACTTGCGTCTTGGTATGACGATCGTCATGTTAACCGATCGTGCGTTATTCACACACTCATAAACATGCCACCCGCCGCCGAATTGTGGACGCGGCCAGCCAGGCCTTTCGGGAAAGAGGAGTGGCTGAGACGGGGTTGGACGAGGTGATGCGGCGGGCTGGCCTGACTCACGGCGGTTTCTATGCGCATTTCCGCGACAAGTCGGAACTGATCTCCGAGGCATGCGCTGCCGGATTCGCGGAGGCGGTCCCGAATCTCAAACGGATTGCGGCATTGCCGTCCGCGCGGGCGCGGGCGCGTTTATTGATCGATAGCTATTTGTCGGAACGGCATCGGAAAAATCGCGGATCGGGCTGCCTGATCGTCGCGGTCGCTGCAGATATGGCGCGCCTGGATGGTCCGGCGCGCCGCGGATATTCGCAGGCCTTCACCCTCCATCTCGAGCGACTGGAAAAGGCGCTTCGCCTCTCAAATGATCCGGAAGAAAATCGGGATCGCGTGACGCAGCTAATGAGTTCCCTGGTCGGTGCGTTGCTCTTTGCGCGAGCGATCGATGATCCGCTGCAGAGCCAAAGAATTCTCCACTCGATGCGCCGCACGTTGCGCGCGGAATTCGCAGATCGCACTTCTCCACGACGGGATCGAGCGGTCGTGATATCGGCTTCCGACGCTGCTCAAAATTGTTCTTCGCACGATCTGCTGCGTGCTTACTGATAAGGTTCAATCACCACACTTTTCTCATGAAATCCGCCACCTCCATGCGTCGCCGCGTTGCTATTACCGGAATCGGCGCTGTCACGCCTTGCGGCAATTCCGCCGCCGAAACCTGGGCCGCGCTCGTCGCGGGGCGCAGCGGCATCGACCGTATCACGCGTTTCGATGCGACCACCTGTTCGGCGCAGATCGCCGGCGAGGTGCGGAATTTTGATGTCACGCGTCCACTGCCGAAGCCACTTCATCCGCGCGGCGCGGCGAACGACCCATTGACGCAAGTTTTGACACCCAAGGACGTGAAAAAATTCGGCCGTTTCACGCATCTCGGCGCTGCGGCCGCTGTGGAAGCCTACGCGGATTCCGGCATCGACGAAGCGCGCGCTCATTATTCCCCGGAGCGGATGGGCGTGAATCTCGGCGTCGGCCTCGGCGGTCTGCCGGAAATGGAAGCGATGCATGATACGTGGAAGGCGGGCGGGTTTCGGAAAATTTCGCCGTTCTTCATCATTCAAATCGCGCCCAATCTCCTCGCGGGCCAGGTGAGTCTTTTGCTCGATTTTCGCGGGCCTAACATGAGCGTGGCGTCCGCGTGTGCGACCAGCGGTCATGCGTTGGGCGAAGCGGCCGCGGCGATTGCGCGCGGTGATGCCGACGTGATGATCGCAGGGGGCGCGGAATCGACAGTGACTCCGCTGGCGATCGGGGCGTTTGCGCAAATGCGCGCGCTCTCCACGCGCAACGATGCGCCCGCCGCCGCGTCGCGGCCCTACGATCGGGATCGCGACGGATTTGTGCTCTCGGAAGGCTCCGTGGTTTTTGTGCTGGAAGAGATGGATCAGGCGGTGAAACGCGGCGCGAAGATTTACGCCGAGCTGCGCGGCTATGGTGCGTCAGCGGATGCGTATCATCTTTCCTCACTCGCGCCGGGTGCCGAAGGTTCGGCGCGGGCCATGCGCGTGGCGCTCGATCGAGCGGGTCTGTCGCCGACGAATATCGATTACGTTTCAGCACACGCGACTTCGACGCCAGGTGGCGACGGCGAGGAAGCGGCGGCCATCGCCACGGTATTCGCTGACAACAAAACCAACCTTCACGTGAGCGGGGTGAAGTCGATGACCGGTCACTTGCTCGGTGGCGCGGGCGCGATGGGCGCTTTTGCCGCTGTGCTGGCGATTCGCGATGGCGTGGTGCCGCCGACAATTAATTTGGAGAACGTCGATCCGGTGTGTGCTGCGACGGGGCTGAATTTCACGCCCAACACCGCCGTCCGGAAAACCGTGCGCGCCGCATTGGCCAACAGCTTTGGCTTCGGTGGCACCAATGCGTCGATCGTCGTGAGCCGGGTGTGAACGAGTGCCGGAACGATTTGGTAGGGCGAACCGTCCCCGGTGAGCCGTCGCGCGACGGCTCGGCGGGACGTACGCCAGAGGCGCACAAGCCTCGCCCTACCCGCAAGCAGTTTCAGCGCGGCTACACTTTAACTTAAACCGCGCTACTTCGCCGGCGCGAAAGTCAGCCCGTCCTGCAAGCGGCTAGGCTTGGCGGGGTAGGCGATGAACTCGAAACTGCGCGCCGGATCGAAGTAACGCTTCGCGATCTTTTCCAGATCGCCCCGCGTGATCGCCGCCGTATCAGCCGAGCGGTCACGAGCGGCGGTGAGGCGTTCCGGCCGTTGCTGCGCATCGCGCAAGACGGTGTAGCCCCAATAAGAGTTTTCGCGAAGATCCTGCTCGCGCTGACGGAGGAATGGCGCCTTGACCCGCGCAAATTCGTCGTCGGTGAAATGTTTTTTTCGAATGGCATCGAGTTCGTTTTTCATCAACGTCGCCGCGCGCAACGCGTCGGAGCTGGACACTTCCGCGTAGAGACCGAAGTAGCTGAGCCCGTGAAATCCTTCGTATTGGATGAAGTCGGCGGAAGAACTGTACGCCGCGCCAAATTCTTCGCGCAGCCGCAGTCGTAAACGCTCGGCCAGCAATGCGGCGAGCAGACGACAACGCCGTTCCTGGTAAATTTCGCCGAGGTCTTCCACCGGACAAAAGCGCGCGATGGCCACCTGGCGGAGTTCGGGCGACGTCGTGTACACGTGGGTGGACTTGTTGGATTTGGCGACGGTGACGTTGCTATTAGAATACACCCGACGCGCGGCGCGAGTGGGGAGTGCGCCGAGCGTCCGCGCCACCGCGTCCGTCGCGTCGGTCCAATCGGTATCTCCCACGATACTCAATTCAATCGGTCCCTGTTCGAACTGGGGTTTCAGCCACGCGGTCGCTTCCTCGATCGTGCGGGCGAACAATTCATCGACCGCGGGCGTTCCAAAACGACGATCGCCGCGCGCGAGAATTCGCGGTGCCTGCGCCGCGATGGGACCGCCCGGTGCGGTCGCGATCGAAGCGTACATGGAATTAAACGATGCATTGATTTCCCGCATCGCTGATGGTCGGTAGGCTAGATCCGTGATGTGAGCAGTAATCGTTTGCAGGCAAAAAAGTAGATCGCGTCGCGCGCATCGGGCAGTGAACGCGAGAGCGTCGTTGTCCACGTAGAAAACCAGCGAGATCGAATGGCTTGCGAGCAGGTCTTCGAGCTCCTCAAACGTGTGACGACCGAGTCCGCCGCGCTGGACGATCTGATTGGCCAGCAGATCGAGGCCGGGTTTCGACTGAGGTTGAGACTGACGGCCTTCGCCGATCCTCAAGTTGATATGAACGGTGTCAGCTTCGAACGCCGTCGTCTTGAAATTCAGGCGCACGCCGTTGTTAAATTCCGACTGACGCGCGACCAGATCCGCCAGCTCCTTTTCGCGCACCACTTGTCCCGGCGCTCCGAAATCCGTGTAGGCAAACGGAAGAATCTTTCGCTCAGCGAGCGGCGTGACGGGCACGGCGCGACTCTCGTTCAATGCGTTCGCCACCGTCGTTTCGGTAACCGCGAACTGCGGATTGGTCGCGATAAAAACATGAGGCGGATGCAGGGTCCACGCCTCGCGAAAAGCTGCGAGGCAGTCAGCGAGCGTCGCGGCTTCGAGATCGTCTGCCAGATCGCGCTGTCGAATCGCAGGCGTCACGAACACATCTCCTTCGAGGAGGGACTTGACGAGTTGAGCAGCGAGCCAGCCCGACGGCTGAGTCGGATAGGTGCGCACGGCTTCGTCGTACGCGCGGGCGAAGTACGTTTTTATCGCTGTGAGTTCGGAGGGATTAAAGCCGTGAAGAAACGCGCGGCGATGTTCGCGCTCGAGTTCAGCGGTGACCTCTTTCCAGTTGGCGATGTTTCCCGAAACGCTGAACTCCGCGACGCTCCAGTCGGGAAGACTCGGCGCGACGTTCGAGTGTGGGCTGACGAACGCGCCTCCCATCTCACTGGCCAGTTTCGTCACACGGCGGTTAAACATGGCGAAAGCCAGCGACCGATGCAGCGCTTTGATTCGGCGGACGTGCGAATCAGGCGCGCGTTCATCTCGGAATGGATGCTCCAGCACGCAGATCGCACCGATCAGACCAGGATCGCTGAAGATTTTTATTGTCGAGGAAGCCGCAGCCGCAGGTACTGCGGAAAAATCATCCGTACGTGCCGGCGCCCGTGGTTGCATCGACCCAAACACTTCCGTGATCAGCCGCTGCGCCAGCTCAGGTGCGATGTCACCCACGACGAAGACGGCCATGCGATCAGGCCGATACCACGCGTCGTAGAAAGAAACGAATTGGTCGCGAGTAAAGCTGCGAATCGCGGTCTCCAGTCCGATGGGGCTGCGTTGAACCTGACGCGCGTTGGGCCACAACAGCGCGAGATTCGCGTTGGCCATGCGGGCCTCGGGCGTATCGCGCGTCGCTTTTTCGCTGAGAACGATGCCTCGCTCGCGCTCGATCAACTGCGGATCGAATATGACATCGCTGGCGTATTCACGAAAGACATTCAGCCCGAGACGAAGCGTGGATTCGTCGGCGTCCGGCAGTTCCAGATGATAAATCGTATGATCGAGGGAAGTGAAGGCGGTACTATCCGGTCCGAAACTGATGCCGAGGCGTTGCAACTCGGCGGTCATGGAATCGCCCGGATGCTGACGCGTGCCGCGGAAAATCATGTGCTCGACGAAATGAGCGAGCCCACGCTCATCGTCGTGTTCCTGCATCGAACCGGCGCGGACCAGAAGACGGAGCGTCACGCGCCCGTGAGGTTCGGAATTGTGCAGCACGACGGTGCGAAGGCCATTCGGCAGCGTGTCGACGTGTACCGAGGAATCGGAGACGAGGTCGCTGGAAACCTCCGGCCATCCGCCCGGCGCGGCGGAAACGAGTGGGAGAATTAAAACAAACCAGAGGAAGCCCGGAAGAAACTGGCGCGTCACCGCGCTAAGATCTTTCGGCCGCGTTGGGTGTCACGCCGAAACGTGTGTGGTGGTTGCGGTCACTCCGAGTAGGTGGCGCGCTCGCCGCGCAACGAGAACGCCGAACCGTGGCGTGCCAAGCGCCACCCATGGCGATCATAATTTCTTCGGCAGAGCAGCGACGGGAATAAATCCTACACAGTTCGATTCTCCGGCAATGAAATGTGAGGCGATGGCGCGGTTGACGTCGTCGCGCGTGAGCTTGTCGAAAGCGATCCCATGCGTGCGCGCTTCCTCGATCACGGCGGGCTGGCTTTGTGCGCGCATGAGCACGTTGCTCAGCCACCATTCGTTGGAACGAAGATCCGCGACGGCGGCGATGCGGAGCGGTTCGCGGAGGCGCGTAAATTCTTCCTTGGTGATTCCCTTCCCCCCGAAATCGACGGACAGCTTGAGGGTGAGTTCGGCGAGTTTGAGCGCATTAGCTGGGGGAAAGGTCAGCTCAACAGTGACGAGGCCGAAATCCGGTTGAGACGCCGCACGGTAAATCGCGCTGCCCGGCGAATAGGTGACGCCGAGTTCTTCGCGCAGCTTCAATCGCAATCGCTCTTCGAGCGCGGCGACGCCGAGGCGCAGGGCTCGACAGA
>CBRAFL010000175.1:0-11218 GCA_967755055.1 uncultured bacterium
ACAGAAACCAGAGAGCTGCGCAGCGAGCGTAATTTGACAGCGCCTTGCGTTGACCAGCGTTGGCGCGTTTGCATGCTCGCGGCGAATGACGTGCTTTTCTCCGGCCTCGTTGCGTCGCATCGGGTTATTCGTTTTCGCGTTCGGGGCAGTACGTCTCGTGGCGCAGGACGTGACAGTGACCCCGATCGCCTGGGTGTCGCCCGATGACGCGCCCGACACACCGCCAACCCTCGGTTCCACGCTGCGTCCAAAGTTTCCGTATGATCTGAAAAAAACGACGGACATCGGGTGGGCGATGATCAACTTCTTCGTGGACGATCACGGCAAGGTGCTGTCGTGGCAGATCGACGCCACGCAGCCCGCCTACGCGCAGGCCGTGGAAGAAGCATCTGGCGAGCGCGGCAAATTCAAGCCGGCGCGGCGAGCGAGCAGTCCCGTCAACGCCAGCGTGTCGTTGTCGATTTTATTTAACCCCGCTTCGTCCGCGTCCGACGCCAAAGACGCCACACCGCGGTTGCTCGATGCCGCGGTGATCATCGACCGGAGCCGTGCCACCGGACCGCATCAGCAGCCGATTCCGCCGCAGGTGATTTGGGTGACGGTCCGCCTTGATGAAAATGGAGAGATCCTGGAATTGAAAGATACGTCGCCGGAATTTCAGTCGCTGTTCGCACCGGTCGCGCGAAAGTGGCGATTCGCGCCGGCCCGAAAAGCGGGCGTCGCGGTTGCCGCCGAAGTCCGCGTGCCGTTCATCGTGGCTCCGCCGCGCGCCCAGCCCAGCAAGAACGAAGTGCCGCCGAAATGGATCTCGCGTACGCCGCCCGTGTACCCGCTCGCGATGCGCAGAAGCGGACTGCGGGGCAATGTCGTCGTCGAGTTTGTCGTCGATATCGAGGGCCGTGTGCGGGAGCCGGTCGTTGTTCGCACCCTGAATCCCGCGTTTAACGAAGCCGCGCTTACGGCGATTCGCCGCTGGAAATTCGAACCGGCACGCTCGGCCGGCGTGCCCGTGAACTGCAAAATGCAGCAGCCGATTTCCTTTTCGTTGGACATGTTCGATGGTGGCGGCGACGGACTTGAGGTGCGACACCGCGCGAATCAGGACAAGCTACCGGAAGAACTTCGTTATGATGTCGCCCCGGCTCTCAAGGCGCTCGTCACACCGATCTACCCTTATGCGCTCCTGCGCGATCACGTGAAGGGAACGGCGTCCGTGAGCATGTTGATTGGCCCGGACGGCAGAGTCATGGGATCGAAAATCGTAAAAGCCGATCGCCCGGAACTGGGCTACGCGCTCCAGGCATCAGTGGATCTTTTTGAATATAGTCCCGCGCTCAAAGCCGCCCGGCCTACTCAGGCGCTGCTCAGATTTGAGCAGGAATTCGGGTCGTACAATGACACTTTGGTTTCCGAGGTGGATCGGACGTTGCTCCGACTCGAGGAGAAACACCCTGAGCGCATCCTGAAATCGACTGACCTGGATGAGCGTTTGAAACCCACTGTCACGCGGCTGCCGGTTTATCCGCGATCATTGCGCGGCGAGCCTCCCGGGAGCAGCGACGCCGTCATCGATTTTCTGGTCAACGAGGACGGCAGCGTACACCTGCCGCGAATCGTTTCGGCCACGAAACCAGAATTTGGTTACGCCGCCGTGCAAGCGGTGAGCACGTGGCAATTCGCGCCGCCACACAGCAAAGGCAAACCGGGTGTCACGCGGGTGCGGGTTCCGATCAGCTTTAAGCCGGTCGATGACACGCCCGCCGCCGACAAGGCTCCACCTCAGCCGTAGCGCGTAAATAAATTTATCCTTCGTTCTCATTCTCGTTATCGTTCTCTTTCTCGATTCGAAAAGTAGTCATCGGGGGAGGAGAACGAGAAAGATTACGAGAATAAGAACGACCAAATGAGCCGATTTTCAGTGGCCGGTTCCTTCCTTACTTTTCCCATGATTCCCTGCTTCATTCGCTCGTTTCTATCGCGGCAGCGCTTTGTTTCTTCAGCGCTCTGCTGCGTTTCACTCACACTTTTGGCCGTCAACAGCCCGCTGTTTGCCGCTGCACCGCAGCCGCCGGCGGAAGAAAAACTTAAGGTCGATGGCCCGGCCTTGCTCCGCGAGTGGACGCCGCCGATCTACCCGGAGGCGGCTTTGAAAGCCCGACAGAGTGGGATGGTTAACGTCCGTTTGATCGTCGACGAAACGGGTCACGTCACGACGGCGCACGCACTCGATGATTCGGATACAGCCTTCGTCGAGGTGGCGCTGGCGGCAGTGAAAAGTTGGGTATTTGCTCCGGCGTTGGACAACGGACAACCGATCGCTTGCTGTCTCGAAACGCTGGTGACGTTTTCGCCCGCCGTCGGACAGCAGAAGAAATCGGCGAACAATCTCCCTCCGGAGCGTCAGGCGTTCTCGCTCGCTCCACGCGTTGCGCCCAAGGCCAAATTTGCGCCGCCCGGCAACTACCCGGAAGTTCTCACTGAACGAAAGCTTGCCGGCGTGGTTCATTTCGCAGGCGTCGTGACGACCGACGGCCACGTGGTACAACCGCGGATACTTGCGGCATCACACGCGGATTTCGTCCTGCCGGCGCTGGCGTGCCTGAACCAGTGGGAGTTCAGCCCGGGCACGCAGGGCGATCTCACGCTGCAGGCGCCCGTTGACGGAAAAATGTCATTCGATTCGCTCGTCGGAAAAATCGACGAGGTGCTGGCAGCGAATGGCATTACGGCGCCGGACGGCTCCGCTCCGAGCGTGACACCCGAACTCCTCGTGGTCGCTGATCCGGTTTGTCCGGTGGAGGCGTTGCTCAAGGGCGAGGGCGGTTCGGCGACGGTTGAATTTTCCGTGAACGAATCCGGTACCGTGACGGACGTGCATCTGCGTGAGGCAACGCAGCCGGAGTTCGGTGGGGCGCTGGTGGCCGCGGTGGAAACGTGGGCCTTCAGTCGGCCGGTCGAAAATAATCACGTCGTTTCGGTGGCGCTGATCAAGCGGGCGGAGTTCAAAGCGATTCCTTTGGATGCTGTGGCGGACTCGGATCCGCAGGCGCGGCTGGTGCTCGCGTTACGGCGCGGCGAAGTGAGCGGTGCCAAAGGTCTCGATGAAAAACTCACGCCGATTTATCGCGTCCGCCCGGAATACCCGGTCGCGTTGAAGACCAGTGGTGGGCCGGCCGGCCACGCGGAAATCGAATTTATTGTCGATCGCGATGGGCGCGCACGTTTGCCGCGGATCGTATCGGCGTCGCAACCCGAGTTTGGTTGGTCGGCCGCGACCGCGCTGGCGCAGTGGGTGTTTAAGGCGCCTCGTCGCGGCGGCGAACCGGTGGACGTGAAGGTGAAGATTCCCATCGATTTCGCCGCGCCGCCGAGCTGAGGCGGATCTTACGTAGCGCAGGCCTCCGTGCCTGCTGTGTTCGAGAGTCGAAGATCGAAGTTCGAAGACGAAGATCGGAGTAGGATTCGAACTTCGAACTTCGGAATTCGAACTTGGGACCACCCGGCGCGGAGGCCTGCCGCTACTACGATGCGGCGACCAGTCGTTTGCCGGACTGACCCTTCAGCGTCGCGCGAGTTGTGGCCGCAAATGGCCGGGCGTATGCTCGATTCCTTGCGCATTTGCCGGCGATTAAAATCCTTCTCCCCATGCACACCGAATCGATGCTGCTCCATGCGTTCATTTACCTCGTGGCGGCCGTCGTGTCCGTGCCAATCGCCAAACGGCTCGGTCTCGGCTCCGTGCTCGGTTATCTCGTAGCCGGTGTGCTGATCGGGCCGCACGTGCTCGGGCTCGTCGGCGAGCGCTCAGGGGATGTAATGCACTTCGCGGAATACGGTGTCGTCATGATGCTGTTCCTCGTCGGCTTGGAACTGCAGCCCGCGCTGCTGTGGCGAATGCGCGCGCAGTTGCTCGGGCTCGGCGGACTACAGGTTGCCGGGACAGCCTGCGTCATCATGGCGATCGGTTACGCGGCCGGTCTCGGACTACGGGTGCCGTTTGCGTCTGGTCTCATTCTGGCGATGTCGTCCACCGCGATTGTCCTGCAATCGCTCCAAGAGCGTGGAAAACTTAAAACGCCGGGCGGCGAGGCGGCGTTTTCCGTGCTGTTGTTTCAAGACCTCGCGGTCATTCCGATTCTCGCGTTGTTGCCTCTCCTCGCGATGAATTCGACTGCTGATGCCCCGTCCATCGCAAACCAGACGGGCACCGCCAGTCTGCCAAGTTGGATGCAAGCGCTCGTGATCGTCGCCGCCGTGGGCGGCATCGTCCTCGCGGGACGTTACGTCGTGAACCCGTTGTTTCGTGCGATTGCCAAAACCCAGTTGCGCGAGCTCTTCACGGCAGCCGCGTTGCTACTGGTGATCGGTGTTTCACTCGTGATGCAACTCGTCGGGTTATCCGCAGCACTGGGAACATTTTTGGCCGGCGTCGTGCTCGCCAACAGTGAATACCGCCACGAACTCGAGGCGGATATCGAGCCGTTCAAAGGCCTGTTGCTCGGATTGTTTTTCATCAGCGTGGGCGCGGGAATCGATTTCGGCTTGATGCGCGCTCAACCCGGTTTGATTGCGGGCCTGGTGCTCGCGCTGCTCGCCGTAAAATTCATCGTGCTGTTCACGCTGTCGCAGGTGTTCAAGCTCGCAACGCCTGAAGGCATGCTCTTCTCGTTCGCACTCGCGCAGGGCGGAGAGTTTGCGTTCGTGCTGCTGTCGTTTGTGGTCGATCACCGCGTGCTCACGCGAGCCGAGGCCGAGCCACTCGTGGCCGTCGTCGCGCTTTCGATGGCGGTCACGCCGTTGCTCTTCGTAATTAATGAGCGATACGTTCAACCGAGGTTTGCGCGGGCGCGTGGTCCGGCACGCGAGGCCGACACGATTGATGCTGGCGACAATCCCGTGATCATCGCGGGCTTCGGCCGGTTTGGCCATATCGTCGGTCGATTGCTGCGCGCGAATGGCGTGGGCACAACGGTTCTGGATTTGGATGCGGAGCAGGTGGAAGTCGTCCGCCGACTCGGTATCAAGGTTTTCTATGGCGATGCGACGCGGCTGGATTTGCTCCACGCCGCAGGGGCAGCGCGAGCGAAAGCGATCGTCATCGCGATTGATGGCGAGGACCAGGCCGTCCGGCTGGTGGAGTTGGTGCAAAAACATTTTCCCGCGCTGAAAATTTTCGTTCGCGCAGCCGGGCGGGTTCACGCGTATGAGTTTCAAAAACGCGGCGTGATGACGTTTTATCGCGAGACGCTCGGCAGCTCGCTGGATCTCGGCGTCGATGTCCTTCGAGAACTCGGCATGCCCGTTCATCAAGCGCGTCGCGCGGCCATTGTGTTTAAGCGCCACGACGAAAAAAGCGTTCGTGAACTGGCCAAATATTGGGAGGACGACGACGCGTATTTCAAAAACGCGCGCCAGAATATCGAAGCTTTTGAGCAGATGTTTGCGAGCGACACGCAACGAGCGCACCCGGAAGCGGACCGACGCTGGACACCGCAGCCGGCTCGTAATGCTCGGGCGAGCGAAGCGCCGTCGGGTTCGACGGAGTCCTGATTTTCGGAAGCGAATAATTTCGTCTGCCGAATGATCGGCGGCGGTCGCGGCGTGACATCAATTTTTCGGATGGGTGTATTAAATCTATCAACTCACCGCGCACGCAAAATTCGGATACGCTGCGGGTGTCATGAAAACACCTCTGAAATTAATTGCCCGGTTCGCGGTGGTTCTCCTTTTTGGGACCACCGCTTTGTCTGCCCAGTCTTGCGCCGCCGTCGGTCACGTTTCGAACGCGGTGACGCTTTCGGGCCGAGCTTCCGGTGAAGCGTTGTCCGCTGTCGGCGATTCAGCGAAAGGTTCGCTCAGAGTGGCTTCAGGCATCGTAGCCGTGCCAGTGATGCTCAGCGGTGTCGCCGTGGGCGGCAGCGGAGCGCTGGTCGCCGGCGTGGGCACGGTGAGTACGGAAGTGGGAATGGGCGTGGCGAACGATGGCAGGAAATTGTGGGACTTCGCTTCGGGTGAACCAGCCAAACGGCCGGCGCTCAACCGCGAGCGATCCGTTCCGCCGCTGAAGAAGGTTCCCGCGAAGCCAGTTGATCCTTCGCCTGCGGAAGCCGTGAAAGCGCAATTGTAACAGCGGTCATCATCACGCCATGAATCGTTGGTTGAAGAGTCTGGGGTACGCGACGGCGTTGCTGTTCGCCGTCGCGTGGATGCAGCCGGTGCTGTGGGCCGGCAGTGCTGACAGCAAAGTTGGTGTTGATAAATACGGTGACGACGCGATTCGGAATTTCGCACTCAGGGTCAACGACGAGCTCGATACCAAAAAAGTAAACCTCGCGATCATCGCACGTTCCGGCCGGCCGCGGTCGGAGTTGCCGCGCGGAATCAGTTACACGCACGTTGCCTTCGCGGTGTTTGAAGCCGTGCGGGCAGAAGACGGCACGGTGTTCCACACCTACACCGTCTATAATCTCTACCAAGGTGGAGAAGGACGGGAGGACCGCAGTTATCTGAAACAGGATCTGACTTACGATTTTGTGGCGGGCATATTCGAACCGGACGTTGTGGTGTGCGTACCGAACGAAATCCTGCAGGAACGAATTCTTCGAGTCATCCGTTCACCGGCCTACCGGTCGTTGTATAACCCGTCCTACAACCTCCTCACCAATCCGTGGGTCGACCGATTCGATAATTGTGTCACGCATGCACTGAAAATCTGCGTCGCGGGGATCTATCAAACGGACGATCGTCGCCGGATTTACGATAACATCCGCGCGTACTTCAAACCAACGCCGGTTCGCCTTGGGCCGCTTCAGTCGTTCGGCAGCACATTTGTTCGTGGACTGAGTCGCGAAGATCGCGACGCCTCCGGCCTTCAGACGGCGACCTACGATTCACTAAAAGCATTTCTGGAAGAGAACGGTTTGGTGAAAGACGCGTTCACGGTGACCGTCAATTGAGCGACAGCGAGGGTGGCGGAAGCGACGAAGTGATTTATCTGAATTCCTGCTGAATTTGCCACGCAGCAGTTGTTTCCGTGACTTGCAGTGACAATTGCAGTGCGAGGTGTTCAGATAAAAGAGCACCACGGCATCAGGACGGTAACGAGATACCAGGTACAGGAAACGCTGCACGGGGCACGAGCCCGCACACTTTGCAGCCCTCCGGAGATAGTATTATAACGAAGACCGGGGGTTTTACGCGCCTATCAGTTGCGAAGATTTTTTTTTCGGCGTGTGTTTAGCTGTGCGAACCGGCGTCGAGATGGAAAGAAAAACATTCAGCACAGTGCTCAACGTGCCTAAGGTATGGCAGTCATTGCTCGAAATTGAGAGTCTCGATGATCTTACGGCTTTTCTCGAAAAATTTCCGCCACCGGAGGCCGTTGAAAGTGGTGGCCTCACCCGGGCGGACTGGCCTCGACCATTTCGGAAGGATCGGCGCGAAGTGTCGTTTAAAGAAGACGATTACACCGTTTGTCTCGGGCTTTTGAGCGGAAACGAAAACTATTTCGTTCTGCCATCGATCGTTCTGCCAAACGGCGATCGTTACGCGCAAATGGAAGTCAGCCATAGAGTTTATCCGGAGGAAATGCTCGAAATCGAAGGAGTGGGCAGGTACGCGTGGACGCAACAGTCAGTCTAGCGACCCACCGAGATTCCCGGATTATGGCAGAGAGTTCATACCTTTTCGCGGGAAAGTGCTTTGATCTGCATAACTCTCGCGGAAACGAAGGGGCGAGCATCGCCCAAAGAAGCTGCGGCCACGAACAGCTGGTCAATTTTCATAAGTATTTTAGGAACGGATATTTGTGGCCCGAGAAAAGGTGCGCCTTCGATGCGTCCCCTGCAGATTTCTGTTCGCGTCTATTTTTTCGACCCGCGAAGGAGCTTATACCATGTACATTTGCAGCTACTGGCGGCCTTTAGTGCAAAGATTCGATTTGAGAATCTGCGTAAGCGGGCGATTATGTCCTCATCTCCTCCGCTTAGCGGAGGATGGGGTAACTAAGAAAGTAATGCCCGCCGTGTAGGGGTACACGGCGGGCTCTTTTTTTGCCCAAAATCTCGCATCGAGGTAGACCGATGCGGACTCCGCTCTATGGCGGCTGATTCAGCCGTCTCGTTAGCACCGGTCCTTCAACGTCTCTCGCAGTGCCGGATAATCGATCTTCGCGTTGTGGCGCTTATCAACCGGGATGGTATTTACAAAGACCACGTCATCGATCTGCGCCCACGCGATCGCCGATCGCAAACGTCGCTCGAGCGTTTCAGCTTTCTTCGCTTCAATCACGAGCAACCGCCTCCCCGAGTGCGCGAGCGCCGCCGCGCGCCGGATTTCGGGAAAGGTCATTGCCACGCACTCCACGCCAAACGGGTACAGTCGCCCGCGCGCGTCATCGATCCGTGCGGCGCAACGACCCAACAACCAGACCCGTCCGTGCTCGTCGAAGCAGCCCGCATCACCGGTGCGATGCCAGACCTCACCTGCCACGCGAAATTTCGTCTCCTCCTCGCCGATGCCACCGAGATAACCTTTCAGCACATGCTCACCGCTCACAACGATTTCGCCGATCGCACCCATCGGTAACGCGGCTTTCGTCCAAGCCTCTGCGCTCAATTCCATACGTGGCCGTCCCCATTCATCCGATACAACCGCGAGTCGAATCTCCATCACCGGCACGCCTGCAATCAGTCCCTGGCCCGCCCGCATCGCGGCCAAGTCTCGGTCCGTTATCTCGCCAGCCTCGATGTGCGCAACGGGCTCCGCCTCGGTCGACCCGTAAACCGCCACTACGTGCGCGTTCGGCGCGAGGCTTCGCAGCGCTTCCAGCAAACGCGGAAATACGGGAGCGCCTCCCGTATAAATTTTTCGCAGCGCGGGGAGCATTCGCCCGGTGCCTTTTCCATAAGCGACCAGTCGTTCGAAGAACGCTGGTGAAGCCGTAATCCGGGTCACGCCACGTCGCTCGATTTGCGAGAACACTTTTTGCGCATCGATCGCGCCTGGTCGTCGCAAATCCACGTCCGGGATCACCGTCGTCACTCCCGCCGCAAGATTCGCGAGCACGAAAACCGGCAGCGTCGCGAGATCAACCTCGCCCGCCTCCAACGCGATGCTCGGCGCTAGGGCGCGATACTGCGCTAGCAAAAATCCATGCGTGCGGACCGCCGCTTTCGGCACGCCCGTACTCCCGCTCGTGAACGTCACCAGCGCGGCATCTTCTGACTCCGCAAGACTCGTCACCAGCCCGGCACCAGCCCAGCGACTCGGCCATGAACGCGCGCCCGGAACCCAATAGCCCACACTCACCTTGATCGGAATTCGTCGCAGCGCCGGCGAACGCAGCCGCAGTAAGTGCGCCTTCGGAACCGCCAGCAGCGCATCCGGCGCCCATCTCGCGCAACAACGTTCCAGATGTTCGCGTCCCGCCGACGGATCGAGAAAGAGTGCCACTGCTCCGATGCGAAACAACGCGAGCATCGCCACGTACAAATCGGCCGACATCGGCACGAACACCAGCACCGCCCGCCCGCGCCGGAGTCCTTGCGCCTGCCACCACGCTGCGGCGTGCGCCACCGCCTCTTCTAACTCTGCAAACGTGAGTGTGCGTCCGACCCGGTCATCGATCAGAGCCGTTGCCGTCGGACGCGAACGAGCCTGCTCACGGAGAATATCCCCGATCGTCATGAGGTGAGCCGCTTCGAAAACAACGTGTAGCGCCGAATCGTCTTTGCGTAATGCGCACTCAGGTTTCGCGACTTGTTCGCCTCGTGCATCAGCGCGTGGATCGCCCGCGTGAAACCGAGTCGCTGCGCCGCCGTGTGAACGTCCCCCAGGAGCAACGCGCCCAGTCCCGCGTACGCCCGGCCCGGCAGTACCGCGAGCGTTTTCACGATGATCGTCGTCACCGTTTCACCGCGCTGCGCCTGCGCGAAATCGGGTGTTGCGAAAACATAACCCACCGGTCGCCCGGCGTGCTCGGCGAGTAGCACCAGCTCAGTATTGACCCGGGTTTGAATCGCGCGGTACTGCGCAAAAAAAGCGTTTTTGGGCAGTGGTGTATAAAGAAAATTATCCTGAAACGAAATTACGGATACGTCGTAAATCCGGGCGAGCTCGTCGTCGAACCGCGCGGAATCCAACGCGCGGATCGTCACCCCCGCCGCGCGCATTCTCGCCGCCACGCCGTCGAGACGCGTGTCGCGCGCGGCGAGGTCGTCAGTAGCCGTTGAGTAGTATTCCGCGAGCGGAGTGTACCCCGCGGCACGCCACCAGTCGGGCCATGCCGCCGGATTACTTGGCTCGAGAAAAAATGGCGGCTCACTCCCGGCCTCCGTCACCAAGCGATAACGCCGCCACGTCGTGCCGTCCATCGGTCCCACGGCTAGCGTGCAGCCTTGAGTCCGCAGTTCGCTTTCGGCCGCGTCCAACACCGCTGCCGCTACTGCAAGGCTGTCCGCGGAAAAATTTCCGATCACACCGAGCCGCTCGCCCTCCAGCGCCGGCACGGTCTTCCACCACAACCACGCCTCACCCGCACCCGTCGGTCCGGTTCTATTTAAACGCAGATCTTCGCCTTTATGGTCGGCCGCCGGAGAGCTCATAATCGCGCGATCAACAAACCGAAACCGGAAGCGAGCACGGCGACCGTTCCTTGTTTCCACCAACGCAGACTGAGATCTTCCGGAAGTTGCAGCCGGCGTTCACAGAGCACGAATCCGCCCGCTGCCGCCGCGATCGACAACGCTCCCACGGCGATCACCGCGGGAGTAACCGTCTGGCCGCGATCGATCGCGCAGAACGCGAGGCCTTGCATTCCGATGGCCTGCGCAACACCGAGACTCCACCACGCGGTACGCGACCAGGTCGGGTGTCCCTGGGAAAAACGTACAATCGCGATCATCGCCTGATGCGTTGCGATGCCGACCGTGAAGAGCCACAGCCATTGCGGGTGCGGCGAGAATGCGTGCGCGACACACCATACCAGCCCCGCCGAGCTCACGCAGATGATCGCGACGAGGTTGTGACGCGGTATGCCTCCCGGCACTGTTGGCATCAGACGTACATAGCTGAACAGCAGCACGAGCGGTGCGACCAGCCACGCCCATCCGCCGACCGTCCAGAAAAAATAAAGCGCCAGCGCAGCTCCGAGTCGGGCGCTGTCGTCCACAATCTGTCCGCGCCGCCAAACCAGCGCCACGACCGTCAGTCCGAGCAG
>CBRAFL010000176.1:0-11213 GCA_967755055.1 uncultured bacterium
GAAGATCACGCTCAGGACGCTCAACTCGTCGAGGGTTTGCTTCATCTGGCGTGGCCGGATTGCGAAATTAAACTGGTCTCGCGAAGAGACGCATTCCTCTCAGAGCTCGATCGCGGTCATCTGATTATTTTAGCTGATTTCACGCTGCCAGGTTTCAGCGGTTTGGAGGCGCTTGAACTCGCCCGTCAACGCGCGCCGGAGATTCCATTTATTTTTCTCACCGGAACGTTGGCCGAGGATTCTGCAATCGAAGCGCTGGATCGCGGAGCCACAGACTACGTGGTGAAGGAACACATCAAGCGTCTCGTTCCCGTGGTTCGCCGCGCACTCCGCGAAAGTGCCGAGCGGCGCGAACTCAAACAGCTCAACGCGCAACTTGAGGAGCGCGTGCGCGAACGCACTTCCCGTCTCGAAGCCGCGATGAAGGAACTCGAGGCGTTCTCTTATTCGGTGTCGCACGATTTGCGTTCGCCATTACGCGCGATCGCCGGTTTCGCGCGCGCGCTGCGCGAGGATTGCGGCGACAAGCTCGACGCCGAGGGTCATCGCCTGCTCGGCACCATTCGTGACGAAACACGGCGCATGGGTCAGTTGATCGACGACCTGCTCGCATTTTCCCGCGCCGGTCGACAGCAGCTAGACGCTGCGCCTGTCGATATGACCGGGCTCGCGCACAGCGCGTTTCAAAATCTGATCGAAGCAGCTCCGCTCAAAAAAATGCCGGCCTTCGATCTTCAAACTCTCCCCGAAGCGAGCGGCGATCGTTCGATGCTGCGGCAGGTTTTCACCAACTTGCTCGCGAACGCAGTTAAGTTCTCCAGTCCTCATCCGGAGCCTGCGATCACCGTGAGCGGCGGGAGTCAGGACGGGTTCAGCACCTACTGCATCAAAGATAATGGCGTCGGCTTCGATCCGCGGTTCGCTCATAAACTCTTCGGCGTGTTCCAGCGTCTCCACAGTCAGGAAGAATTCGAAGGTACCGGTGTCGGCCTTGCCTTGGTGCAGCGAATCGTTCACCGGCACGGGGGCAAAGTTTGGGCGGAATCGACTCCGCAGGCGGGCGCGAGTTTCTACTTCTCGCTTCCAAATCGCAGCGCACCTTAAAGCAACTTATTAGCCAATGTTGCCGAGCTTTGTACCGCGAAGTTCTGGCGATTAAAACGTTTAGGGGGTTGGATTTTCAACAAATCGGATCAACTTAACTGTAACGATTTTAAGGAGCGCGTAGCCGGGCGATTCCCTCACCGGTAAAAATTAACTGAAATTCCGTCATGCACACAATTTGTGCTGAGAACCTCCGATGAATTCTCTGCGGTCGAGGCACGCATCGCTGCCGCAAGCCAGCTTCATCACCGATCAACCGTGATCCCATGAAGCCGTCTGGTTGAGATCGCTCCCACACTCATTGATCTCATCGCCCACCGACTCTCCGGCGTCCAAGAAAAGCATCCGCGTTCTCCTTCTGGAGGACAGACCGACGGACGCAGAATTGATCGTGCGCGAGCTGCGCCGAAGTGGTTTCGATCCGAGCTGGAATCGCGTGGATACCGAAGTGGGTTTCGTGAGTCTGCTCGACGCGTCCGTCGATATCATTCTCGCCGATTATGATCTGCCGCACTTCGACGGTCTCACCGCCCTGAAAAAACTTCAGGACTCGAAGCTCGATATTCCGTTTATCATTATTTCCGGAACGCTTGGCGGCGAACTCGTCGCGCAATGTATCAAGCAGGGCGTCACCGATTATTTGTTGAAGGACCGGCTCGAGCGCCTCGGTCTCGCCGTCTCCAACGCGCTCGACGAACGCCGGCTGCGCCGTGAACGCATTCTCGTCGAAGCTCAACTGCGGCAGTCTCAAAAAATGGAGGCAATCGGCCAGCTCGCCGGCGGCATCGCTCACGATTTCAACAACGTTCTCACCGTGATCAACGGCTGGAGCAGCATGCTGCTCAACGATGCCACCGTTTCCGATTTCACGCGCGACGCGGCGAAACAAATCTATACCGCCGGGCAGCGCGCGAGCAGTCTCACGCGTCAATTGCTCTTCTTCAGTCGCAAGCGCCCGATCGAGCGCGTCTCGTTCGATCTCAATCAAACGATCGAGGAGATCGCCTCGATGCTTCGTCGCCTGATCGGTGAACACATCGATCTCAAGCTTCAGCTCGACACCAATCTCCCATTGATCGACGCCGATATCAGCATGATGGAGCAGGTGCTCGTCAACCTCACCGTCAATGCTCGCGACGCGATGCTGCACGGCGGTGCGCTCACGTTGCAGACGCAAGTTCTCGAACTCAGTGAAGCCGATCTGCGCGGCAAAGAGGACGCGCGTCCGGGCTGTTTCGTGAGTTTGAGTGTGCGAGATACCGGTAGCGGCATTCCGCCTGAAATCATCGGGCGAATTTTCGAACCGTTTTTCACGACCAAAGAAGTCGGCAAGGGAACGGGTCTCGGGCTCGCCACGATTTTCGGCATTGTGAAACAGCATCACGGCTGGCTCGAGGTGGAGAGCACGGTTGGCGTCGGAACTTGTTTCACCATGATTCTTCCCGCGTCCGTGCAACGCAGCGCTATTCCGATCAAGGCCGTCACGAGCGAGACTCCGGTCAACGGCGGTGGTGAGACACTCTTGATCGTCGAAGACGAGGCGAGCGTTCGCGAATTCGCCGTCGCGGTGCTGCGTCCGCTGGGCTACCGGATCTTGCAAGCACGATCAGGACTCGACGCCTTGGAAGTCTGGAAATGGCATGCGGACCGAATCAGTCTGTTACTCACCGACATGGTCATGCCTGATGAATTGACTGGGCCGGCGCTCGCCGAAAAGCTGCTCGCAGAAAAACCCGGCCTCGCGGTCATCTTCACGAGCGGTTACACCCAGGAAACCATGGGAACCGTTTTCGCACCGACGAAAGCGACGCGATTTATCCACAAACCCTACTCGCCGCGCCAACTCAGCACGTTGATTCGTGAGACCCTCGACGCGAGCAACCCCTCTTCAGCCGAACTAAAACCATTGAGAGTTGAAAACTGAGCTTGAAAGAAAAACCAAGAAAATGAATTTCCCGTCTCGTGCCCCTTTACCGCCAGATCTGACTCTCAGGTCTCAACGCAGTGCTCTCAACCGGATGGCGTCCGTCATCGTCCCCTCCGTTCTGCGTTGAACCATCTCGCCCTTTTTTTTCGGCCGCAAGGCGTATCCGCATTCATGTTATCTCGAACCTGGCGCGCGACATTCTTTTTTCTGTGCTCGCTCGCATTCATGCCAGCGCTGCACGCGCTCGACCCGGGCAAATCCATTTTTCAATTCAACTGTCGCAATTGGAGCCGGCTGGCCGGATTGCCTGCTGATAAAATCAGCGCAATTACGCAGGCGCCCGACGGCTATATCTGGCTCGGCAGTCAAAACGGTTTGATCCGTTTCGACGGGCAGGAATTCAAAGTCATTCCCATCAGCTTGCCCGAAGCACAGGGGCAGGACGTCCGCCAAATGCAGTGTGCCGAGGATGGCAAAGTGTGGTTTTCGATTGGTGGCGGCGGCTATGGCAGTTACGACGGCAAAAAATTTTCGCCGATCAGCGACAGTCGGTGGACCGCGCCGGGCGCGAATTCCAACTTCATCCTGGTCGCTCACGATGGCGCGATTTGGACCGCTTCCGTTTTCGGCTGGGGGCGGTGGATGCCTGGCAAACCCGAGGAGACACACTTTGACGACAAGCTCGGACCGGTGATCACGCTGTGGGAAGATCGCTTGGGACGAGTCTGGATCGGCACGCCGGAAAAAGGGCTTTTCTACTGGGAACACGGTGACCTCAAATCGTTCCCTGATACCGATCTGAAACAGCACAACATCCGTTCGATCGTGCAGGATCGCGCAGGTGACCTGTGGGTCGGGACGAGTTCAGGCACCTATCGCTACGATGCTGACTTTCATCGGAAAGAAATTTTCTTCTCCACCACCGAAACGAACGCACTGCTCGTCGATCGACACGGCTTGCTCTGGGCCGGCACAAAGGATTTTGGGCTCTGCCGTTTTCAAGAGGGGAAATTCACGATGCTGCGAAAAGCGGATGGCTTCGGCAGCGACAGCGTGACATCCCTTTTCGAAGATGCCGAAGGGAGTCTCTGGGTCGGCACAGTCGAGGGGCTAAGCCAGCTCAGCGATCTCAAGTTCCCGATCTACTCCGACAAGGAAGGGCTCGTCGCCGGTGCAGTCATTTCCATCACGGCCTCGCCGCAGGGTGGGCTCTGGATCGGCGCGACCGGTGGCGCAACTTACTTCGATGGTCACAAGGCCACCAACTACACCGACGATTCAATTTTCTTTGGGAATCACTACGTCCGCCGCGTGTTCGTCGCCAAAAACAACGACGTTTATCTGGCCGACGGCAGCAAAAACGTCTCGGTCCTCGCCAACGGCCGGTTGATTGCGCGGTTCAGCAATGATCAATGGCCCGAAACATTTGCGGAGGATGCCACAGGTATTGTCGTCGGCATCGGGCCCGATCTGTATCGCATTCGTGATTACCGTCTGGAGCCTTACCAGTTCGAAGGCGAAACACCTTACTTCGACTGGTTCAATTCACTCTATATTGCGACCGACGGAGCAATTTGGGCCGGAACTAATCACGGGCTCTTCCGAATCAAAGATGGCAAAACCAAACGCTGGTCCGTCGCTGAGGGCCTTTCCTCGGATCGTGTTCACTTCGTTCTTCAAGATATCGACGGCAGCATTTGGGCGGGGCTGCCGACGGGGTTGATTCGAATCAAAGACGACCGCGTGACCAAAATCGTCGAGGACGATGGTCTGACCGACGCCCGAATCTACGCAATTGTACCCGACGATCACGGTTTCTTCTGGCTGGCGTCAGGCCGGGGCATCCTGCGTGTCTCCCGCGAAAATCTGACGGACTTCGCCGAAGGCAAAACCCGGCATATCACCTGTGACAGCTTCGACGGACTCGAATCCGTGAAATTTATCGATCGCACCGACCAAGGCTACTCGGCCTGCAAAACCCGGGATGGTCGCATCTGGTTTCCGAACCCACGTGGCGTGGTCATGGTCGATCCGGTTAACTACGTGACCAACCGCGTGCCACCGCGCGTGCACATCGAAAAGATCCGCGTGAAAGATCGTGAATTCACGGATCAGAGGACCGCCGCGCTGGAGGTGGGCGACCGCAATGTGGAATTTTTCTTTAGCGCACTGAGCTACATCGCGCCGAAAAAGATTCAAATCCGCTACAAGCTGGATGGCTTTGATACAGCGTGGGGCGACGGCGAGGGCCAGCGGTCGGTCCGCTATAACAATCTCAAGTCCGGTCGCTATACGTTTCACGTGCAGGCTGCGAATGCCGACGGTGTGTGGAATACGACCGGCGATGAATTCAAGATCGTGCTGCCGCCTCCATTCTACGAGCGATTTTGGTTCTATGCGCTTAGCGGCCTCGCCGTCGCGCTTGCCCTGTTCGGCGGCTATCAGTGGAAAGTCCAGCGTTTGCAGGCCTCCCAGCAAAAATTGCAGGCCGCGAATGAACTGCTCGAATCCAAAGTCGGGCAACGCACCGACGAACTGGCGAACTCACTCGCGCTGTTGCGGGCAACGCTGGATTCAACCGCGGACGGTATTCTCGCCGTTCGGCTTTCCGACAAGATGATAAGCTACAACCGGCAATTTGCAGAGATGTGGAAGATGCCGCCCGAAATGGACGGCAATGCAACCCACGCCGAGTTGCGAGCATTCGCGACCACTCAGGTGCGCGATCCCGTGCGCTACGCCGCTAGTATCGAAAAAATCTTTTCAAAGCCCGAAGCGGAGGTCTTTGACATTCTCGAGCTGAAAGACGGTCGAATCTTCGAACGCTATAGCAAGCCGCAGCGCGTGAACGGGCAGTGCGTCGGCGTCGTCATCAATTTCCGCGACGTCACGGAGCGGAAACACGCGGAAGAAGCCATTGCTGAAGCGAGTGCTCTACTGGAATCGATGCTAACCAACACCCTTGATCTCATGTATTTCAAGGACCGCGATTCACGTTTCGTTCGCTATAGCGAAGCCTTGGTGCGTCACCACGGTTTGGAGCAGCGCGATGCGCTCAGAGGCAAAACCGATTTTGATATTCTGCCCAAAGATCAGGCTCAAATCTACTTTACCGAGGAGCAGGAGATCATTCGCACGGGCCGCCCTGTTATCGACCGGCTGGACAAAACCATCTTACCCAAGGGTGACGTGACGTGGACCATGACCACGAAGACCCCGTGGCGGGACACTCACGGAAATATTATCGGCACGTTCGGTGTTACGCGTGACGTAACGGAGCTCAAAGAGGCGGAATTTGGTCTCGCCTACGAACGGGATTTGTTGCGCGCGTTGCTGGATAGTTCGCCGGACCAGATTTATTTCAAAGACCGCGAGTCCCGTTTCATCAAGTGCAGCAAGGCCCAGGCTGCTAATTTCAAAGTGGCTTCGCCGGACCACATGGTCGGAAAAACGGATTTCGATTTCTTCACCCGCGATCACGCCCAGCCGGCGTTCGATGACGAACAGGAAATTATCCGCACAGGTCGGCCGCTGATCGGCAAGATCGAAAAAGAAGTGTGGATCGACGGCCGCGTCAGCTGGGTACTCACGAGCAAAATTCCACTTCGCGACAACGTCGGGGAAATCATCGGCACCGTGGGCATTTCCAAGGATATTACGCCGCTCAAAGCCGCGGAGGAAAAACTCGAGCAGGTTCACCGGCAGTTGCTCGAAACCTCGCGACAGGCCGGCATGGCCGAGGTCGCCACCAGCGTGCTCCATAACGTCGGTAACGTGCTCAATAGCGTCAACGTTTCCGCCACGCTTGTCACTGAACAGATGCGCGCTTCGAAGGCCGCGTATGTACCGAAAATCGGCGCGATGCTTCAAGCCCGTGCAGCCGACATCGGCGCATTTCTCACCAGCGATCCGAAGGGCAAAATCCTTCCCTCGTATCTCGCCACGCTCGGCGAAGAACTGCTCGCCGAGCAACGCGCGATGACTGAGGAGCTCGGTCATCTGCGAAAAAATATCGATCACATCAAGGAGATCGTCGCGATGCAGCAGAGCTTCGCGAAAGTGTCTGGTGTCGTCGAAACGATCCCGCTCGCCGAGCTGGTCGACGACGCGCTCCGCATCAATTCGAGTGCGCTGACCCGCCACGAAGTCGCTCTCGTCCGTGATTACACGGCCCAGCCGATCGTCACGCTCGAGCGCCACAAAGTGCTGCAGGTGTTGGTGAATCTCATCCGCAACGCCAAGTATGCGTGTGATGATTCGATGCGAACTGACAAGCAGGTGATCGTCCGTATCAGCGAAGATGATAGATCGATCAAGATCGCGGTCATCGACAACGGCATCGGCATTCCAGCGGAAAATCTCACGCGAATTTTCGCGCACGGATTCACAACGCGCAAAGAAGGCCACGGCTTCGGGCTGCACAGCGGCGCGTTGACGGCAAAGGAGCTGGGCGGCGCACTGACCGCACATAGCGATGGCGCTGGCCTCGGCGCGGTTTTCACGTTGGTTATTCCCCGCTTGGTCGATTCATCCCCAGACTCGAAGCCGGAATCCGGCGCAGGGCGCCCGAAACCAAATCATTTTCTTCAGGACCAAACTGCATGAAAAGCTCTCTCGTCGAAAAAAATCTCCGCATTCTGATCGTCGACGATAGCCGCGCCATCCACGACGATTTCCGAAAAATTCTCGGGGGAAGAAATCGGGTGCAGACGATGAGTGACACTGAGGCGGAGCTTTTTGGCGAGCCCACCACTCCCATGGCCGCGGCCAGTTTTGAATTGGACTCCGCGTACCAAGGCGAGGAGGCAGTCGCGATGATCAGGCGCGCCCTCGCTGCGGGCCGGCCGTACGCGATGGCGTTTATGGACGTGCGGATGCCGCCGGGTTGGGACGGCATTGAAACAACCGAGAAAGCCTGGCAGGAGGATCCCGATCTCCAGGTCGTGATCTGCACCGCGTACTCCGACTATTCCTGGGACCAAATGATCTCGAAGCTCGGGCAATCCGACCGCCTCGTGATTTTGAAAAAGCCGTTCGACAACGTCGAAGCGTTGCAGCTCGCCGCCGCGCTCACTGAAAAATGGCGACTATCCCGGCAGACTCGCAGCGATGTGGCGAACCTCGAGCATCTCATCGACGAACGCACCCGCGAATTACGCGCCGCCAAGGAAACTGCAGAAATCGCGAATAGCGCGAAAAGCGAATTTCTGGCTAACATGAGTCACGAAATTCGCACGCCGATGAACGGAGTCATCGGTTTGACGGGCCTACTGCTTGATACTCCGCTCAATCCCGAACAGCAGGAGTACGCCAACACCATTCGCCACAGCGCGGATGCCTTGTTGACCATCATCAATGACGTTCTCGATTTTTCAAAAATCGAGGCGGGAAAACTCTCCATCGAAGTCCTCGATTTCGACCTCGTCGATACGCTCGAAGGTGCCGTCGACATGTTGGCTGAGCGCGCGCAGAGCAAGGGCATCGAACTCGTCAGCGCCATCGCGCCCGATGTGCCGAAGCATCTGCGCGGAGATCCAGGTCGGCTGCGGCAGGTTTTCATTAATCTTATCGGCAACGCGATCAAGTTTACCTCCGGCGGCGAAGTCGTGGTTCGAATCACCAAACTCGCTGACATCGACAATGTGGCGACGTTGCGCTTCGCGGTGCAGGACACCGGCATTGGTATTCCTCCCGACGTGCAGAAGCGCTTGTTCGCCGCGTTTAGCCAGGCGGACACATCCACCACGCGGCGTTACGGCGGCACGGGTCTTGGCCTCGCTATTTCGAAACAGCTCGTGGCGCTCATGGGCGGAGAGATTGGAATCGAGAGCGAAGTCGGCAAAGGCTCCACGTTTTGGTTTACTGCGCATTTCCCCAAACTACCGGATCACGTGAAGCCGGCCCCGTTTGGCCGGGATCCGCTGGATCTGCGCGTGTTAGTCGTCGATGACAACGCCACCAATCGCCAGATTCTCCGACACCAAATATTCTCGTGGAAAATGCAAAAAGGCAGTGCCGCGGGCGGCCACGAGGCGCTGCAAGTTCTCCGCGCCGCGGTCGCCGAGGGCCGTCCTTATGATGTCGCGCTGCTCGATCTCGAAATGCCGGAGATGGACGGACTCACCCTTGCGCGCGCCATCAAAGCAGATCCGAAAATCGCCAATACACGACTCATCGCACTGGCCACTCTCGGCAAACATCTCGGCGAAGCACAAATGCTCGAGGCTGGGCTCGCGGCGTATCTCATCAAACCCATCAAACAGTCGCGACTGCTGGACTGTCTCGTTGATGTGATCGGGCGCGCCGCCGCCGAACACGTTTTCGCAAAAACCGATGTCCGCGCTGCCGAGACGATTTCTCCCTCCGTTCTCGCCGAACGCCAGAACGTCAACATCCTCCTCGCCGAAGATAATCCGATTAACCAGAAGGTCGCCCTCGCGACTCTAAAAAAACTCGGCTACTCCGCCGATACCGCCGACAACGGCCTGGAGGTAATGTCCGCACTCCAGCGAAAGCCTTACAGCGTGGTCTTCATGGATTGTCAGATGCCGGAAATGGACGGCTTCGCGGCGGCGCGACAAATCAGGAAGCTCGAGGCCAATGGCGAACCGTGTCCGTGGAGTGCGCCCGTGCACATCATCGCCCTCACGGCGATTGCCATGGAGGGCGACCGCGAAAAATGCCTGGCTGCGGGCATGGACGACTACATCACGAAACCCGTTCGCCTTCCGGAAATGCAGGCCGCCCTTCAGCGCTGGTCGTCGAGCTCCTGATCGCACGAAGATCCGCGTATCCGGCGAATGTGCATGTCGTGCTACAGGCGCGCGATCTGCATCAATCGCCGGGTTTCGCGGTCTACATCGCCGCGAGCGGGAATGAGTAAAGGCCCGCTGCGCTCACTCACGCCGCACATCCATTTCATAATCAATCCCCCAGCTCGTTTACCTCCGCGCGCGTCCCGTAATTTCAGTGACAGGCGGACTCACTTTGTCCCTTCCTATCCGAGTCACTGGTTTCATTTTCTCTCACATCGGTGCCCACCACGATTCAACCCACTTATAAACCCGTCGCGCCTTGGACGCGGGCTTTGCTGTTTGGGCTCAGTTTTCTTGGATGCTCGATTTTCTCGGGCTTTTTTACACATTGGACCAACACGGTCTCCTACGTCTGGCTTTCGAGCGGATTGTTTGTGGGAGTGTTGCTCGTGACTCCGCCGCGACAATGGCTCGTCATGATTATTGCGGCGGGAATGGCCGAGGTCGTTTTCAATGCGCTATGGGATCCGTGGCCGTTGCCGGCGGTACTCCTCTCTCATTTGGGCAACAGTGTTTCCGCCGTCCTCGGGGCCTGGTTGGTACGGCGCTTCATCGCCGAGCGGCCGACCCTCAGCTCGGTTCGCGAGCTGGTGGGCGTCATCGGGTTGGCGGGTGTGCTGGGTTTGCTGCCTGGTGCTTTCAACGGCGCGCTAGTCGTTCAAAGCGTGGATCACCTGTCGTTTTGGGACCAATTCACGGCGTGGTACACCAGTGATTTGCTGGGAGTGATTTTGCTGACGCCGGCCATCCTCGTGTGGCAACGCGGCTTGGAGCGGCCCAACCAATGGAGCACGTCCGCACGAAAGCTCGAGTTCGTCGCACTCGTCGGTGGGATCTGCATCGTGACCTGTTCGGCTTTTTATTTTAAGTGGCTGCGGCAGACGGAAACATTGTATGTGGCGTTTCCCTTTACGGTCTGGGCAGCGCTGCGCTTCGGACTTCGCGGCACCACCTTGGTCATTTTGGTCACAGCTTTGCTCGCCCAATTTTTCACTGCACTCGGGTATGGTGCGCTCGGAGCCAGCTCACTAACGGCCTCTCAAAAAAGCATTGAAATCATGGTGAGCCTCGGGGTGTTCGCCATCGTTGGACTTCTACCTGCGACGGTTTTTTCCGCCCTGAAAACGGCGCATGCTCGCGAGGCGATCCGCACTCAGACGATGACGTTGATGGCAACGGGCGCGAAGTTGCCGACGATTTTGGAATCGATTGTATTGGGAGTGGAGGCGGAGCAGCCAGGAACGTTGTGCAGCATACTTCTGGTGGACGAAGCGGGCACGAATTTGTCGGTGGGCTCGGCACCCAGCCTTCCCCACTCTTTCACGAAAGCGATCAATGGCATCGCAATCGGATCAGATGCGATCGCC